>JAFRPC010000053.1 GCA_017429325.1 Oscillospiraceae bacterium | reverse complement strand
TTTCTGTTGTATAATCCATGGTGAAACCTCGGGTTTGATTAAGTAAGTACATCCGGCAAGATGCTTCTTTATCCTACTTCGAGGTTTCGTTTTATTCAATTGTCAACTTTGCTCATCCCACAAGAAAAGTGATTGAGCCATTTTTTAACTGATCCCTGGTGACTGGTGACTGGTCTCTGATGACGCAACAAAATCTTACAGAATCCCTGGTGACTTGTGACTGGTTACTGGTGACTAAAACAAAATCTTACAGAATCCCTGGTGACTTGTGACTGGTTACTGGTGACTAAAACAAAATCTTACAGAATCCCTGGTGACTGGTGACTGGTCACTAGTGACTCGAAAAGGAACGATACGCAATGGCAAAAAACCGAGATTACAAGCCTGAGGACATCTTGTTTCCCAATCAGGCGATCATTACGAATGATTTAGTCAAGGAGATGGAGACCTCCTTTATGGAGTACTCCATGTCCGTCATCGTGGACCGGGCGCTGCCGGACGTGCGGGACGGATTGAAGCCGGTGCACCGGAGGATCCTCTATTCCCTCTATGAGAACGGGCTGACCTCCGACAAGCCCTTCCGCAAGTCCGCCACCTGCGTGGGCGACGTGATCGGCCGCTACCACCCCCACGGCGACGCCTCCGTCTACGACGCCATGGTCCGGATGGCCCAGGACTTCTCCATGCGCTGCCCCCTGGTGGACGGCCACGGAAACTTCGGCTCCATCGACGGCGACCCCCCGGCGGCCTACCGCTACACCGAGGCCCGCATGTCCCGCCTCTCCAACGAGATGCTCCGGGACATCGACAAGCAGGTGGTGGACTGGGTCCCCAACTTCGACGAGACCCGCAAGGAGCCCAAGGTCCTGCCCTCTCGCTTCCCGAATCTGCTGGTGAACGGCTCCAGCGGCATCGCTGTGGGTATGGCTACCAACATTCCGCCCCACAACCTGCGGGAGGTCATCGACGCCTGTCTCTGCGTTTTAGACAACCCCGAGGCGGAGCTGGGGGACCTGATGCAGTTCATCAAGGGCCCCGATTTCCCCACCCGAGGCATCATTATGGGCCGCAGCGGCATCCGCGCCGCCTACGCCACGGGCCGGGGCCGCATCCTGGTCCGGGGCCGCACGGAGTTTGAGGAGCACGGCCAGAACCGCGTCCGCATCATCGTCACGGAGCTGCCCTACCAGGTCAACAAGAAAAAGCTGGTGGAGAACATCGGCGAGCAGGTCAAGGACAAGCGGCTGGAGGGCATCTCCGACCTGCGGGACGAATCGGACCGCAACGGGATGCGCATTGTCATCGAGCTCAAAAAGGACGCCAATCCCCAGGTGGTGCTGAACCGGCTCTTCGCCCAGACGGCCCTCCAGTCCTCCTTCTCGGTGAACATGCTGGCCCTGGTGGACGACCAGAGCCAGCCCCGCTGCCTGACCCTGCGGAACGTGCTGGACGAGTACCTGAGCTTCCAGGAGCAGGTCATCATCCGCCGCACCGAATTCGATTTGAAGAAGGCCCGGGAGCGGGCGCACATCGTGGAGGGCCTGCTGATCGCCCAGGACAACATCGACGAGGTCATCCGCATCATCCGCTCCGCCTACGACGACGCCAAGGAGCGCCTGATGGAGCGCTTCGGCCTCTCGGAGATCCAGGCCCAGACCATTCTGGACATGCGCCTGAAGGCCCTCCAGGGCCTGGAGCGGGAGAAGCTGGAGGCCGAGTACAAGGAGTTAGAGGAGAAGATCGCCTATTACCAGGCGGTCCTCGCGGACATCAATCTGGTCAAGGGCATCCTCCGGGACGAGCTGCTCCAGATCCGGGACAAGTACGGCGACGACCGCCTGACCGAGATCCAGGAGGTGGAGGACGAGCTGGACATCGAGGATCTCATCGAGGAGGAGGACTGCGTTTTCACGGTCTCGGAGCTGGGCTACGTCAAGCGGATGCCCGTCGCCGAGTACCGGGCCCAGCGCCGCGGCGGCCGGGGCGTCAGCGCGGCCAACCTCAAGGAGGAGGACTTCGTGAAGGACATCTTCGCCGCCTCCACCCACGACTATATCCTCTTCTTCACGAACCTGGGCAAGTGCCACCGGAAGAAGGGCTACCAGATCCCCGAGGCCAGCCGCACCGCCCGGGGCACCGCCATGGTCAACGTCCTGCCCTTAGAGGCCGGGGAGTTCGTCACGGCCTGGGTCACGCTGCGGGAGTTCTCGGAGGACGAGTACCTGATGATGGTGACGCGCAAGGGCACCGTCAAGCGGGTCATGCTCTCGGAGCTCAACACCGCCCGCAAGGCCGGCATCCGGGCCATTACCCTGGAGGAGGACGACCGGCTCATCACCGTTCTGCGCACCGACGGGGCGCGGAGGATCCTGCTGGCGACTCGGCAGGGCATGGGCATCTGCTTTGACGAGAACGACGTGCGCTGCATGGGCCGCACCGCCTTCGGCGTCCGGGGCATCACCCTGGCGGAGGATGACTGCATCGTGGGCGCCGCTATCTACGAGGAGGGAAAGACCCTGCTCTCGGTCACGGAGAACGGCTACGGCAAGCGCACGGAGCTGTCCGCCTTCCTGAAACCCGACGAGAGCGGCGAGCGTACCCTGCCCCAGAGCCGGGGCGGCAAGGGCATGATGGCCTACGGCCTGACCGACAAGACCGGCCCCGTAGCCGAGGTCCAGGTGGTCTCCGGCGACGAGGACCTGATGGTCATCGAGAACAACGGCGTCATCATCCGGATGCGGACCGCCGACATCAACGTCTATGGCCGTACCGCCCAGGGCGTCCGCGTCATGCGCCTGGAGGAGGGCAGCAAGGTCATCTCCATCGAAAAGGTCAACCGGGAGACGGAGGAATAGGCAACAGGCAACAGGCAACAGGCAACGGGCAACAGGCAACAGACCCGCCCGTAGGGACGGCTCTCAGCCGTCCGCCGTTCCCCGCCTGTAGCGCGGGCAATCTGCCCGCCGGTCCCCGCCCGGACGAGGTAAGAAGTAAAAAGTAAGAGGGAAAGATGTAGGGGCCGCTCTTACCCGCAGGGTGAGCGGCCCGGCGCTCGGAACGAGCGCATTTGCCGCAGGCAAATCCAGCCCGGTCCCGAAAACGAGACGCGGCTGGATCGTTTGCTGACGCAAACGATTGTTTGCTCCGCAAACCGGGCGGCTCATCCGCCTGCGGCGGATAAGAGCCGCACCCTACAGCGCATCCGCGGGCGCTTGATAAGCGCCCCTACGGCGTTATACCACTACCCCCGCCGTCCCCCCGCACGGACGAGGTAAGAAGGAAGAAGTAAAAAGTAAGATGATAACCATCCCCAGGAGATCCGCATCGGGTCTCCTGGGGATGGTTTTTTCGCGGGTATGCTCTTCTCAGCCGGTTTGCAGGGCGTTCCAGAGGCGGCGGAGCAGGACGACGGCCAGGGCGCGGGTGCAGGGGGCCTCGGGGCGGAAGAGCTGGCCGGGGCCGAAAATGTGCTTCTCCACGGCCCAGCGCAGGGCGTCGGCGTACCAGTCCCGGGGGTCCACGTCCGTGTAGGGCAGCTCGGAGGCGGGCGCTTCCGGGGCGGGCTCAGGCGTTGGGGACGCGGGCTCAGGCGTCGGCTCTGTGGGGGTCTCCGGCGTCGTGGGGGTCTCCGCCTCCGGCGTTGGCCCGGCGGGGGTCCCGGGGTCTGGTGTGGGGTCCGCGGGGGCCTCGGGCTTGGGGAAGGGCGCCGCGGTCGCCAGGGCGGCGCTCACGTCGGCCCGGAAGCCGTCCATGGTGTAGCCCGTGCCCAGGCCGGACCAGTAGTGCTCCGGGTCCCCGTGGTCGCTGGCGATGCCTGCCTGGGCGCCCTCCTTATGGGAACAGACGGCGGTCCAGGGGTCCAGGCCGTAGGTGCGGCAGAGGCGGGCAAAAAGCTCCACCGCGGCCCGGTAGGTCCTGGCGCAGTCGGCCAGGGCCGTCTCTCGGTCCAGGACCTCAAAACGGTTGGCCCCGGTGTAGCGGAGGGCGGCGCTCTCGCAGAGCTCCACGCCTAAGTGGGTGTCGTTGCCCGGGCCGCCGCAGTGCCAGCCCCGGTAGTTCCAGGGCAGGGTCTGCCAGACGGCCCCGGTCCCGGCGTCAACGAAGGCGTGGACGCAGGCCCGGTCATAGTCCGCCCGGTCCCAGCCTCGGACGAAGACCAGGGCTTTGGGCTGATTGCAGCCCACGGAGTGCAGCATCAGCCCCCTGGGGCCGCTGCGCTGGAAGGCCGCATAGCGCTCGTCCGCCGGTTCCAGATTGGCCTGATAGCAGGGGTTGTTCGTTAATAATGATTCGATGAGTTCCATGAGACCCCCGGTTATTCGACCTCCGGCAGGCCGGCCAGGGAGGTCAGCAGGGAGCTCAGGCCAGCCAGCAGGGCGCAGCCGATCACGGTGCGCCAGTCCACCTCGGCGATGGTGACGGCGGCGGGGATCAGGCCCACGGCAGCCTGGGCGACGGTCTTGACGGCGCGGATCAGCGCCGCCCGGAACCACTGTTTTGTGAAAATCATATCGTTCTCCTTTCCCGTATGTTTGCGGATGAAAGCGGATATACTTTGAATATAAAATCCCGAAAAAAAGGCGGTGGCTCCCGATGCAGCTCCAACGGTACAAAAAGCCTCTGATGAAGGCGGGGGCCCTGCTGGCGGCGGCGTGCCTGGGCTTCGCCCTGCTGCCGCTGCTGCTGCCCTTCCTGCTGGCCTATCTGCTGGCTTCGGCGGCGGAGCCCGCCGTGGCGGCCCTTGGCCGCCGGACGCCCCTGCCCCGGTGGGGGCGCTCCGGCCTTTGCGTCACAGGGCTGTTTTTGCTGGTCTGCGTGGTCCTCTGCTTTTTCGGGCGGGTCCTCTGGGAGGAGCTGCTGCGGCTGGTGCGCCAGCTTCCGGGACTGCTGGCCCAGCTCCAGCCCACGCTGCGGAGCCTGCGGGAGGGGCTGGAGGCCCTGGCGGCAAAGGCGCCGGAGGGCCTCGCCGCCCCGCTGATCCGGTGGATCGGGGAGCTCTTCGACGGCGGCGCGGGGCTGCTGGAATCGGTCTATGCCTTCCTGTCGGGGCTGGTCTCCGGGGTCGTGGCCGGAGTACCGGGGCTGTTTTTAGGGACCGTCACGACTGTCGTGGCGACCTATATGACTTCCGCCGCCCTGCCCCAGGTCAAGGCTTGGCTCCGCCGCCGTCTGCCCCAGGCCTGGCTGGAGCGGCTGCGGGAGCTGCGGGCTCGGACCCGGGCGGTTTTCGGGGGCTGGTGCAGGGCTCAGGTGAAGCTGGGCCTGGTGGTCTTCGGTCTCCTGGCCCTGGGCCTCTGGCTCTTGGGGGTGGAGTTTCCCCTGCTCTTCGGGGGCATCATCGCCCTGCTGGACGCTCTGCCGGTGCTGGGGACGGGGACGGTGCTGATCCCCTGGGCCCTGGTCTCCTTTTTGCAGGAGCGCTCCGGTCTGGGCTTCGGCCTGCTGGCCCTCTACGGGGCGGCCTCCCTGACCCGCTCGGTGCTGGAGCCCCATTTGGTGGGGCGGCAGCTGGGTCTGCCCCCGCTGGCGACGCTGATGGCCTTCTACGCGGGCTACCGGCTGTTTGGGGTGGCGGGAATGATACTTTCCCCCGTCCTGGCCGTCCTGGTCTGGCAGTTGTATCGGAATGAGGATGATCTATCCCAGCGGGTCTCCCCATCGCAGCGGGGCGGGGACGGCCGGGACGGGGCTTTTGGGAGTTAACGGCCGCGCCATGCAGAGGTAGCGCCATTCGTCGGCCACGTGGTCCTCTCCGCTCGTGTCCAGGTCCTCGGGGCGGGTCTCGTCGTAGACCAGGGTGGGCACGGTCCGCAGGAAGGCCATGCAGGTATCGAAGACGTAGAGCATGGGCAGCCCCTCTTCGTCAAAACGCAGCCGGTAGTGGCACTGGAGCCAGCCGGGGATGCGCTTGTGGTCGCCGGGGGAGAAGTAGACCCGATACCGCTCGGCGGTCTCGGCGATGCTCTCGCCGCCGGAGGCATCCCAGATGGCCGGGTCCGCCACCCCCTCGATGCTCCGGCCCCGGAGCCAGGGATGCTGGTCCTCCATCTCCCGGATGCGGCGAAACACCTCGTCCGGGGTCCATTTGACCCCCTCGTTGGGGTTCCGGGTGCAGCCGTAGAGCTCTAAGATGCGGTAGAGCCGCCCGTCGTAGTCCACGGCCCACCAGGCGCAGGAGAAGGGCTTGGAGTAGCCCCAGTCGAAGGAGCGGTAGAGCTTCCACCCGGCGGGCGGGTCGAAGGGCCTGCGCACGTGGGTCCAGCGGCCCTGGGCGGCGGCCTCCTCCGGGCTCAGCCCTGCCGCGGCGCATTTCGCGGCGTCCGGCGCACTGCGGAAGTCCTCGAAGAACTGGCCCTCGAACACGTCCCAATCTCCGTCCAGCCAGGCCCGGCGCAGCTTTTCCGGCAGGGCCTCCAGCTGCTTGATATAGTCCGGCTGGCGCTTCAGCAGGGCCTGGTTGTCGGTGACAAGGCTCTGGATGAAGCTGTAGTCCGCCGGGTCCTCTCCCGGCTCGTAGCGGCGCTCCAAAAAGATGCGTTTGATGTAGCCGTGGCCCTGGCCGCCGGGGTTGCAGGTGTAGTAAATGCGCTTGGGGAAGTCGTTGACGCCCCGCAGGCAGGCGGTGATGGTCTTCATCTGGAACTCCGTGAGCTGGGTGGCCTCGTCCAGGAAGATCACGTCGTACTCCACGCCCTGGAGCCGGTCCAGGTCCCCGTCCTTGGCGCAGTACATAAAGTGGAGGGTGGAGCCGTTGCGGAAGCGGAACACCTTGTCCTTGTCGTTGTAGGTCCCCACGAGGCGCAGCTCCTGCCGCAGGATCTGGATGTGGTTGTTGATGAGCTCCGGGTAGGTCCGGCGGACGATCAGCAGCTTGATGCCCGGATAGCGCAGGGCCAGGAGCTTGGCCTTGGTGCGCACGGCCCAGCTCTTGCCGCCGCCCCGTGCACCGCCGAAGCCGACGTGCTTGGTCCGGGCTTCCAGCATGGCCCGCTGCTTTTCGTTGGGGCGCTCGATGGTTAATTCCGTCAAATCAATTCCTCCTTGCACAGCCTTCCCCTTGAGGGGAAGGTGGCATCGGGCGTCTCCCGCAAGCCCGATGACGGATGAGGTGGCGTCTCGACCTCGCATCCGTTCTCATAGGCTCAGCTCCTCGGCGTCGCCCTCGAAGCGGACGCAGACGGCCTCCTCCTCCGACTGGGAGAAGAGCCCCTGGAGCTTGACCAGCAGCTCCAGGGCCTTCTGCTTGTCGTGGAGCTTGAGCTCCACGCCCTTGCCCGTGTCCTTGATGCCGGCGATGGCGGCCCGCTGGTTGGCGCTCAGCTCCCGGCTGTCCCGGATGTGGACCTCGCCGTCCTCAATCCAGACGTAGTCCGTGTAGTCGGCAAAGGCGATGGCTTGCAGCAGCGCTAAGACCTCTGCCTCGCTCATGAGCGCCTCCCCGCGGCGCTGCGCTGGGCGTTGAGCTGCTCCGTCAGTCGGAACAGGGCCTCCCAGAGCTGAGTGATCTGCGCCGCCGAGTCCCCCATAGGCCGGGGGGGAAGTTCTAAGAATTCCATATCGTTCTCCTCTGTTCTCAAGTCTGTTTCGTGCGGGGAAAGTAGGGCCGATGTGGGCATCGGCCCCTACGACTGTCTCCAGGCGGGGGCGGCGGCCAGAGGTCTGGCCGCCCTACGGCGGGGGCGGCGGCCAGAGGTTTGGCCGCCCTACGGCGGGGTCACTCCCGGGCGGCC
This sequence comes from Oscillospiraceae bacterium, assembly GCA_017429325.1. GTDB lineage: Bacteria > Bacillota > Clostridia > Oscillospirales > Oscillospiraceae > JAFRPC01. Next base: position 47,808 of record JAFRPC010000053.1, on the reverse strand, counting down.
TCCGTCAGCCAGCTCAGCTGGTGGAGCTCCATGCCGCCCACGCCCTCCAGGCGCAGCCGGAGCCGGGTACAGCGCCGGGGCAGGAGGGGGAAGCTCTGGGCGTGGAGGCTGTTGCCGTAGAACTCCCCCTTGCGCAGCCAGGGGCCGCCGTCGAAGCTCACATAGACGCGCAGCTCCGCGCCGGGGTCCAGTCGGGCCAGCAGCCGCAGGCGGGTCACGCTGCGGCCTGTTCCCAGCCGGGGCAGCAGGTCGCCGGTCTCGGCCAGCCAGCGCACGCCCTGGCTGTCGTCGGTCTCCTTTAGGCAGGCGGGCAGAACGTGGTCCGGGACGAAGAGATAGAGCTTTCCCTCCGCGGAATAGGAGTACAGGAAGCGGGTGTCGTCCTCCCGATACCAGAGGCCGGTCTCCGTGTCCAGGACAAAGAGATGGGCCTTGTTGGCCTCGTCCAGCATGGAGAAGTAGCAGCGGCTGCCCTTGACCCCGGCCACGGCGTCGTGATAGCGCTTGTCCCCCAGAGCTCCGGAGACCAGGGTCGGCAGGGTGCCGTTGTAGACGCAGACGCCGTCGGCGGATTTGTAGTAGAGCCGGTCCCCGATGACCACGGCGCTGGCGGCGCTGCCCGCCTCGATGCCGCTGAGGCTGACGGTGACGACTCCGTGGTCCCCGGCGGCGGAGGGATAGAGCTTTTCCAGGCAGTCGGCCCGGAAGAAGAGGGGGCAGCCCCCCAGGACCGCGGCGCCGGTGTAGGGGCCGTCGTGGCCCCTGGCGACCCGGTAGCTGTCGGTGGACAGGCCCTCGAAGACGCTCCAGTTGCGGAAGTCGCCTAACTTGCTGCCGTAGAGCTCGTTGACGCCGCCGCCGCAGCGGCAGCCCCAGAGCCGGTTGGCGGCCTCCACCACGAAGTCCATCTCCGGCAGCGGGCGGGTCACGGTGAAGTAGCTCCGCCCGTGGAGGGGCATTTCGAACTCGTAGCTGTGGGGGAGGACGCCGCTGAGGATCAGATAGTCCTCCGTCCCCTCCGGGCGGGAGACGGAGCCGGGGTCGTGATAAGCCTGGGTCAGCACGAAGGCGCCCTGCCAGAAGCGCTCCAGGGCCAGGTAGTCCTCCACGTTCCGGTCTACGCGGCAGGAGAGCTCCACGCCGTCTCCGGCCCGCAGACCCGCGGCAATGCCGGGCAGGGCGCATTTGACATAGGGGCTGACCTCCACCCAGAGGCCCTGGCTCTCGGACCAGGCCCGGAGCTTCGGCTCGGTTTCAGAGGTGTCCACCCAGCAGCCGCTCTCCGGGGCGGCGTCGGCCCAGGTGACGGTCCGGGGCGTTCCGTCGGGGCCGCAGGCCTCGAAGCAGGCCGTGCCCACGTCGCTCATGTTGGACTGGCCGATGCTGCCGTAGTCCACCCCCTCCTCCATCTCCTGGCCCTGGCGGAGCTTGACGGTGTTGGCGTACTTCCCGTCGGGGAAGATGCAGACCCAGCCGCCTAAGAAGACGAGACGCCGCAGCTCGCGGTTCTCCAGCCGGTAGGTATAGCGGACCGTGAGCTCGGTGCCGTCCGCCGGGGACTGGAGGGCGAAGGCGTCCGCCGGGAGGCTCCCGTCCGCGCCGACCCAGCGTGCGGCGGAGGCGCTGTAGACAAAGCTATGGGTCCCGGTGCTGACCAGCAGCTCCAGCAGCTCCTGCCGCCGGGTGATCTCCACCGAACCGCTCTGAGCTTCCGTTGCCAGCAGGCCTACGGTGCCCTCCAGCAGGCGGGGCAGGGCGCAGCCCTGGGACCAGAGTGTCCCGTCGCCGTCCAGGACCACGGGGGTCCCCCGCCCGCCCACGGCTAAGATCCACTCCACGGGGCAGCCGTCCAGCCGCTCCAGCGGCTGACGGCGGCGGCGCACCGTGAGAAGGGGGGCCTGTTCCCCGGAGAGGTTTTCCATCTCATAGAAGGCTCCGGCGGAGACCTGGGGCAAGTGCTCATAGCCCCGGAAGCGGTCGATCAGGACCTGACGCCTTGCAGGGGCTTTCAGTTTCGGATAGCGCATGGTGGCTCCTTTCTCTGTAGGGGCCGGCCCCCGGACGGCCCGCGTGTGCGTTTCGACACAGGCACGGGGCGTCGAGGGCGCCGCCCCCTACAAGGTTAATTGGCCTCGTCGATGGAGGAGTAGGCGGAGCAGGATTCTACGCGGACCATGCGGTTCTGGTAGAGGATCTTGGCCGCGCTCTCGAACTTGTAGCCCACGGTGGAGAACTGGTTCAGGGGACCGCCGATTTGGGCGGCGTCCTTGATGATCATCTCCATGCCCATGCCCTCGGGGTCCACCACGCCAAAGGCGTCCTTGCCGAAGAAGAGGGTGCCGTAGACGGCGCAGGGGCCGTCCTTGGAAGCGCCGCCCTCGCCGGGGTAGAACTTGTCCGCGGCGCCGGAGGCGGCGGAGAGGGTGGTGGCAGGGGCCCGGTCCACCCAGATGTACTTGCCGGTCACGGTGGCGCCGACGATCTCCAGGGTCTCGGTGAAGGCCGTGGCGGAGCTATCGTAGACGTGGAGCTTTCTGCCCACCAGGGCCTCGGCGATGGCGTCGGTCAGGGTCTCGGCCACGGTGATCTTGTAGGCGCTTGTGACGCCGAAGTCCGCGGAGGCGGTGCTGTCGGAGCCGGAATAGGCCGCAAAGGTCAGATTGCTCTGGGCGTCGGAGAAGAGGGTCCCGCCGTTGAAGATGGGGGCCTCGGTGCTCTCCACAAAGCGGACGCCGTGGAGCTCGCCGATCTCGCCCTCGAAGATCTCCCGGACGGCGGCGTACTTGTGGGCCTCCATCCAGTCGGGGTGGGAGCGCAGGTCATAGGCCGCGGAGGGGTGGATGACGGCCACGTACTTGTTGCCCTCGAAGAAGGGGGCTTTCTGCTTCTTCAGGAAGGTGTAGGCCTTGTTCACCACGTCGGGGGTCAGGCGGTTGTTGTCCGCGGAGAGCTGGTATCTGCCGGTGGGGGTGGAGACCACCGCGCCGGAGGCGTCCAGGGTGTCGGCGTAGAGGACGGAGGTGCCGGTGCAGAGCTCGTTGCGGACCAGGGTGTCGGCGGTCTCGCCCCCGGCGGCGCCCATCTCCTCGGCGGCCCCCAGCAGCACGTTGTCCACGGCGTGCAGGTCCAGCCGGTCAGAGATGGCGGCGTAGTCGCCGTACTGCTGCACGGAGACGGACACGGCGCTCTGGCCGAACTTCTGGCCCGTGGGGATGACGCCCTCGGTCAGGGGGGTCAGGGACTTGTCGAAGGTGTTCCACTTGCGCCACTGGACGGAGTCGCCGTGGCCCGCGGGGAGGAACTGGGACTTGCCCAGCTGAGTGAAGATCAGCCGGGGCCGGGCGTTCTCCAGCAGCTCGGTGTCGTAGTAGGTCTTCATGGCGGTGCTCATGGCGCCGGTGGCGTTCAGGGCGGAGGCGTCAAAGGCGTTGACATCCCCGGCGGTGGTGTTGACGGTAAGGTTCATGTTAGGTCTCCTTTCAGTGATTCGTTTTCAACTTACCAAACGATCTCTTCCCCGCGGGCGGCTCTGCGGCGCAGGGCGCGGCGCTCCTGGCGGGTGAGGTTTCTCGGGTCGGGCTTGCTGAGGGCGGAGGCGGCGCCGCCCAGGCCGTTCTCCTGGGGGCGGGCGGCGTTTTGGGCCAGGCGGGCCTCCCGGCGGCTCCGGGCCTCCTGGCGGACCACCTGGTAGGCGGTGCGCAGGTCCACGCCGTTCTCCACCAGCCGGGCCAGGGTGGGATTTTCCAGCTCCCGCTCCAGGTCAAAGTCGGGGTACTCGGCCTTCAGGGCCTCCGCCCGACCGATCAGCTCCCGGTAGGCCAGATAGCGCTCGGTCTCCCGGGCCTGGGCGCTCAGTGCCTCCTCCAGGGCCTTCAGATAGTCCTCCCGGTACTGGCCCTGGATCAGCTCCTGAAAGCTCTGCACCTGTTCGGTCCGCTCCTCGGGCAGGGCGTCTTTCGGCGTGGTGTGCTCCTGTTCTTCCATGTAGGTTCTCCTTTCTGGTGATGTTTGTTCCGCAAATCGGGATTTGTCGGGTTATTGCGTAGGGCGGGCTGACCTCAGCCCGCCGCCGACACGCTGGTGGGTATCCCAGCGGCCAGAGGTCTGGCCGCCCTACGCATGGGTCGATACGTGACCTCGACTTATCTCGATTTGCGCGTCTCAATGGTGCAGGTTGTAATAATACCTGCGGATAGTCTCGGCGTAGGCCTTGTCGATCCCGGCGGCCTGGAGCAGTGCGTCGGAGACGGACAGACCCTGCTGCAAGGCCAGCATGGCCATCCGGTAGGCGTAGCTCCGGGCATTCTCCTGGGCGGAGGCTGCCGAGGAGGCGGCGTTGGCGGCATACTGGGCCGCCATCTTCCGCTCCTCCTGGTCATAGTCCTGCTCCCAGCGGTCCCGGCTGTCCGTGAACTCCTGCTGCCAGTGAGAGTTTTTGTCCGCCTGCTCCTGCTCCCAACGCTGGCGGCTGTCTGTGAGCTCCTGCTGCCAGCGGTCCTGGCTGTCCGTGAACTCCTGCTGCCAGTGGGAGTTTTTGTCTGCCCGTTCCTGTTCCCAGCGCTCGCGGCTGTCGGCGAACTCCTGCTCCCAGCGCTCCTGCTTGTCCGCGGCCTCCTCTCGGTCCAGCCAGCTCTGGTAGTCCTTGTCGTAGAGGCCCAGCGCCGTGCTCAGGGCGTCGTGCAGGGCTTCGGTCTGCTTGTCATAGTTGTTCCTGGCCTTGTCGTAGTAGTCGGGCAGCAGCTCCGCCAGCCGGGCGATCTGCCGCTGATAGGCCTGGGTGCCTAAGCTCTGGGCGTAGCTGGAGGCATAGCCCCCGGTCAGGCCCGCGGCCTTGCCCAGGGTGTCCTCCATAGCCCGGCGGCCCTCGGTGAGGGCCTGGGTCTTGGCCGCCTGGTACAGGGGGTCCCGTTCCGGCGCGTAGGAAAAGGCCGGGCGGTCCGCCAGAGCCTGGGCCGCCTCCCTGGCCTGCTGATACCAGAGGTTCTCCTCGTTCTTCCATTCTTCCTTCTGTCTTCCCATGGGTGTTCCTCTCTTCCTAAAATCGCAGGGCGGGCACGGTCAGGGGCTCGTGGGTCCTGCCGTAGTGGGCGGCGCAGCTCTGCCAGAGCCGGTTGAAGCAGGCGGCGTCGTTGTTGTAGCGCTCCAGCTCCCCCTGCTCCAGGTCGATGCGCATGACCAGATAGCGCAGATAGAGCTCGTCATAGGGGAAGGGGACCAGGAGCTGGGCCGTGCGGAGCTCGGTCTGCCCGTCGTAGCCGGAGAAGGGCTCCGGTGCGCCGCGGTAGGCCTCCAGCAGCTCCGCGTGGATCTGCCCGTCCAGGGCCGAGAGCCACTGGAGCTTCTGGCTCTGCTCGATCTCGTTGGGGCGGGCCAGGTCGGCCCGGACCAGAGCTTCCAGTACCGTCATTGGACTGCCTCCAGCGTGTCCAGCCGCTGCGCCAGAGCCTCCACGGCCAGCTCCAGCTCGGAGATCTGGTTGCCCAGGTACTCTAAGATGCCGTCTACGCGGGTATCGGCGGCGTTGAGCCGGGTCAGCGCCGCGGGCAGACCGCCCAGAAAGCTTTCGTACTCCGCGGCGGTGCCGGTGTAGCCTCCGGCCACGGCGGTGTCATAGGCGGAGCGGCCGGGACGGCCCTCCACGGCGCAGCTCAGGATGTTTAGGGGCTTCTGCCCCAGATAGACGCCCTTCATGTGATGACGCCCTCCTTTCTGGCGGGACCGACTCGGCCCGGAAGCGGGCGGAAGGTGTCGGCTCCCACGTCATTTTTCAGCCGGAGCTGGAGCTCGGCGTCCCCGGCCTCGAACTTCAGGGTGTCGGCCTGGCTCATGGTCAGCAGCAGCACGTTCTCCTGGCTCTCTTCCCGGGCCAGGGTCCCGGTGGCCGAGCCGTTGGCCTGGCCGTTCATCGCGTACTCCAACACCACCCGGTCCCGCTGGCAGAAGCTCAGAAAGACCGTGTCCGAGACCCCCACGGCCAGGGGCAGGACCAGCTCCAGCGTCGGGGTGCTCCCCCGGAAAAAGAGGAATTCAGCCTCGTCCATCCGCGTCCCCTCCTCAGACGCCCACGGTGACGGCGGAGCGGGCGGCGTTTTCCTGCTGGCGGCGGATGAAGTCCTGCTGCCGCTGCTGCTGGCGCAGGGATTCGGCCAGGATGTCGTAGACGGGACGGGGGACCCGGACGGTGACGCCTCGCCGGATGGTGTAGCCCTTACCGTTGAGGCCCACGAAGACGAAGTCCTCCTCCCGCCCCGTCGCCCGGGGCAGGGTGACAGATACATAGTTGGGTGTGGTTTCTTTCATTTCAGTTCATTTTCTCCTTTCTGTTTTACCTCGGCTGCGTTGCCGCGGCGGCGCGGGCGCGGGCCCGCTCGGCGATGTTGTTCTTCCGCAGCTCGCTGCCGATGACGTCGTAGCTGTGGGTCTTGAGCCGGGGCGCCTGCTTCCGGGGCCGGTCCGCGTGGAGGGGCTGACGGGTCGGACTCTCGGGGCTCTGCGCAGGCCCCAGCAGGTCCAGCAGGGATTGGAGCCGGGCCTCCGTCTGCTCCAGCCGCGCCTGAAGCCCGCCGTTCTCCGCCACCCGGCGGCGCAGGGCCTCCTTACCCTTGAAGTCCATCATCTCCAGGGCCGCCAGAGCCTGGTCCGCCAGCTCCGGGCGGAAGAAGCCCAACTGGAAGAATTGCAGGGCCATTTCGTTGTAGCTGAGCTTGTTGTAGCTGCTCTGCTTCTGGGCCGAGACCTCGATGTCCAGCTCCGGGGCCTCCCCTGCCCGGAGCATCCGGTTGTCGAAGCTGAGATAGGCCGTCTCGCCCTCGGGACCCAGGACCCGAAGCTGGCGGGGCGTGTCATAGAACTGGCGGATCAGGGAGATGACGCAGCCCACCACCTGCCGGAAGCAGCGATAGGCGCTCTGGATCTGGTCCCGGCTCAGCTTGCCGCTCTGCTCCTGCATGGCCGCGATGGCCGAGGCAGCCGTGACGCCGCCGCCCACGCCGCCGTTGTTCACGTCCCGGTTGCCGGAGGTCTCCTTGATTTCGTTGATCTTGGAGGCCAGGATGTTCAGATAGTTCCCGGAGAGGGGGGCCACGGTGATCTGCCGCAGGGCGTTTTCCTCAATGGAGCCCTGGACGTGGACAAAGGGCCGGGTCCAGTCGGCGTATTCGGCCTCGTTCACCCCGTCGTCGCCCCGCTTCAGCCAGCGGGGCGTGGCAGCGGCCACGCAGTTTGCCACGATGGCGTTGTTCATCAGGTCGATTTGCCGCTGGGCGTCCTTGCAGAGGTCCACGTAGCCAAAGCCCGCCGGCGTGCCCTCCTCCGGGAAGAGCACGTCCGCGAAGAAGGGGTACTGTCCGTGGTCGTACAGACCACGTTCGGGCAAGGAAGAAGTAAGAGGTAAGAAGTAAGAATTATCGCCTTCGCCATCGGAAACCATTTTACTTCTTACTTCTTCCTTCTTACTTTCCTCGTTTTCCGTGGAAAACAGAACGGTCTCGCCCACAAATTTGACGTAATGGAGAATCGTCCGGCGGCCCTCCCGTTTCTTGTAGTACCAGTCGATGACCGGCGTGCTGCGGGAGGTGTCCACGCTGTCGTCGTAAAGGTAGCGGCTGAAGGACATGCCGCCGCCCCGGAGCTGGCCCTCCAGCTGGGGATAGCGCTCCGTCAGGCTCTCGTTGTCCGCCAGCTCCACGTGGAAGAGATTGCGGCTGCGCTGGAGCTCCGTGACGCCGGGCTCCCAGTAGAGGTTCAGGGGGTCCACCCGGACGATGGACACGTCTCCTAAGCCGTTCAGCTTGTCCCGATCCCAGAAGACCCCGTAGAAGGCCACGCCGGCCTTCAGCTTTTTCCACCAGTTGTCGGACCAGGTGGCGGCGAAGTCGTTCTGGGCCAAGATCACCGGCACCACCTGGGACAGGAGCCGGGCCTCGGCCTCGTCGTCCGCCGCCCGGGGCAGGAAGGCGGGCTCGGGATAGGCGTCCATGGCGTCGGCGTGCTTGGAGAGCAGCACGTTCACCAGCCAGGCGCTCTTGGTTTTCAGGGGCGTGGTCCCCTGCTCGGGAATGTGCTCCCAGTGGCGGAGCTTCCAGAACTCCTCGTTCTCCACGATGCGCCGCTCTAAGTTGGCCTTTCCGGCCTTGTAGCGCCGCAGGAGCTCCAGGGCCTCCCGGAGCTGCTCCCGCCCGATGGGCGGTTCATTTGCTTGCTTCATGCTTCCTCCTTTTTCAATGGGCGGCCCGCCGCGGGACGGTCTGCGCGTTTCGGTCCGTTTTTTGGGACAGCTGACGTGATAAGCTGTCCCTGTGCTTGGATGCGGCGGGCTGCTTTGCCTTTAATAATCTTGCGAAGATACTTTTACTTGAAAAAAATTTCGTCCACTTCGTCGTTCGTCAGACCCAGCAGACCGGTGATCCGCCGAATCTCCCCCAGCGTGAAGTCCTTCTCCTGGAAAATCTTCTGGAACAGGGCTTCCGGCGTGATTTCCAGCACGTTTGCCAGCTCCTCCGGGGAAATGTCCTCGTACCAAAGACAGTTCATCAAAAGATTGCTTCGCATGACCGCACCTCCTTCAATCATTTTCTTAAGATACCTGGATTATACCACAATAGTTTCATTTTGTCAAGACACAATCTTGACTTTTTTGAAAAAATATGCTAACATGAAGATACTCCAAGTGGAATGCTGCCGCGCAGACGCCGTGGCGCACGCTGTGCGCCGCTACGGCGAAACGCAGTCGTAAAAATGATATGAAAGGGGTATCACCATGACCATCGCGGAAAAAATCAAGACCCTGCGGAAGCAGGCGAAGCTGACCCAGACGGAGCTGGGAGAGATGCTGGGCGTCCAGAAGAACGCCGTCAGCAAATGGGAGTGCGGCCGCGTCACCGACATCCCCGCCGGAAAGATCAAGGCCATGGCCCAGATCTTCCAGGTCCCGCCCTCCTATCTCATCGACGACGAAGTGAAGAACACCCCGGTGGCCGTCCCCCAGGGCTCCATCCGGGACGAGGACATCAAGTTTGCCCTCTTCGGCGGCGAGCAGGACGTGACCGACGAGATGTACGAGGAGGTCAAGCAGTTCGCAGCCTTCGTCAAGGCGAGGAACAAGAAACTGTAGCGCCGGCAATCTGCCGACCAAAAGCCTTCCCCTTGAGGGGAAGGTGCCCCAGTGCGCACACTGGGGCGGATGAGGTGGTGTTTCGACACGCTGCCGTTGAAAAAGAAGGAATACCCATGACCAACCTGATCGAACTGTACCGCCGAGCGGAAAAACTGAATATCCCGGTCCTGCATTTCCCGCTGCCGCGGGTGGGCTCTCTGAGCGTCATGGACGAGGACGGAAGCTGCGCCATCGGTCTGGACCTGCCCAGCCGCCATACGGAGACGGATCTGCGGGTCCGGCTGGCCCACGAGCTGGGCCACTGCGTCACGGGCAGCTTCTACAACCGCTGGAGCCCCGCGGACATCCGCCGCTTCCACGAGAACCGCGCCGACAAGTACGCTGTCCGGACTCTGATCCCCGTGGAGGAGCTGGACGAGGCCGTGGCCGAGGGCCACACCGAGCTCTGGGATCTGGCCGACTACTTCGGCGTAGACGAGGCCTTCCTGAAAAAAGCCGTCTGCTACTACACCTACGGCAACCTGGCAACAGAGCTGTATTTTTGAGCTCCGAAAAACCTCCCCTGCTCGCAGGGGAGGTGCCCCAGTGCGCACACTGGGGCGGAGGGGTCGTCCCGCCCCCAGACCGCTTCCTCAGATACGGAAACGCCCCGAAAACGAAAACCTCCCCTGCTCGCAGGGGAGGTGCCCCAGTGCGCACACTGGGGCGGAGGGGTGGGGCGTTTTTCGATAACGGCTCTGTTGTCGGGAGCACCCCTCCACCGGCCTTGAGGCCGGTCCCCCTCCCCTGTGAACAGGGGAGGTTTTGCGTGGGGGACTGTGTGAGAGACGGGAGCACCCCTCCACCGGCCTTGGGGCCGGTCCCCCTCCCCTGCTTGCTGCGGGGAGGGCTTCGCTTTTGAAGATTTGGGATCAACTTTCCATTTCATTCGAGCCTCTTTGATACAAGGAGTAGTATTCTCCCCTGCGTTCCATGAGCTGCTCGTGGGTGCCTTCTTCTACGAGCCGTCCGTCTTTCAGCACATAAATATGGTCGGCGTCTATTACCGTAGACAGGCGATGCGCGATTACGATCAAGGTTTTTCCGAGCTTATTCAGCGCTTCAAAAATGGCGTGTTCCGTAACGGAATCCAGAGCGCTTGTCGCTTCGTCGAGCAGCAGGATTTTCGGGTCTGCCATCAGCGCTCTCGCCAGAAGGATCCGCTGCTTTTGCCCCCCGGAAACATCGGAACCGGTGTCGGATACCATTGTCTCCGCTTTCATGGGCAGTTTCATGATGTCGTCATAGATTTGCGCCTTTTTGCAGGCTTCATTGAAATCGTCCGTGGTATAGTTGGCGGCAAGCATGACGATATTTCGGAAGATGGATGCGTTGAAGAGCTTGCCCTCTTGGGAGAGGCAGCCGATGACATGGCGAAGCGCCTGATTCTCTAACGCTTCTGCCGGGACGCCGTCGAACAGGATGGTACCCTCGGTGGGCTCAAACATCTTGACCAAAAGCTTTGCGATCGTCGATTTTCCGCTGCCGGAAGCGCCGACGATGGCGACCTTTTGGCCCTTTTTAATTTCCAGAGAGATGTCCTGAATCACAAAGGGCGCGTGCTTGTCATAGCGGAAGGAAACATGCTGCAATTCGATCCGGTCAATGTCGTCAATGATTTTATCGCCGTTTTTCTCCGCCGGCTGCATGATCAGGTCCTTGATTCGCTCCGTCATATTGTTCATGGTGCGAAAGGAATTGACAGAAGAGAAGAAATTGATTGCAAACGAGGAGATGATTGTGGCCAGAGAATAGAGGGAAATGGCGGTACCCATGGTCAGAAGTCCGTTGGAAACGAAATAAAACGAGGCAAGCAGAATGATCAGGGGCAGGACCAGGGACAGGGCGGCGGACAAGGAGGAATACAGGGCTTCTCCGCGGCTTTTTTGCAGATTCTTTTTGACGGAATGCAAAAACGCGGTTTCCCACTCAGAATAGAACAGGTCTTCCATTCCAAAGGTTTTCAGTTCGCCGATGGAGCTGATAAACTCGAACTGTTTTATCTTCAGCTTGGCTTTGCTGCTGATTTCCGACTGGTTCAAACGGATCACGTGATTGTTGGACAGCCGCAGAAGGAGAAAAGAGAGTGCCAGAAACAGCCCAAAGACCAGAAAGAGGGAAAGCGAGCGAAAGGCGAATAAGGCGGAAAGGATCAGGACGGCGCCGGCGGATACCAGGGAATTCACCATGACAACGCTATAGCTGTCATTCACCGTATCAATGCAGTCCAAATTGTAGGAAATGCCGCCGAGGGAGCGAAGCAGGAAGTACTGAAACTCAAATTTTGAGAGCTTCTTCATACATAGAGAGAAGAAGGAGCGATAGATCCTGGACTTGATGAACACATTCAAAAGGGAACTCAGCGCGTGGGTCACACCGTAGCCGAGCAGCGCTGCCAGACCGCCGATCAGCAGGTAGTTGTCGCCGATCCCCGGCGAGTCAATGATAACCTGGACCATCATGGGAACGACTGCTGAGATCACATAAGACAGCAGGCTGAGCAGCAAGGTCGCAAGGATCAGATATTTGTTGTTGGCAAGGAGGTAAAGGTAATTCAGCCACACGGATCTCCCCGGCTTTTTTCGGGTAAATTGCTCGTTGGGTTTCGGGCAAAAGATTAGGCCGGAGAAGGACTGCTGAAATTCCTCAAGCGTCAAAATCTCTCTTCCGCTGCCCGGATTGACCAGCACGACCCTGTCCTTTTTTACGCTTTCGATTACCACATAATGGGAATTCTCCCAAAAAGCGATGGCAGGCAAGGGGATGGCGGGAAGATGCTCCAGCTTGCATCGGTAAATTTTACAGTCCAAGTTCAGCCATTGCAAAAGCGCGTGAAGCTGCTGGCCGGAGATGCCGTCGCGTCCCGGCTGCTGGTATTCGCGCAGCTCCTCAAGGGAAACATAGTGCCCGTAATAGCGGGAAATCATGGCCGCACAGCACAGGCCGCACTCTGTATTCTGAAATTGTGTTACAATCGGAACTCTTTTCATATTCTTCGCATTTCTTTCTTTGGTCTGAACGCTGTATGGCTTCCCTTCGGCCTGCCGCAGTCCGGGTGCTGCGGACACCGTTCAAAACAATTCCAGCGCTAAGACAGACGGGATATTCGGGTTTGTCATCTCCAGAAGGTAGTACCCAAGACCGGAAAGGCCGGCCATAAAGGAAATATTCAGGACCTTTGCGGATAACTCACAGAGAAGCCCCTCTTTTTGAATGTGCTGCAGCAGGCGCACATCGCCCTCGGCCACAATGGGCTCCAGGCTTGTGTCCCCCGTCTCACGGGCATACCAGCGCAGGATCTCCAAGTTTCCGGGAAGGCCGTGACAAAGGATCGGCAGCCACAGGTCCTTTTTCAACTCCCGTTTCGTCAGTTCCAGGGCAATTGCCAGATCTTGCTCCAGCAGCGCCCGGTCGCTGGCCCTTCCACAGCGCAGTGCCAGCATCCGCGCCACGAGCAGACCGGGGGCGCCGTAACACCAGGCATTCATGACGCTGCCTTCTCGATCCGGGATCTTCCAGGCGCCGAGGTCGGCGTCATAAAGCGCGTCCTCCCGCCGGACCAGGTCCATTCCCGCGTCAAAATAGGCGTCCTTTGCCGTGAGCTTCCCTGCCATCATCAGGGCGGTACTGATCCCGGCGTAGCCGTGGGCAAAGCCTGTCATATGACGAAGCTGCTTTTGTTCCCAGCGTTGATACAGACGTTCGCCGCAAAACGCGGCGAGCGTCTTTAATTTTTTCAGCTCCGGCAGCTTCTCATAGAGTCTGAACGCCGCGATCAGGACCCCTGCATAGCCGGAGATCACATCGTTCTCGGCGCTGTCGGAAGACAGAAGCCTGTCACAGAGAGCATTCACATAGGTTTTGTACTGTTCCTGTCCGCTGTACAGATACAACTGACCGTACAGATAGAGAGAAGAACCAAGGCCGTCAAATAAACCGATTTCTGCGGTGGGGCGGTCTGCGTCTGCTTTGGGGAAGCTTGGCAGACGTCCTGCACGCTCCAGCCGTGCAAGGGCCTCGCCTGCTGATACGCCCCAGCGGGCGGCGTAATATTGGACGTAAAACAGGAACGAGCCAAGTCCATTGTATAAAACGGGCGGCTCCAATTCGATGCTGTTGCCCTGTAACGTTCCAAAAATGCAGAAATACGCGGGTTCCTCCTGGGGCTTTGTGTCGATTCGGTGGAAGCGTTCCCGCAGGCCCTCGATCCAATCCGCCAGGGCGTTCGCCTTTTCGGTCAGGGTCGAAGCGGCAAATACCGCTTCCGGCACCGGATATGCCTGAAAGCGCCGATCCACCAGGCTGGAGCGGGCAATGGAGGTACGAATGCAGTAGAGCTGACGGTACAGATCTGCTTCACTGAGCTGCTCAAGCTTTTCCAGAAGCTGCTCCTGCGTGCTTTTTGAAAAGAAGCCGACGCAGCAGTCGTCCGGGCCATACAGATCGAGGGAGCGGAACTTGCTGTAAAAATACGGGATATCGTCGTTCAGCAGCTGCCGAATCTCCATTTCCACCAGTTTCCGGTGGCTCGGATTGACATAATCGCCTGTTCCCTTGAGCCGCTGAAACACCGCAAGGCGGTCCGGAAGATAGGCGGGATGATAGGAGGCCAGGAGGTACTTTTCATACAGCGATGTGTTGCGCAGAACCAGCCGATAGACGCCTGCGTCGAACAGGCCGTCCTCCATAAGGGCGCGATAGGCTTCCTTGTTCTCCAGCAGGAAGGTATATACGTCCCGGAATCCCTCTGTGATAAACTCCAGATAATCCCCGGCGTGAAGGCGCTGACCGTTCAATACCGCAATGTTGTGGAACTTGCTGTCCTGCGCGGACATGGGCTGAAGCGTGTAGCAGATCTGATCGGTTCCCTCGTTGATAATTCGATAGAACTTCTCGTCGCTTTGGAGTTTGCCGCTCACACCGGCAAGAATGCCGCTGACATCCATCCGGTTCGCCGCTTTCTCCCGCGAGAAGTTTGTAGGCAGAAGCAGGGAGGAAAAAACAGAGCTTGCAAGAAAAAGGTCCCAGCTTGTGGCAGCTTCCAAGCTGTAACCGCCGAAGCCGTACTGATTCACGCACATGGTTTCGAGGTCTATCAGGAACGGATGCTCTCCTGCGGCGATGATATTTTCCAAGTGGAGGTCATTGCAGCAGGTCAGGAAAGAGAAAAACAGCAGACAGCCCAGGCGGTACATATAATTTTCCGCCTCTGTCTGGGTCTCGCAGGCCTTGTACGGTATAAATTCCTGCCAGCCGTAAGCCCCCCGCGAGCAGGTTCGGGCATGACGCAGCGGAAGACGCAGGCGGGCGTTCTCATTTACCCATTGCAACAGGCGGGACAGGATTTCGTCATTGGCTGTGGAGTGCGGCTTATAGAGCAGACGTTCTCCCCCGTTGACTTGGATCAAAAAGACTGTTTTCCCGGAATTGTGGGTGTCTCCTGAGGAAAATTGAATGTCGTCGATGCTTTGGACCGCAATGCCCAGCGCCTCCCGAAGCAGCGGGCGGTCACAGTCGAAGCGTTCCAGAAACTCCCGGAACGCCTTCACACTGTACCGGATCCGCTGCTCGACCAGACGACCCAGTTCGGTCTCCGGCGAATAAAAGACCGCTTGATTCGGAAGAAGCTGCGTTTCCACAAAGGCCTGGTACCGCGCTTCGGGGCTGTCGCCCGGAAGCGTATCCTGGACCCGCAGCAGCAAGTCCAAAAAAGTGCGGGAGCACAACGTGAACAAGGTGTTCATCATCGTGCTTCCTGCGGAAGTCAGAATCGTGTTTGTTTCCAAGCGAATGTCGGGCATACGGTCGGCAAACTCCGAGAGGGTCTCCTCCATCCTGACCAGGTATTGCGTCAGGGGCTGGCGGAAGGCGGCGCCGAAATAGTCCTTCCACCGCGTCAGCAGCGTCTGTGCGATTTCCGGATTTGCGAATTGTTGCATAATATCTCACCTGTATCAATGGATAGAAAAGCGGAAGCACGCCCGGCGCGGGGGATCGTGCGGCGGGCGTATGCTTCGCTTCCAAGTGTGTCTGTCACGCGGCTCTGTAGCGCTCCGAGGTGAATGAGAATGTTATGGTGGCTGGGGGATTGCGAAATCAGTTCATCTTTACGTGGGGGTTATTGAGAGTTGCCCGTATGTGTGGACAAACGGACAATTCTTGAATATGGGATTATTTCAACCAGCTGGGGCAGCAATTGGTGCAGTTCGTCCAGCAGGAGTGGCCGCCGGAAACTTCGGTAATCTCGTTGGCCTTTACTTCGAGCTCGTCCAGGTTGATCATGCCGGTTTTCTCTGCGTACATAATAATACCTCCAAATATGTATCGGATCGCTACAGAGCCAAAGGGGATCTTGCAGCACACACGGATTTGCATCCGCGTCGTACTGCTGCCACCACAGGACAATCATATAGCGATTCAGGGAAAAAGTCAAGCGCATACGCCAGACAGGAATGGATAACATTATACCAAACAGGAATGGATCACAGGATGCTTTTTCATCCAACGCGGCTCTGTAGCTTTCCGGGGTGAATGAGAATGTTATGGTGGCTGGGGGATTGCGAAATAAGTTCAACGTTACGGGGGGTTATTGAAAGTTACCCGTATGGACGAACCACGCGGGTAACTGCTGAGAATGGAATTAGTGGAGCAGCCAATCAGGGCAGCAATAGGTGCACTTCGTGCAGCAGGTGTAGCCGCCGGAAACTTCGGTAATCTCGTTGGCCTTTACTTCGAGCTCTTCCAGGTTGATCATGCCGGTCTTCTCTGCGTACATAATAATACCTCCAAATATGTATCGGATCGCTACAGAGCCAAAGGGGATCTTGCAGCACGCACGGGTTTGCATCCGCGTCATACTGCTGCCACCACAGCTTCATCATATAGCGATTGGGAGAAAAAGTCAAGCGCACATGTTAAAGTTCAACTGAAATGGATAATTTGACACGATTCCAATCAACGCGGCTCTGCAGCTTTCCGAGGTGAATGAGAATGTTATGGTGGCGGGGAATTGCGAATTCGGTTCAATGTTACGGGGGGTTATTGAGCGCTACCCGTATGGACGAACCATGCGGGCAACTGCGGAGAACGGGATTAGTGGAGCAGCCACTCGGGGCAGCAGTTGGTGCACTTCGTAGCAGCGGAATAGCCGCCGGAAACTTCCGTCACCTCGTTGGCTTTCACTTCGAGCTCTTCCAGGTTGATCATGCCGGTCTTCTCTGCGTACATAATTTACCTCCAAATATGTTTGAGATTGTTGAGGAACGAAAGATAATTAATCTTTCACAACAGGGAACGGGCAGCAGTTGGTGCGTCTGGAAGCCATTCCAGCGGCGCCGGAAACGATAGTGACCTCGTCTGCCTTGACTTCGAGTTCTTCCAGGTTGATCATGCCGGTCTTGTCTGCGTACATAATATACCTCCAAGGATCGGATCGCTGCAGAGCCAAAGGGGATCTTGCAGCACGCAGCGGGTTCGCATCCGCCTCGTGCTGCTGCCACCACAATAAAATAATAGAGCAAATAATAAGAAAAGTCAAGAGTACATGGAAAAGATAAGTTGATAAAGACATATTTGAACACAATAAAGGAAGCGCTGCCTCAATGCAGCAGTTTCTTGCTGGATTGAGGCAGCGCCTTGTTTCGTTTAGTTGAGGCCCTTTTCCTTCATTTCCTTCAGGGCTTCCTTGCGGCTGAGGTTGACGCGGCCTTTTTCGTCGATCTCCGTGACCTTGACCCAGGTCATGTCGCCGATGTTCAGCACGTCTTCTACCTTCTCGGTGCGCTTGAACTCCAGGTCGCGGATGTGGACCATGCCGTCCTTGCCGGGGGCCAGCTCCACGAAGGCGCCGATGGGGATGATGCGGACGACCTTGCCGTAGTACAGCTTGCCGACCTCGGGGACGAAGCAGATGTCCTCGATCATCCGCTTGGCGGCTTCGCAGGAGGCGGCGTCGGGAGAGGCGATGTGGATGGTGCCGTCGTCTTCGACGTTGACCTCAGCGCCGGACTCGGCCACGATCTTCTGGATGGTGGAGCCGCCCTTGCCGATGACCTCGCGGATCTTGTCCACGTCGATCTTGATGGTGATCATCTTGGGGGCGTACTCGGAGACCTCGGGACGAGGCTCGGGGATGCAGGGCAGCATGACCTCGTTGAGGATCTCCAGCCGGGCCTTGCGGCAGCGCTCCAGCGCGTCGGCGATGATCTCCATGGTCAGGCCGTCGTTCTTCAGGTCCATCTGGATGGCGGTGACGCCCTCGGTGGTACCGGCCACTTTGAAGTCCATCTCGCCGTGGAAGTCCTCCACGCCCTGGATGTCGGTGAAGGTCCTCCATTCGCCAGTCTCCTGGTCGGAGATCAGGCCGCAGGAGATGCCGGCCACGGCCCGCTTGATGGGCACGCCAGCGTCCATAAGCGCCAGGGTGGAGCCGCAGATGGAGCCCTGGGAGGTGGAGCCGTTGGAGCTCACGACCTCAGAGACCACACGGATGCAGTAGGGGAACTCGTCCACGCTGGGCAGCACGGGCACCAGGGCCTTTTCCGCCAGGGCGCCGTGGCCGATCTCGCGGCGGGAGGTGGAGCGGGCGGCTCTGGCCTCGCCGGTGGAGAAGGCGGGGAAATTGTAGTGGTGGATATAGCGCTTTTCCGTCTCGGGGAAGATGGTGTCCAGCTTCTGGTTGGCGGCCAGGGTGTTCAGGGTGCAGATGGAGAGGACCTGGGTCTGGCCTCTGGTGAAGAGACCGGAGCCGTGAACTCTGGGCAGGACGGCGACCTGGGCGTCCAGGGGCCGGATCTCGTCCATGCCGCGACCGTCCACGCGCTTGCCGGCCAGCAGCCACTTCTTGACGACCTTCTTCTGCATCTTGTAGAGGCAGACCTCAATGTTCTCCTCGAAGTCCTCGTACTTGTCGGCAAACTTCTCGGCGAAGTCCAGCCGGGCGGCGGTCAGCCGCTCCTCGCGGACGTTCTTGTCGTCGGTGTCCAGGGCGTTCTCGATTTGGCCCAGACCGTAGGCGCAGAGCTCGTCCAGCAGCTCGTGGTTGACGGCGGCCTTCTCGAAGCTGAACTTGGGTTTGCCGATGGCGGCCACGATGGTGTTGATGAAGGCCACGATCTTCTTGTTGGTCTCATGGGCCAGCTCGATGCCCTTGAGCAGGATGTCCTCGGGGACCTCCTTGGCCTCGGTCTCAATCATGACGACCTTCTCGGCGGTGGAGGCGATGGTGCAGAACATCAGCGCCGCGGCCCGCTGCTCGCAGGAGGGGTTGATGAGATATTCGCCGTCCAGATAGGCGACCTCGGTGGTAGCCATGGGGCCGTTCCAGGGCACACTGGAGCAGGCGGTGGCGATGAAGGCGCCCAGGGAGGCCACGACCTCCACGGGGTTCTCATGGTCCACGGCCAGAGAGGTGCAGGTGACGACCACGTCGTTGCGGAGCTCCTCGTCAAAGAAGGGGCGCATGGGGCGGTCGATCAGACGCATGGTGAGGATGGCCTTCTCGGAGGGGCGGCCCTCGCGGCGGTTGAAGGAGCCGGGGATGCGGCCCACGCCGTACAGGCGCTCTTCAAACTCGATGGTCAGGGGGAAGTAGTCCATGCCGGCCTTGGGGATGGGGCTGCAGGTGACGGCGGTGAGGACCACGGTGTCGCCGTAGCGGCAGATGCACTCGGCGTCGGCCAGCTCGGCCACGCGGCCGGTCTCGACGGTAAAGGTGCGGCCGCCGATCTCGGTCTCAAAGATGTGGTGGTTGGGGTATTGCTTCTTGGTGATCATAAATTACCTCCTTGTCGGTGTCGGCACGGGAGGTTTCGCACTTGAATATACCTTCAATCGGGTTGAAGACATGTTCAAATACGAACGCCCTCCGTGCCGGGGTTCATTGTAAACCGGGGCCTCCCGCAACGGGAAACCCCGGTCGCAATGCTTCTTACTTACGGATGCCCAGCTTGGCGATGATGGCGCGGTAGCGGTTGATGTCCTTCTTGGCGAGGTAGTCAAGCAGGGAGCGGCGCTTGCCGACCATCTTGAGCAGGCCGCGGCGGCTGTGGTTGTCGTGGGTGTGGGTCCGCAGGTGCTCGGTGAGCTCCTGGATGCGGGCGGTGAGGATGGCGATCTGGACCTCGGGGGAACCGGTGTCGCCTTCGTGGGTCGCGTTGTCCAGGATGACCTGGGTCTTCTTTTCCTTCTGGATCATGGTAGTACCACCTTTCTGTTCTTTCTGCCCCTGGGCTAAGTAGACGGTCGGTGGTAACAGTTCGGCTTTTGCGGCGTATTTGCCGTGGCGCACACTGTGCGCCGCTACAGGGCGCCGCTGCAAAGGGCTGAATTGTTATAGTGATCCGTCAACTGAGGGCCGGGGCTATGGCCTTTAGCCAAAAATATCGCATGGCATTTTGCCAGCCGCTATAGTTTAGCACAAGTTATGTCAAATGTAAAGAACTTTTTTTCTTTTTTTCGCTGCACAATGTTGTAGTGCCGGCAATCTGTCGGCCATTTCATACGAGCGCAGGATTATGCCGACAGATTGCCGGCGCTACCGATGCGCGATCCTGTCCGCTACGTAAAGGCCCATGGCGCCGGACTGGCTGAGGCCGCGGCAGATGCCGGAGCCGTCGCCGATCAGCCAGATGCCGTCGTGGATGCGGAAATCCCGGTCGTGGTCCGGCTTGATGGAGTAGTATTTGGACTCCAGGCCGTAGAGCAGGGTGTCGTCGTTGGCGGTGCCGGGGGCCACCTTGTCCAGGGCGTAGACGGTCTCGATGATGTTGGTGAGGATGCGGTGGGGCAGGGCCAGGGAGATGTCCCCCGCCGTGGCCTTCAGGGTGGGGATCACGGTGTTCTGGCCCAGCCGGTGGTCATTGGTCCGGCGGCCCCGGATCAGGTCGCCGAAGCGCTGCACCAGCACATTGCCGTTGCCGATGAGATTTGCCATTTTGGAGAAGGATTTCGCGTACTCCGTGGGGTTGTTGAAGGGCTCGGTGAAGTGGATGGAGGATAAGATGGCGAAGTTGCAGTTGTCGGTCTTTTTGGCGGGGTCCGCAAAGCTGTGGCCGTTGGCGGTGACGATGCCGTCGTTGTTCTCCGCCGAGACGATGCCGCCCTGGTTGAAGCAGAACATCCGGGTCCGGTCCTCAAAGGTCTTGGTGCGGCAGAGGATCTTGGGCTCGTAGATCTGGGAGGAGAATTCCCGCCAGATGGCGTCCTTCATCTCCACCCGGACGCCGATGTCCACGGCGTTGGACTTCCGGGCGATGCCGAACTGGCGGCAGAGCTCCCCCACGAACTCCGCGCCGTTGCGGCCTGTGGCGACGATCAGCTTTCCGGCCTCCAGGGGGCCCTTCGCGGTGTCCAGCCCATAGCCCGCGGGGAGAGCCCGGACCCGGTGGACCTCGGTGCCGGGCAGCAGGTCCACGCCGTTCTCCTCCAGCCAGCGGATCAGATTCTGCATAATGAGCAGGTTGTTGTCGGTGCCTAAGTGCTTGACGTTCATATCCAGCAGCCGCAGGTTGTTTTGCAGGCATTTGAGCTTCAGCTCCTCGTTGGAGCCGTATTCCCGGACGTGGATCCCCTCCGGCGTAAAGCGGTCCAGGACCTCGCTGACCCGGTGAATGTACTCCATAGCGAGGTTCTCCCCGAGCTCCTCCCCTAAGGTGCCGCCGTAGGCAGTGCCTAAGTTGAACTTGCCGTCGGAGAAGGCCCCCGCCCCGGCAAAGCCCGAGGTGATGGAGCAGACCGGGCAGTAGACGCAGCTCTTCCCGCCCGCGGCGGGGCATTTCCGCTGCTCGACCATGCGGCCCTTCTCCGCGATGGCGACGGAGAGGGCGGGATGCTGGACCCGCAGGCCGTAGGCGGCCATCAGCCCGCCGATGCCGCCGCCGATGATCACAACGTCATAACGTGTTTCCATGTGCAAAACCTCCGTTTGCGCAAACTTTCAAGCATATTATACGACGAAAGCGGCAGAAAAGCAAGAGGTTTCCGGAGCAGGCAACAGGCAACGGGCAACGGGCAACAGACCCGCCTGTAGCGCCGGCAATCTGCCGGCCAACGTCTCCCGCACGGACGCCCCCTCATCCGTCATCGGGCTTGCGGGGGACGCCCGATGCCACCTTCCCCCCAAGGGGAAGGCTGTCCCGCCTGTAGGGGCGGTCATTGGCCGCCCGCCGTTCCCCGCCCGGACGCCCCCTCATCCGTCATCGGGCTTGCGGGGGACGCCCGATGCCACCTTCCCCCCAAGGGGAAGGCTGTCCCGCCTGTAGGGGCGGTCATTGGCCGCCCGCCGTTCCTCGCACGGACGCCCCCTCATCCGTCATCGGGCTTGCGGGGGATGCCCGATGCCACCTTCCCCCCAAGGGGAAGGCTATCCCGCCTGTAGCGTCGGCAATCTGCCGACCAACGTCTCCCGCACGGACAAGGTAAGAAGTAAGAAGTAATAGGTAAGAAGTGGCCTCGCGGTAGCTGCACACAGTGTGCGCCACGGGTCCCGTCGTTCCGGCTGTAGGGGCGCTCATTGAGCGCCCGGTCCGCCGCAGGCGGACAATTTGCCGCAGGCAAATCCAGCCCGGTCCAAAACGGAAACCCGGCTGGATCGTTTGCTGACGCAAACGATGGATGCTCCGCATCCGCGGGAGCTTAATAAGCGCCCCTACGGCGTCATACTGCCGTCCCCAGCCTGTATCGCCGACAATCTGCCGGCCAACGTCACCCGCCCGGAGGAGGCACCAGGGATCAGGCATCAGATCCGCTCGTAGGGACGGCTCGCAGCCGTCCGCGATTCCCCGCACGTACCAGGTAAGAAGTAAAGTATGAAGGAAACTTGTCAGGTTTATCAATTGTTTGCTGCGTTGTCGGACAGCACAAAACCAGCGCATTCTGTTGAAAGGTACGGTTGTGTCTCTTTCTGTCGAAAAGCATTGACATTGCCGGACCTTTGGACTATGATACAAAATAGAGAGTAAACCGAATAGGCAGGGCCGCTTCGCGGGATCCCGTACCGGGAGGCAGATATGGAAAAGAAGATCAAACAATATAGAATGCTGAAATTTAGTGAGTTCCCCAAAACACTGGCGAAGGAGGCGGACCCAAAGGAGGCCGAGCATCCGAAGAGATACTGCTTTGTTCTCGGAGCGGGCGCATCCAAATCCTCCGGGATCAAAACCGGGGAGGAGCTGGTAAGGATCTGGGAGGAAGAGATGTCCCAGGCAGACGGAGAGGAGCATCAGAGATGGAAGGATGCGCTTGGGATCACGAAAGAGAACCAAAGCAGCTTCTACGGGGCATATTTCTCCCGGAAATTCCAGGATCCCTGGGATGGACACTTTTTTCTGGAGAGAGAAATGCAAGGCAAGCATCCCGGCGCAGGCTATGTGACGCTGGCGGACATCCTCTGCAACACCCTCCACAACCTGGTGATCACCACCAACTTTGACCGCATGACGGAGGATGCCATCGCACGGTATCAAAAGAAGCTTCCAATGGTCATCGGCCACGAGTACCTGATCCCCTATTATCGTCCGCAGATCTCCCGACCGTACATTATGAAGATACACCGGGACCTGCTGCTGGACCCCAAAAACTCAGAGGAGGAGACGGAGGAGCTTACCCAGGAGTGGAAAAACTGTCTGGACCGGGTATTCCAGAGCTACAACCCAATTTTTATCGGCTATGCGGGGAATGACAGAAGCTTGATGGAATTCCTTAACGAGAACGCCGGAAAATTCCGAAACGGGACATGGCGCTGCCCCTATTGGACCCTCTATCAGAAGACCGCGCTGAGCCCAGCGGCGGAGCGATTCATGAACGCCGCCGGTGGCTGGGTCGTGCAGGATTGTGATTTCGACCTTTTCTTTATTCGATTGGGGTATTTCCTGAATGTTCCGCCCTGGCCGACGCTGGAAGAGCAGAAGACGGCGCTGGAGGAGGACTACCGGCGTATCAATGAGAAGATGAATGCGGCACTTTCCATACGACAGAAGACTGTGGAATTTGCGAAGGCCGGAACAGGCATTCAAGAAGCGGCACAGACGAGCTCGGAGACAAAGCAGGCGGACGCAGGGCTGATCAAACAGACAGAGGAGTTGAGCCAGGCGGTGGAGCGGCTGACCGGTGACACGGACCCGGAAAGCCGCGGTGCCCGCTATCGGAAGGCGATACAAGCCTACAACCGGGAAAATTACACGGAGGCGGAAGCCCTGTTGCGGCAGCTTGTGAAGGAGGAGCCGGAGAACGCAGGGTATCACGATCAGCTTAGCACGACCCTCCACGAGATAGAGCGCTATGAGGAAGCTGAGGCGGAAGAGCGGCGTGCCGTGGAGTTGGAGCCGGAGAACGCATGGTATCACGATCAGCTTAGCGTGACCCTCCACGAGATGAAGCGCTATGAGGAAGCTGAGGCGGAAGAGCGGCGTGCCGTGGAGTTGGAGCCGGAGAATGCAATTTATCACAATCAGCTTGGCGTGACCCTCCACGAGATGAAGCGTTATGAGGAGGCGCGGGCAGAGAAGCAGCGAGCCGTAGAGCTGGAGCCGGAGAATGCATTTTATCATGATCAGCTTGGCGTGACCCTCCACGAGATGAAGCGCTATGAGGAGGCGCGGGCGGAGAAGCAGCGAGCCGTAGAGCTGGGGCCGGAGAATGCGGGGTATCATGCCAGCCTCGGTGTAACCCTCCGGGAAATGGGACGTTACGAGGAGGCCTTACGGGAGACGGAGCAGGCCATTGCCCTGGAGCCGGAGGAACCGGACCATTATGACAGGCTGGAAAGCTTGTACAGCGCCTGGGGGAAGCCAAAGGAG
Source organism: Oscillospiraceae bacterium (assembly GCA_017429325.1). Classification (GTDB taxonomy): domain Bacteria; phylum Bacillota; class Clostridia; order Oscillospirales; family Oscillospiraceae; genus JAFRPC01. Next base: position 23,859 of record JAFRPC010000053.1, on the reverse strand, counting down.
GCCCGGAAGGCGAAGGAGCAGGCGGAGAAGCTGCGAAAGGGGAAATAGAGGCCTCGGCGGTTCCTGCACTCCGATCGCGTCTTTTTGAGCGGAGCCAAGGATCCGTTCCGTTCCATACCGGGAGGGGGCGGCCCATTGGACGGTCCGTTTTCCGTTTCGGTACGTCGGCGCGGGGCGTCGTGGGCGCCGCCCCCTACGGCGCAAGCCCGCCGTTCCCGCTGTAGGGGCGCTCATTGAGCGCCCGGTCCGCCGCAGGCGGACAATTTGCCGCAGGCAAATCCGAGGTGGTCCCGGATAGGAAACGTGGCCTCCCGGCTCCAATGAAACGGAGCCGGGAGGCCGTTTTGTGGGTTTACTGCTGGCTTTCCATATAGGCTACGATGTCGCCTACGGTGACGAGGGTGGGGAGCACTTCGTCGGGGATGACGATGCCCTTTTCCTCTTCCAGGGCCATCAAGAGCTGGAGCACGTCCAGGGAGTCGGCGCCCAGGTCGTCCTTGATCTTGGATTCGGGCTTGATGTCCTCCGGAGACAGGGGGAGCTGCTCACAGAGAATGGCAACGAGTTCTTCAAACATGGGGATTACCTCTTTTCTGGTATTGATTTGTTATCTGGGAGAGCCGATGTGGGCATACTGCGTGACTCTTCGAGTTCGGCCCCTACGGGCGGGGGGATTGCGGGCAGATTGCCCGCGCTACGGGCGGGGGAAACGCGGACGGCTGAGAGCCGTCCCTACAGCGGGGGACGGCGGGCAGATTGCCCGCGCTACAGGAGGTGTTTCACGTAGGAGCGGCGCTTCTTGTGCTGGACGGCGCGGAAGCGCTTCCACATGTTGATGATGGAGCGGTTGTCCTCCAAGTTCAGGTTGGTCTCGCAGTACTCCACGCCCTCCTCCCGCAGGAGCTTGAGGATGTGGGCGGAGACCACCGTGGCGACGCCCCGGTTGGCCCAGGCGGGGTCCACGGCCACCAGGCCCAGGTCCAGGATCTTCGGGTGCTTCACGTCCCGCAGGACGCGGACCAGGGCGGCGGGGCTCAGCTTGCCGCCGGACTTTTGCAGGGCCCGGGACAGGGAGGGGAAGCAGAGGCCTAAGCAGACCAGCTTGTCGTTTTCGTCTAAGATGACGCCCACGTACTTCAGCTCGATGATCAGCATGAAGTTGTCGATGAGCATCTTTTTCATGCCGTCGGTGAAGGGCACGGTGCCGTAGATGTCCTTGTAGCTCTCGTCCAGCAGGGCGAAGAAGCCGTCAGCGTAGCGGCGGATGAAGTCGCGCTTGCTTTTGGCAGGACCGAAGTGGAGATTGTAGCGCTTCATAACGTAGTCCGCCATTTTCTCCAGGGAGCCGTCGTCCTTCTCGGGCAGGTAGATCTTCCGCTCCTCCCAGTCCACCTCCTTGCCGTAGCCCAGGTTCTCGATCAGGTGCTGGTAGTAGGGGGCGTTGTACTGCTCCTCGAAGGTGGCAAGCTCGTCAAAGCCCTCGATCAGCAGGCCCTCGCGCTCCAGGTCGGAGAAGCCCAGGGGGCCGCAGACGGTGTCCATGCCCTTTGCCTTCGCCCAACCCTCCAGGGCGGCGAAGAGGGCGTCGGCCACGGCTTGGTCGTCAATGGCGTCGAAGCGGGTGAAGCGGATGCGCTTCTCCCCGGTCTTTTCGTTGTGGGCCTTCTGGAGGATGGCCTGGATGCGTCCGGCCATCACCCCGTCCTTGTAGGCGTTCCAGCAGGCGGCCTCGCAGGTGTCGTAATACACGTAGTCGGCGCGGAACATCTTCTTTTCGTCGCTGTAGAGGGGCGGCACGAAACAGGGATTGTCTTTGTAGAGCCGCAGCGGGAAGTCCAGGAACTCCTTTTGCTGCTGCTTGGTTTTGACCTCTTGGACAGTAATCATGAGGGGTTCTTCTTTCTGTGTTTATTCGCCGTCCTCCGCCTTGGTGTAGACCCAGGCGTTGGGCAGATAGCGACCGTCGGGGGTGGAGCGGTTGGAGCAGCGTAGGATGGGCTCGCCCCGATACCAGACGATGGCGGTGGTGCCGCCATCCACGTTGATGGCGTTCCAGCCGTCGTAGTTGAGCATGATTTTGGCGCACTCCGTCACGGAGCAGCCGGGAGAGTCGTCAAAGCGGCCCTCGATGCCCAGCATCAGGATCTCTCCGTGCTTGGTCTGGCCGATGCAGGCCCGGGGGTTCTCCCCGGTCCAGATGCCGGGGGGCTGGGTCTCGCCGTCGATCAGCAGGGCGGGCTCGAACTCCATGCTGTCGGTGGTGTACTGAGAGGGGCTGCCGTCGGCGTGGGTAACAACGGCCCAATTGTTCTCCAGCAGCTCAAAGCGGGCGTAGTTCCAGCCGAAGGGCGTGCCGTAGTCCTTGCCGTCGGAGCGGCAGGCGCCGGCCATTTCCCCGCCGTTGCCCCGCCCCTCCGGGTCCAGGAAGCCGCTGCCCGTCATCGCCAGCAGGCCGTTGTTCCGCTGGGCGATGGAGCCGATCTTCTCTCCCATGGTGCCCAGGTTTTGGGAGACGCAGAGGTGGAGGCGGCTGGGGTGCTTGGCAATGGCAAGGACGCCCCGGGAGCCCGCGGCATAGACCCGGAGGATCAGGATGCCGTTTTCGGCGTCGATGGCAAGCACCTGGTCGCCCTGGGTCGTGTAGAGGTCCAGACCGGAATCCGTCAGCCAGGCCTCGTTGACAGCGATGCCAAAATAGCCGTTTTCAAAGTACTGGGGATTCTCCGCCAGCCAGCGGTCCGTCTCGTCGGGGTCCAACTGCCGGAAGAGATGATAGAATTCCAGCCGCTCCAGCTCTTCGGGGCTCAGGGTGGTCTCCGGGACCGTGGTGGTCTCCGGCTCCGGCGCCTCGGTGGAGCTGGGAACGGTGTTCTCGGTCTCCGGCGCCAGCGTTGGGATTGGGGCGGTGGTCGCAGGCGCGGCGGTGGTCTCCGGGCTCTGGTCCCCGGCGCAGCCTGCCAGCAGGGACAGCAGGACGAGGACAGACAGGAATAAAGCGAGTTGTTTCATAGCATGATCTCCCTTCCGGGGGCAATTATAGCATAAAAGCGGAGCTTTTGCAAGCATCAGGGCCGGAGACCGGTCTTCTCGTACAGGAGGCGCAGCAGCTCCTCCTCGGTGCCGTTCTCGAAGCCCGCCCGGTCCAGGGGGATCAGCCGGTTGCGGCGGGTGGTGAGGACGAGCAGCCGGGGGGTGCGGGTGACGCGCTTGAGCTTATCGTAGTCCATGTGGAGGATCTGCTCGCTCTCGCCCCGGCGGTTGGCGACGTTTTCCTCTGTGAACCAGAGGCGGTTTTCCAGCTCCGCGGCGCCGTCGTCCATGGCCTGCCGCCGGAGCTGGTTCTTCACGGCCTTGCGGGGATAGATGACCAGCTGCTGGAGGTAGAAGAATACGAGCATCGCCAGCAGGAAGCCGCAGCGGATGACGAGCTCCATCCGCCCCTCCCGGAAGGCCCAGATGCCTAAGCCCAGGGAGAAAAGCATCAGCAGGGGCTCTAAGATCCGCAGGACCCGGAAGAAGGGGCGGTTCATGGCGACGCCGATGGTCTCGGTGAGCACGGCCTTATTCAGGATGCAGACGTTGCAGAGGACGCCGGAGAGCGCCTCGGTCTCGGGGAGCTCCGGCTCCGGCGCATAGCCGGGCGCGACGATGGGCAGATCGGACATAGGACCTCCTTTTGGGGCTGACCGTTACGGCAGGACCGGCAGCATCCTGGGATAGGGGGCGTCGCCGCCCGCCAGGGCTGTAACGCCCGCAATACAGGCCAGTCTGCCGTCCCGGTTCAGGATGATGAAGCTGTCTTTCATACGGGTTTCCATATCGCGTGAGGCGATGCCGGGGTACTCTTCAAAGGAGAAATCCTGGTTCTCAAAGGAAGGCCTACAGTAGTAAAAAACCCCTTGCCAGCGGTAAAAGGCGCCGCACAGGGCCGGTTCCAGCCGGGCGTAATAGTCCGCCCGGGTCAGACCGAAGGAGGCAAGCAGCTCATCCTCTGAGATTTCCCTGGCCTCGGACACGGAAAAGCGGGAGACCATTGCGGGATACTGATAGCCGCCGTAGCACTCGCAGACCCAGACGCAGAGAATGTCATCATTCAGTGTCCAATTGTAGGTGATCGTATTATAATAGTCGATGTCGGTGAGGAGCGGTTCGAGATATTCTGTCCGAATCGCTTCATTGAAATGCGAAAAGACGTCGCCCTCCAGGGTGATCTGCGGCAGGCTGCGGTCCCACTGGCCCTGCGGCACATTCTCTAAATCGACCACGGGGCCCTGGGCCGCGGTGCCGGGATTGGAGAGAAAAGCGCTGTTCTCCGGCAGCACAGACACACCGCAGTCCGCATAGAACTCTGTCGGCGTCAGCTTCCCGTCGCCGTTTTCAAAACTGAGGCTTCCGTCCTTCGCGCAGGAATAGGTCCAGGTCCCCTGCTCCCGCAGGGTACAGGCCTCCGCGTCGATACGGTATTTTGCGGCCTGCGCCGGAGAGCTGTAGTACCCGTTTTTCATACAGAGGAGGATGCCGCTGTCAAAGACCGTGACAAGATCGTCCGGCGTGACGCACACGTCCCGCAGCAGTTCCACCGCCTTGTCGCCGTCGCAGGTGTAAATCGCGCCAACGGTGGAGCTTTCGTAGTAATCATAGGCAGTAAAATACTGGCTGACGATCAGCTCCGGAACGCCGTTGCCGTCGATGTCATAATACGAGGCGTAGAGGGCGGAGTCGTCGTCGGCGTAGCGGCTCCAGCGATTTGCCAGCCGGGAGACCGTGTCGGCGTTGACCAGGGGATAGGCCTCGGGGGTGAAGTCCGGGTCCGCCAGGGCCTGCCGGTACTGCTCCAGCACCGCGTGATAGGCGGCCTCCGATGTGGGGTCCAGGGGCAGCTCGCCGTTGAGGTCCTCCGGGGAGGCGGGCTGGTCGGGCTCGGTCTCCGGTTCAGTGACCGGTTCGGTCTCCGGTTCGGTTTCCGGCTCAGTCTCCGGTTCGGTTTCCGGTTGAGTTTCGGGTTTGGTCTCCGGCGCCGGCGTCGTTTCCGGCTCCGGGAGGTTTTCGTTGGACTCCGGGCCGGAGGAGGCGTCTAAGATGTCCTCGTCGCTGTCGCTGCGGAAGGAGGACGCCCCGCAGCCCGCGGACAGGAGCAGGGCAAAGACAAGGAGAACTACGATAAGCTTTTTCATGATTTGGGTCTTCATGGGAGATCCCTCCGTTTTTCGATGATAGAGACGGTTTTGCCGCCTGGGTGGGACGATCAGGGTCTGCCGGGGCCGCGGAGGTCAGGCGCGGTACTTCTTCGGGACGGCGGCGGAGCACTTCTCATTCATTAGACGCCAGAAATCGGCTTCGGTTCCATTTTCAAAGCGGTTTGGGTCCAAAATATAATATAATTTGTTTTTGAGGCAGAGCTGGAGCTCCGTCCCGGTGCGCAGGATTTTTTCGATTTGCTCATAGGGGATGGCGTTGGGCTGCCGGGTGAAGCTGTTTTCCCGCTCGATCTCCGAGGGGCCGAATCGGAAGCTGTACTCCAAAACCTCCGGGGCCCCCTTCTGTCTGCGCAGCGCCATGGAGCGCCGGACGGCGCGGCCCACCATGGTAAAGGCCTCCCGGACCAGGAAGAAGCCGAGGGCGAAGAGCGCGAAGGCGCCGACGACCTTGGAAAAGCCCGGCGGCCCGTCCTTCACCCAGCGCAGGACGCTGAAGGCTCCGCCGACGAGCGCGAGGGCGCCGAAGAGGAGATACAGACAGCGCTGGGTCCGCGTCGAGAGCCGGGCGGCTGCACGCATCCTGGCCTCGTCCACGCGGCAGCGGTTGGTCAGACAGACGTTCATGGGAGCCTCCTTGGGAATGCAGAATGTAGGGAGGAGGGCCGATGTGGGCATCGGCCCCTACGGGTGAGACGGGCCGGGAGACCCGGCCCATACGGGTGAGGCGGGCCGGGAGACCCGGCCCCTACGGTCAGATCAGGGTCGCCACGACGCGGGCGCAGCGGGGGCAGAGGCCATCTTCGTTGGCCTGGGTGGAGTGCATCCAGCAGCGGGGGCACTTGGTCCCCTGGGCCTCGGTGACGGTGATCAGCATCCCGGGGAAGTTGCCGCCCTGGGCGGTGACGCCGCCCAGCTTTGTCTCGGGCAGCTCGTCGGTGCCGCCGGTGACGCCGGAGACGATGAAGAGCTCCGCCAGGTCCATGCGGCGGATGGCGTTCAGGGCCTCCTTGGCGGGGCCGTCCTGGGCCAGCAGACGCACCTCGGCCTCTAAGGCCTTGCCGATGCGCTTGTCGGCTCTCGCCTGCTCCAAAACGCCGTTCACGTCCTCCCGGACCCGGATCAGGGTGTCCCACTTCGCCATGGTCTCAGCGTCCAGGGCGTAGTCCGCGAAGGGCTGGTTCATCTCGTTGAAGACGATGTTCCGGGCGTCGTCGCTGCTGCGGTGGGGCATAGCCTGCCAGATCTCGTCGCAGGTGAAGGCCAGGATGGGAGAGAAGAGCTTGGCCATGGTGTCCAGGATCAGGAAGAGGGCTGTCTGGGCGGAGCGGCGGCGCAGGCCGTCCCGCTCGTCGCAGTAGAGCCTATCCTTCAGGATGTCCAGATAGAACTGGCTCAGCTCCACCACGCAGAAGTCGTTGATCGCGTGGGTCAGCACGTGGAATTCATAGTTGTCGTAGGCCCGGAAGCCGGTCTCAATCAGCTTGTTCAGCCGGGTCAGAGCCCAGCGGTCCAGCTCCAGCATCTCCTCCGGCTTCACCAGCTCGTCGGCGTTGAAGCCGTCCAGGTTGCCTAAGCAGTAGCGGGCGGTGTTGCGGAATTTCAGGTAGTTCTGGCTGAGCTGCTTGAAGATCTCCTTGGAGCAGCGCACGTCCGCGTGGTAGTCGGCGGAGGCGGCCCAGAGCCGCAGCAGGTCCGCGCCGAAGTCCTTGACGATGTCAGCGGGGTCCACGCCGTTGCCTAAGCTCTTGTGCATAGCCCGGCCCTCGCCGTCCACGGTCCAGCCGTGGGTGATGCAGGTCTTGAAGGGAGAGCCCAGGCCCGTGGCGCCCACGGAGACCAGGAGGCTGGACTGGAACCAGCCGCGGTACTGGTCCGCGCCTTCGATGTAGACGTCGGCGGGCCAGTTGACGGGATTCTCCCGCTTCAGGAAGGAGATGTGTGTGGAGCCGGAGTCGAACCAGCCGTCCAGGGTGTCGTTCTCCTTGTCAAACGCTTTCCCGCCGCAATGGGGGCAGGCAAAGCCCTCGGGGATCAGCTCCATAGCCTCCTTCTCGAACCAGACGTTCGAGCCGTGGTCCAGGAAGAGCTCGGAGATGCGGGCGATGGTCTCGGGCGTGCATACGGGCTTGCCGCAGTCCTTGCAGTAGAAGACCGGGATGGGCAGGCCCCAGCGGCGCTGGCGGGAGATGCACCAGTCGTTCCGCTCGCGGATCATGGAGACCAGCCGGTCCTTGCCCCAGGCGGGGAGCCAGCGGACCGCCTCGGCGGCGGCGCAGGCCTCGTCCTTGAAGGCGTCCACGGAGCAGAACCACTGGGGGGTGGCCCGGTAGATGATGGGGCTCTTGCAGCGCCAGCAGTGGGCGTAGGAGTGGACCACGTCCTCGGAGGCGAAGAGCATCCCGCTCTTGCGCATGTCCTCCAGGATGATGGGGTTGGATTCCTCGGTCTTCAGCCCGGCGTAGGGACCGGCGTAGTCGGTGTGACGGCCCACGGCGTCCACGGGGACCACCAGCTCCAGGCCGTAGCGCATACCGGTCTGATAGTCCTCCGGGCCGAAGCCGGGGGCGGTGTGGACGATGCCCGTGCCGGAGTCCATGGTGACGTAGTCGGCGTTGACCAGCAGGGAAGTCTTGTCCAGGAAGGGATGCTTCGCCAGCATATACTCAAAGAAGGAGCCGGGATGGGTCTCCAGGACCTCCCAGGTGTCGAAGCCGCCGATCTTCATGACCTGCTCCGTCAGGGCCTCGGCCAGGACGTAGAGCTCGCCGTTGGGGGCCTTGACGATGACGTAGGATTCCCGGGGATGCATGGCGAGGCCCATGTTGCCGGGCAGGGTCCAGATGGTGGTGGTCCAGATCACGAAGTAGAGCCTGCTCAGATCCAGGTGGGACAGCTTGCCCTGATCGTCCTGCATGGGGAACTTGACGTAGACCGTGGTGCAGGGGTCGTCCTGGTACTCGATCTCCGCTTCGGCCAGGGCGGTCTCGTCCTTGGGGCACCAGTTGACGGGCTTCAGGCCCTTGTAGATGTAGCCCTTGCGGAACATCTCGCCAAAGACCTTGACCTCCTCGGCCTCGAACTCCTTGTCCATGGTGCAGTAGGGATGCTCCCAGTCGGCCACGATGCCCAGACGCTGGAAGCCCTTGCGCTGCCGGTCCACGTACTCCAGGGCGAAGTCCCGGCAGGCGGAGCGGAAGTCGGGCACGGACATGGCCTTGCGGTTGAGCTTGTTCTTCTTGATGATGGCGGATTCGATGGGCATCCCGTGGTTGTCCCAGCCGGGGACGTAGGGGGTGTCATAGCCCCGCATAGCCCAGGAGCGGACGATGAAGTCCTTGAGGGTCTTGTTCAGGGCGTGGCCCATGTGGATGTCGCCGTTGGAGAAGGGAGGGCCGTCGTGGAGGACGAAGCGGGGCTTGCCCGCGTTGCGCTTCCGCAGCTCGGCGTAGATGTCGATCTTGTCCCATTGGGCGAGCATCGCAGGCTCCCGCTGGGGCAGCCCGCCCCGCATGGGGAAGTCGGTACGGGGGGTGATGATAGTTTGTTTGTAATCCATATAAAATTCTCCTTATCGGAAGTATTCTCATTAAGAGGGAGGAGCCCTTTGTCTCTTAAGAGACAAAGGGCTCCTCCCTCTGCGGTACCACTCTTATTGCCGTATGTATGATACGACCACTCGTGCATGGTGTAACGCCCATGAAACGTCCCGGTCTACACAGATAAAATCCTTCGGCGGGATGCTCGGGGAGGATCCGCAGGATCGAACGCCGCTGCCTTACACCAACCGGCAGCTCTCTGCGCGCAATTCTGATCTTGCACGTTCCCTTCAACGCATGGTATTTACTTTACGTTCTCCGCCTGGCGGCGGAGCGGGCGGCTCACCCTGCGGGAGTTGAGCCGCCCCTACAAGGCGGGGTACGGCGGGCCGTCCAGGGGCCGGCCCCTACAGGCGGGTCTGATGCCTGATGCCTGATCCCTGATGCCTCCCTAGCACCTAGCAACCAGCACCTAGCACCTCAGCGGTCACGGCTGATAGTTTTTGCCAAACTTGAGATTGGCGAACTTCGCCGTGGTGCGCTCGTCCAGGGCGGGCATGACCTTGGTGGCCGCTTTGGGGTCGGCCTTGGGCTCGGGCTTGGGCCGGGGGGTGTCGCCGGTGATGCGGCTGACGTTCTCCTCGATTTGGGCGGCGATGTCCTGGGCCTTGTCGATGGGCGCGGGATTTGCCTCCAGGGGACGGGAGACCGGGACGGGGGCGTCCTTCTCCGCCTCGTAGTCATAGGCCTTGCGGGCGGCCTTGGCGGCGGCCCGGTCCATGGGGAGGTCGAGGCTCTTCAGGGTCTCCAGCGCCTGGTGCTGCCGGGCAAGCTGGGCCTCCACGGCGGTCACAAACTCGGCGGTGAGCTCCTTGGCGCGGCGCAGGCGCTCGTTCTCGGCGCTGACGGCGGAGTCTATATCCTGGCTCACGCTCTTGGCGTCCTTGGCGGCCTGGGCGACGATCTCCTCGCCGCGGCGGCGGGCCTCCTCCAGCATGGCTTCGCTGTTCTTTTTGGCCTCTTCGGCGGCGGCCTTCATATTGGCCTCATTGGCGCGGTAGCTCTCCAGCCGTTCCACCAACAGGCGCATCTTGCTCTTCAGAACCGCGTTCTCCTTGTAGAGCGTTACGTAATCGTCCATCAGGGGCTCCAGGAATTCGTCCACAGACTTCATCACGTAGCCGCCGATTTTGGCTTTCTCAAAGGAGACCTCCTGCAGGTCTTGTGGTGTCAGCATAGTCAGACAATTCCTTTCTCTCGTTATGATGTCTGTAGGGACGAGCATACTTCGTGACTCTTCGAGTTCGCTCGTCCGCGGACAAGCAATGCTTGTCCCTACATGCTGCATTAGAAGTAGACGCCGCTGTTCTCCAGCTCCTCCACCAGGTCTCCGACGATCTCTACGTTGTAGGGGGTCAGAATGTAGGTGGAAATGGCAACCTTCTTGATTTTCCCGTCCAGGGCGTAGGCCACGCCGGAGAGGAAATCCACCAGTCTGCGGGCCACGTCCTTGTTGGTGGACTCGAGATTCAGCACAATGGCCTTCTTCTCCCGCAGGTGGTCGGCGATCTCGGAAACGGTGTCGAAGCGGTCGGGCTTGACCAGAATCACCTGCATCGAGGAGCTGTTGTTCAGGTTGACCACCTTGGCCGGGCCGGTGCGGCGGGGATTAGAAGCGGGTTCGGGGGCGGAGAAGGCGGAACGGCGAGAGGTGGGAGCGGGCTCGGGTTCGGGCTCCAGATCCTCTTCCTCTTCGTCATATTCGTACTCGTCCATATCCTCTTCGTTGTAGGGGCGGGTCAGTTTTTTGAGTTCATCCATCAATCCCATGGTGCGGTATCCTCCTGTATCTATCGAAAATTCATATTTTTTTCAGATTCCGTAGTGCCGGGCGCCGAAAATCGCGGTGCCCAGCCGGACCATGGTGCTGCCCTCGGCAATGGCGTCCTCAAAGTCATCGCTCATGCCCATAGACAGACATACCATAGATACATTATCGTATTTTTTGTCGGCAATGTCAATATAAAGATTTCGCATTTTCGCAAAATATTTACAATTATCGCCTCTTTTTTCGGAAATGGGAGGAATTGCCATCAATCCCTGCAAGAGGACGCCGGGGTAATCCCCCATGTGCGCGGCCAGCTCCAGGGTCTCAGCCGGGGAGAAGCCGCCCTTTTGAGGCTCCGCGCCGATGTTGACCTCCAGAAGGATCGCCTGCCGGAGCCCCAGCCGCCGGGCGGTCCGGTCCACGGCCTCCAGCAGCTCTGTGCGGTCCACGGACTGAATCAGGTCCACCTTGCCCACGACCTTGTTGACCTTGTTGGTCTGCAAATGGCCGATGAAGTGGACGGGTCTGCCCGTGTAGGCCCCCAGGGGCAGCTTTTGCAGCAGCTCCTGGACCCGGTTCTCGCCGCAGCAGTCCACCCCGGCAGCCACGGCCTCCTTGACCCGCTCGGCATCGTTCATCTTGGAGGCGGCGCACAGCAGCAGCTCCTCCGGCCTCCGTCCGGCCGCCAGGGCGGCGGCACACATCCGGGCGCGAATTTGCGCGATATTTTCCGCAATGCTCATTTTAACAGAACCTTTCCGTTGAATATTTCCTCGGTGGTGAGGATGATCTCGTCCTCGGGCCAGAGGTTGGAGGTGCTGGACTTGTCCAGCTCGACGATGTAGCTGTCGCCGTAGTCTGTGAGGATGTGGATGGACTTCCAGCGGGCTTCCGCGCCCACCAGCACATAGACCCCGCTCTCCCCTGCCTCGTTGACGTAGATGGCGGTCTTCGGGACCCGCAGGCCGGACAGGGTGGAGAATACCAGGTCGGCGGTCTCGGTCCGGGCGGAGACTGCGCTCTGGATATAGGATTCGGAGGAGAGGACCAGGATGCAGCGCTCCTTCTCCGGCGGGCTGATGCGCTCGATCTTCATCCGCACGGTGCCGTAGAAATCGTCGGCGAAGTTCACGTCGATGCGGCTGCCCACCCGGAGCTCCGAGACGCTCTCGCTGGGGACGATGGCGGCGAAGTACCATTTCTGGGAGGTGACGAGCTTGCCGATGGCGCCGGTGTCCTGGCTGACGAGGCCCGTGTATTTGTCCAGCGCCGAGACCGTGGCGGTCTCTAAGAAAGCGGGCGTCAGCAGCGCCTCATAGCCGTCTGTGACAGAGGAGAAATACCCGGAGACCGGAGCCGTAATGGAGCCGGATTCGGACTCGGCGGCAGCGTAGAGCTCGTTCAGCCGACCCTCCACCGCGCTGATGCGGCTGCTCAGCACCTCCAGGTCACTGCTGGTGAGATAGCGCCGCAGGGCGTAGGGCTTCAGCTCCTCGGCGGAGCTGTTGGCCGTCGCGTAGTCCCGGCGGGAGGCGGCCACCGTGACCTGGTTCACCAGCCGGAGAATGTCGGTGTCCAGGGTGGCGGTCTCCAGGTCGGAGGAGGAGAAATCAGAGGCATAGCGCATCTGGGCCAGCTCGGCCTCCAGCTCGTCGATGCGGGCCTGGCGGGATTTAGCGGCCTCATCCCGGTAGGTGGCGGCCACGGTCTGCCCCCGGCCCACTTTTTCGCCCTCACTCCGGTTCAATACCACGATGCCCGTGGCGTGATTGTCCAGCACCAGCTCGGAACGCACCAAGAAGCCGGAGGTGGTAAGCCCATCGCCGACTTCATAGAGCACTGCCTTATAGACAGAGTAGCTGTCCCCCGAAAACCGGGTGACAGAGAAGATCAGGTAGCAGGCCACCACGCAGGCCAGCGTGATGACCACCGCCTTGATGTATTTTTCCCCTCGCATAGAGCCTCCTTTGACTCCACCGGGGGGTCAGCCGTCCCGACGGCGCCGACGGGACGGCTGCCGGGGCAGGCGGGCGCACAGGCGCCGCTTACTGACTGAGTTTCACCGGCCTGGCCGGGACCACGGTGGAGATCGCGTGCTTGTAGATCATTTGCTGACGGCCCTCGGAGACGAGACAGACCACGAAGCTGTCAAAGCCCGTGATGACGCCCTTCATCTGGAAGCCGTTCATCAGGAACACCGTCACCAGCTGGTGTTCTCTGCGGATGTCGTTCAGGAACTGGTCCTGCAGGGTTTCGTTTGACATGGATGTTACCTCGTTTCTATGTAGTGTGGTAACATCTATGGTAGCAAAAACCGCTTGTCGAATGCTGTCGCATTTCATCTTTCCAAACAAGATAATTGGCTCAATTATCTTGTTTGGAAAGAAGCCTCATGGCCTCCGCCGGGAGGTCTTTGCATTCGTCCACGTCCAGCCAGTGGATGGCCTCGTTGCGGCGGAACCAGGTGAGCTGGCGCTTGGCGTAGTTCCGGGAGGCCTGCTTGATCTGGGACACGGCCTGCTCGCGGCTGCACTTCCCTTCCAGGGCCGCCGCCAGCTCCTTGTAGCCGATGGCCTGCATCGCGGTGGTCTTGGGGTCCACGCCCCGGTCCAGCAGGCGTCGGACCTCGGCCTCCAGGCCTTGTTCCATCATCCTGTCCACCCGGGCGTCCACCCGGGCGTAGAGCTTGGCCCGGTCTCGGAAGCGCAGGCCCAGCCAGAACGGCTCGTATTTTGGGCCCTTCAGCTTCGACTGGGCGTTGTGGTAGGACAGGGGCATTCCGGTGATCAGAAAGACCTCCATAGCCCGGATGATGCGCTTGCGGTCGGAGACGTGGAGCTTTTCGGCGGTCTCGGGGTCGGCATCCTTGAGCATGTCATAGAGGAACTGCATCCCCTTTTTCTCGGCGATGCCCTCCACGTATTCCCGCTGAGCGGGCCGGGAGGGGGCGGCGAAGCTCTCGCCCTTGATCAGACTGTCCATGTACAGGCCGGTGCCGCCGCAGACAATGGCGGTCTTCCCCCGGCTGTGGATGTCGGCGATGGCGGCGTCCGCCAGCTTCACGTAGCGGCCCACGGAGAAGTCCTCCCCAGGCTCCGCCACGTCCAGCAGCCAGTGGGGCACGCCGTCCATTTCGGCGGCGTCAGGCTTGGCGGTGCCAACGTCCATGCCCCGGTAGATCTGCATGGAGTCGCAGGACACCACCTCGGCGTCCAATTTGTGGGCCAGCGCCACCGCCAGCCCGGTCTTGCCGGAAGCCGTCGGGCCGCAGATACAAATCATATCATTCATGAGTAACTCCCGATACAGAAGTGAAGAGTGAAAAGTGAATAGTGAATAGTTGTGGTATTTTTCAATTCGCAGAATTGAAAAATGAAATTGAATCGTCGCGAAGCGACACCGAAACTCTTCACTCTTCACCCTTCACGATTCACTTATTTAAGTGATGCGCTTGAACTGCTTTTCCATCTGTTTTTTGGTGATAACTGTACAAATAGGCCGACCGTGGGGGCAGTATTTCAAATCATGCCGGGTCAGGACGGTCCGGGCGAGGGCTTCCAGTTCTTTGGGGTCCGTGATCCAGCCGGCTTTGATGGCTGCTTTGCAGGCGATGGTGTGCAGGGCCTCTTCCCGGAGCCGCTGGGGGGTGTCCAGCCGTCCGTCGGCCAGGTGCCCCGCGATCTCGGAGAGGGCGGCGGCGGCCTCGGAGGCGGGAACGTCCGAGGGCATCTGCCGCAGCAGCAGGTCCCCCTCCCCCAGGTCGTCCAGGTCGTAGCCTAAGCTCAGCAGCAGCTCCCGGTTCCCGGCCAGCAGGGCGGCCTCCTCCCGGTCAAAGCGGAGGGCTAAGGGCTGGAGCAGGGTCTGGCCGAGGATCTGGGTCCCCTGGGCCAGCAGGCGTTCAAAGTTGATGCGCTCATGGGCGGCGTGCTTGTCGATCAGGATCAGCTCCTCGCCCTGCTCCACCAGCAGATAGGTACGGAAGACCTCGCCGATGTAGCGGAAGTCGGGAGCAGAAACCTCCCCTGCCAAGGGGAGGGGGACCGGCGAAGCCGGTGGAGGGGTCGCTGTGGACAAGGGCGCGCCTTCGGCAGGCGCAGAAGCTTGGGACGCGACCCCTCCGCCCCAGTGTGCGCACTGGGGCGCCTCCCCTTGACAGGGGAGGTCAGATGGCGCTGCTTCCTCGGGAAGCTGTACGGGGCTGTGAAGGCTGACGGGCCCTACAGCGTCCCGGAGGGCTTGGCTGGGGGCGGGGCGGGGGCCGGTCTCCAGAGCTCGGCTGAGCTGCTCGTAATCCCGACGGCTCAGGGTGTTGGCGGGAGGCTTGGCTGCCTTGCGGTATTCCTCCGCGGACATGGCCTTGAAAAAGCGATTGTCGTCTTTTGGAGCGGGGCGGTCAACGAACGTCCCCTCATCCGGCCCTTCGGGCCACCTTCCCCCCAGGGGGAAGGCTTTTTCTGTTGCCTGTTGCCGGTTGCCGGTTGCCTCAAACGTGAACGGCACCTGGGCCGGGGCCTTGTTCAGGGCGCCTAAGACGCCGTAGTGGACGCAGTCGAAGATCTCCCGCTCGTTGAGGAACTTCACCTCCGTCTTGGCCGGGTGGACGTTGACGTCCACGGCGGACAGGGGCATGGTGAGCTCCAGCACGCAGGAGGGGAAGCGGCCCGTCATCAGCTGGTTGCGGTAGGCCTCCTCCAGGGCGGCGGTCATGGTCTTGGAGCGGATATAGCGGTGGTTGACGAAAAAGATCTGATTGGAGCGGCTGCCCCGGGTGGCGGTGGGCTTGGAGACGAAGCCGGTCAGGCCTAACTTCTCCCACCGGCTGTCCACCGGCACCATCTCCAGAGCCGCCTGGCGGCCCAGCACCGCGTAGACGGCGGAAAGCAGCTCTCCGTCGCCGGGGGTCTGGAGCTGAAGCGCTCCGTCCTTGATCAGGCGGAAGGCCACCTCGGGATGGGCCAGGGCCTGCTTCTGCACGGCGCTGGCCGCGGCGGAGGCCTCCACGCTGTCCCGCTTCATGAACTTCATCCGGGCCGGGGTGTTGAAAAAGAGGTCCCGGACCACGATGGTGGTGCCCACGGGACAGCCCGCCGCCTCGCAGGACAGGAGCTTGCCCCCCTCTAAGGTCAGGTGGGCGCCCTCTAAGTCCTCGGCGGTGCGGGTCAGCAGGTCCACCCGGCTCACGGCGGCGGTGGCCGCCAGGGCCTCGCCCCGGAAGCCTAAGGTGCCGATGGCCTCTAAGTCCTCCTTGGTCCGAAGCTTGGAGGTGGCGTGGCGGAGGAAGGCGGTCTTCGCGTCCTCCCGGCTCATGCCGCAGCCGTCGTCGCTGACCCGCAGAAAGGTCATGCCGCCGTTCTGGAGCTCCACCGTAACGGTCTTGGCTCCGGCGTCGATGGCGTTCTCCACCAGCTCCTTCACCACGGAGGCGGGGCGCTCCACCACCTCGCCGGCGGCGATCAGGTTGGCAAGATGGGGGTCAAGCTGGATGATTTTGGACATGGGCTGCACCTCCTTGACGATCGATGTGGGTTACGAAAGAATATAGCGGGCCGTCACAGGTCCAGGCCCTGCAGGAGCAGGGAGATGGCGTTCAGGGCGGCGTGGAGGAAGACCGCGCTCCAAATGGAGCCGCTGCGCTCGTAGATCCAGGACAGGGCGTAGCCCGCGGGCAGATAGACTAAGAGATTGATCAGCGTGATGGAGACAGGCTGATAGGGAATGGCGCTGAGGACGTGGAGCAGGGAGAAGGCCAGCATGGAGACCGCGTAGGCCAGGATGCGGGAGCGGGGGTACAGCCCGCAGAAGAGGACGCCCCGGAAGCTCAGCTCCTCCGCCAGAGGCGCCAGGATACAGGCGCTGGCGATGGCGGCCAGGGGGGCCGCGGAGATCAGCAGCTCGGCGGCCTCCTGATTGAGGTTCTGGTAGCTCTCCACGCTGAAGATCACCAAAAGGACGCTGATCACGAGAGAGACGAGGAGAGAGAGGCCGTAGTTCACCAGCCAGCCCAGCAGCAGGTCCGGAAACAGGGCCCAGCCCCGGTCCTGGAGCCGCCGGAACTGGTCCTTCAGGAAGCGGAACAGGAGGGTGCACAGGACCGCGGCGTTCACCGCGTCAAAGATCAGGTTGACCGAGACAAAGGCGCCGATCTGGTTCAGATCGATGCCCAGCAGCGGGGCAACCCGGCGCAGGACGAAATGGGCGCCGAAGAAGAACAGCGCCAGCCACACAAGGCCGCCAATAAGCTCGCCCTTCCGCAGGGCGCCGACGTCTCGCCGCAGGTCGTTCATGGTCCGGTCTCCTTGGTTTTTTACAAATTCATGGGAAAGACGACGGGAGAAAAGCCTGTAGCGCCGACTATCAGTCGGCTCAGCGGCAGGCCTGCAAGTTTCCGGCAGCAGCCGAGGCCGCCGCCTCAAAGGAGCTGCTTCAGCTCATAGAGCAGGTTCAGGGCCTCGATGGGGGTCACGGTCTCAACCGCCGTCTCCGACAGGCGCTTTTTGATCTCCTCGGCGGCGGGGTCCCCCAGGACCGTCTGGCCCAGGGGCAGCTCCATGCCCGGAGGGGCCTGGACCGGAACGAGGATGCGGCTGGGGCCCTTGTCCTCCAGCTCCTGCAAGATCTCCCTGGCCCGCTTCACCACTCTGGCGGGCATTCCCGCCAGCTTGGCGACCTCTACGCCGTAGCTGCCGTCGGCCACGCCGGGGACGATCTTGCGCAGAAACACGATGTCGTCCTTGCGGCGCTTGACGCAGATGTTGTAGTTGCGGATCTCCGGGTGGGTCTCGGCCAGGTTCGTCAGCTCGTGGTAGTGGGTGGCGAAGAGGGTCTTGCAGCCCAGACGCAGGGGGTCCCCCACGTGCTCCAGCACCGCCTGGGCGATGGCCATGCCGTCGTAGGTGGCGGTGCCGCGGCCGATCTCGTCTAAAATCAGCAGGCTCCGAGGGGTGGCGTTTTTCAAAATCTCGGCCATCTCGGACATCTCCACTAAGAAGGTGGACTGGCCGGCGGCCAGGTCGTCGGAGGCGCCGATGCGGGTGAAGATCTTGTCCGCCACGCCGATGCGGGCGGAGGCGGCGGGGACGAAGCTGCCCATCTGGGCCATCAGGACGATCAGGGCCACCTGCCGCATATAGGTGGATTTGCCCGCCATATTGGGGCCGGTGATGACCGCCACCCGCTCCCGCCTGCCGTCCATGCGGGTGTCGTTGGGGACGAAGAGGGAATCCCGGAGGGTCTTTTCCACCACGGGATGCCGACCCGCGGTGATCTCAATGGAGGAGGAAAGGTCCACCTCCGGCATACAGTAGTTGTTCTGTACCGCCAGCTCGGCGAAGCAGGCCAGGGTGTCGGCGGCGGCAATGGCCCGGGCGCTCTGCTGGATGCGGGGGGCGTTGGCGGCCAGCTTTTCCCGGAGGGCGGTGAAGAGCTCGTATTCCAGGCTGTTGACCCGGTCCTTGGCCCCTAAGATCGTGTTTTCCAGCTCCTTCAGCTCCTGGGTGATGTAGCGCTCGCCGTTCACTAAGGTCTGCTTGCGGATATAGCTGTCCGGCACCAGGTCCACCTGGCCCTTGGCGACTTCAATGTAGTAACCGAAGACCCGGTTGTAGCCCACCCGGAGGTTCTTGATGCCGGTCTTTTCCTTCTCCTCGGCCTCAATGCGGGCCAGGGTCCCCTTGCCGCCGGACATGATATCCCGCAGCCGGTCCACCTCCTCGCTGTAGCCGGGGCGGATGAGGCCGCCCTCCCGCAGGGAGAAGGGGGGCTCGTCGGCGATGGCCGCCTCCACGGCCTCCCGCAGGTCCCGCAGCTCGTCCAGGGTCTCGGCCACCACCCGCAGCAGGGAGGTCTGAAAGGCGCCGAGCTGGGTCTTCAGGGCGGGCAGGCCCGCGCAGCCCTGGCGGAACTGCACCAGGTCCCGGGCGTTGGCGGCCCCGGTGACGATGCGGGCCGTGACCCGTTCCAGGTCGGTGACGGTGTTCAGGCTGCGCAGCAGCTCCTGCCGGGGCAGGGTGGCCTCCTTGAGCTCCTTCACGGCCTCCAGCCGCTGGCGGATCTCGTTGGGGTTCCGCAGGGGCTTTTCCATCCAGGCCCGGAGCATCCGGGAGCCCATGGCGGTCTTGGTCTTGTCCATGACCCAGAGCAGGCTGCCCTTCTTCTCCTTGCCCCGGAGGGTCTGGGTCAGCTCTAAGTTCCGCCGGGCCGTCAGGTCCAGCTCCAGATACCGGCCCGAGAGATAGTAGTCCACGTGGTGGACGTGGCTCAAATCGCTTTTTTGCAGGGCCCGGAGGGTCTGGACCAGAGCCCCTAAGGCCAGACGGGTGGGCAGGGGCAGGTCGGAGAGGTCCTGCTCCGGGAACTGGGACGCCAGAGCGGTATTCACGGCCTCGTCCTCATAGAGGCTCCGCCTGCCCACGTTCACGGGGCAGCGCAGCCGCAGCTGGGCGTCCAGGGCAAAGCCCTTGCCCTGGGCCAGGTCCTCGTCCACGATGAGTTCTTTGGGCTCGAAGCGGCCCAGCTCGTTGAAGGCCTTTTCCCGGGCGTCCTCCCCGTCGGAGAGGGTGGCGCAGGCCTCGCCGGTGGAAACGTCCACCAGGGCCACGCCCACGCCCTCGGCGGTCTGGCAGAGGGAGGCGTAGTAGTTGTTGCTGCCCTCCTCCAGCATGGAGCTCTCCACGACGGTGGCGGGGGTGATGATGCGGATGATGTCCCGGTCCACCAGGCCCTTCGCCAGGGCCGGGTCCTCCATCTGCTCGCAGATGGCGACCTTGTAGCCCTTGCCCACCAGCCGGGCGATGTAGCTCTCGGCGGCGTGGAAGGGCACCCCGCACATGGGGGTCCGCTCCTCCTCGGCCTTGCCCCGGTCCCGGGTGGTGAGGGTCAGGTCCAGCTCCTTGGAGGCGATGCGGGCGTCCTCGTCGAACATCTCATAGAAGTCCCCCAGCCGGAAGAAGAGCAGACAGTCCGGATGCTGCGCGTGGATGGCCTTGTATTGTTTCATCATGGGCGTGAGTTCAGCCATGGTATTACCTCCAATAGAGGATGTAGCGCGGGCAATCTGCCCGCCCGCGAAACCTCCCCTGCTCGCAGGGCACAACAGACCAGGGGACTGTTGTGGATTTCATTGCCGTTGCCGCGGCTCGTCTGCGGCAACTGGCATCCTAAAGCAGGGGGACCGGCCTCAAGGCCGGTGGAGAGGTTGTTGCGATGATAGTACCGCTCCAATAGGCGCAGTTTTTTTCGACCCCATTGTAGGGACAAGCATTGCTTGTCCGCATGCTGGGGTACAAAAACAATTAAACTACTAGTGGCGTATGATATCTCGAAATAAGAGAATTTGCTAGTTATCACAAAATTGTGTAAATTCATTGCAGATTGCGTTTTATCTTTTTTATAGCACATTGATGCGTCATGACGTAATCTCCATATGGAGTGAGCGTCCAATATACTCGATGCGCACCACCGTGTTTTGAAGAACTTAGTTTTATTAGGCCTAATGCTTTAAACTGCAATATTATCTTTCCATATTCTGTCTCTTGCAAGTGGCATCCCGTGGTTTGTGGAAGTCGAATATCTTGATGCAATTTAAGAGTATCCCTTATCCTTGCAGAAGCGCATTCATCAATAAGATGTTGAATGTCACCTTCGTTGCATTCACCAATTAAACGTGGGGCAATGACAGCAAACAACTCATCCCAAGTCAGAAAGATTGAGTTATCAAAGTACTCCTCATAAATTTCAGATTCATAATCTTCCCAATCAGAACCAAACCAACATTTAAAGTTGTAATAGTCTGAGCCTTGTGCAAGATCTGATGAGCCTTCTGGCGCTTTTATCCGATTATCATCCAGTTCTTTCCGAAGCGCTTCGTTTTCACTTTGAAGGTTGGCAAGTTGCCGCAACGTATTATCGTCTATTGCATTGCTAGCTTTTACCCACCCCTCTGCCGGGAAGGTTTTTATCAGTTTTACAACACTCCGGCAAACAGCAGATCCAAGATCAGCGGGGTTCTCATAGAACTTGACCATTTTATGTTGGACTTTTTCTTTGAAAGCAGCCAACGCCTTTTTCCCGGCTTCGGTCTGTTCTGTCTTTCCGCTTTCTATTCTTTCCGGATGTTTCGGCAAAAAGCAGATCATGGGCTTGCCGGTGCTTGCCGCGTAGTCATACTCCATTTCTGTGTAGCTGACGCCGGAATCGTTTGTACTTCCGTAGCGCCCGCCCACGATCAACAGGTAATAATCGCAGTCGTCAATGACGCGCTTGATCAAAGACCACTGATCCTCGCTGGAGGCGGGAAACAGCTCCATACCCGCTGGAATACAATCCAATTCCAAGAGGGCCTGCATCACTTCGCGGCGCTCTTCCTGCAAATCCTGATAGGTCGAGCTGACAAAAACCTGATATCTTTTATCCATATCTATCTCTCCTCTTATATTGCTTATTGCAGGGAGAATGCGGACAAGCAATGCTTGTCCCTACGGCGGAAACGAAAGGTTGGTGCGTCGGGCGGGCGGCCAATGACCGCCCCTACGGCAGAGTCGAAACGCGGTTCCGTGGCGCACTTGATGTGCGCCGCTATTCTCCGCTTTCTGCGTCGTGCCGCATTTTGCGGGCAGATTGCCCGCGCTACACAGTAACGGCAAGGTGGGCGGGCGCTCAATGAGCGCCCCTACGGCGTGACGGAGCCGACCAGGGACCAGGTGGTGGCGTCGGTAATGGTGACGTTGATAAACTGCCCGATCAGGGTGTCGTCGCCGTCGAAGCGGACCAGGCGACCGCCGTCGGTTCTTGCGGTCAGCATTGTTCCGTCCCGGCCATCGACGAGGACCCGGAGGGTCTTTCCGATATAGGCCCGGTGCTTTTCCTCGGAGATGGCGTTCTGGACGGCCACCAGGCGGTCGAAGCGGCGGTTTTTCTCCTCCTTGGGGGTGGGGTCCGGCAGCTTGGCCGCCGGGGTCCCGGGCCGGGGAGAATAGATGAAGGTGAACAGGGCGTCGAAACGGACCTGCTCGATCAGAGAGACCGTGTCCTCAAATTCCGCCTCCGTCTCGCCGGGGAAGCCCACGATTACGTCGGAGGTGAAGACGATCTCCGGCATCAGCTTCCGCCCGTACTCGATGAGCTCCAGATACTGGGCCCGGTCATAGTGCCGGTTCATGGCCTTCAGGATGCGGTCGTTGCCGGACTGGAAGGGCAGGTGGAACTGCTTTGCGATCTTGTCGTGCCTCGCCATCGTGTCAAAAAGCTTGCGGCTGGCGTCCCGGGGATGGGAGGTCATGAAGCGGAGGGTGAAGTCCCCCTCCAGCTCCGCGATGCGGCCCAGCAGCTCCGCGAAGTCCACCGCCAGCCCCAGGTCCTTGCCGTAGGAGTTGACGTTCTGGCCCAGCAGGGTCAGCTCCTTATAGCCCGCCGCGATGAGTTCCCGGCACTCGGCCAGGATGTCCTCGGGCAGACGGCTCCGTTCCCGGCCCCGGACGTAGGGGACGATGCAGTAGGTGCAGAAGTTGTTGCAGCCGTACATGATGGAGACCCAGGCTTTGAGCTTGTTGGTCCGCACCACGGGCAGACCCTCGGCGATGGCCCCGGCGGAGTCCTCCACGGCCCAGGCCTTTTTATGGCGGACCAGCACCCGGTAGAGCTGCTCCGGGAGCTCCCACAGATGGTGGGGCGAGAAGATGCCGTCCACATGGGCGTAGGAGTTCTTCATCCGGGCGGAGATCTCCGGCTGGCCCATCATGCAGCCACAGACGAAGATCTTCTGGCCCGGATGGCGGCGCTTGGTGTGGACCAGGGCCCCCACGTTGCCGAAGACCCGCTGGGCGGCGTGCTCCCGGATGGCGCAGGTGTTGACCACCACCAGGTCCGCCCCCTCGGCGGTGTCGGTGAAGCCGTAGCCGCAGCGCTCCAGAATGCCCCGGATCTGCTCGGAGTCGGCCTCGTTCTGCTGGCAGCCGTAGGTCTCCACGTAGGCTGTGGGGGTCACGCCCCGGTCCTGCCACCAGCTTTTGAGATAGTCGCTGATCTCCGCCTGCCGCCGCAGGTCTTCGGGAGAGATTAAAGGCGTTTTGCGTTCCAAATTCAGTTCCTCCGTTGAAAGCGGATACTACTCCATAATAATTCAATCTATTCTATCACCTTTTGGGGGAAATTGCAAGGATTTTGTGGGCGTCGAGTGGTCAGCGGTAAGAAAAGGACGCGGCTTGACAAGGCTCCCTTCCGGGGGTATGATAGAAAATAGGAAAGGAGGGGGCGTATGAATCGAAGGCGGAAAGTCAGGCGGATCCAGGCGGCGGTCCTCGCTCTCGTTCTGCTGCTTTTAGGGACCCAGGCGCTGGGGGCCGCGGCCTACGCGGGGCTCTTTGCCCGGCGGATGGAGACCCCGGCTGCGTACCGGGAGGAGCTCTCCCGGTATCCGGGCCTGACCCGGCGGGAGGTCCCCTTTTCCAATGCGGACGGGACCGTACTGACGGGATGGCTCTACACCGGGACGCAGACCCCGGTCCGGGGCCTTCTGGTGGCGGCCCACGGTATGGGCTTCGGCCACCTGGCCTATCTCCGGGTGATCGACAGCTTTGCCCGGCAGGGCTGGCTGGTCTTTGCCTACGACGGCACGGGCTATGACGCCAGCGGCGGCGGCGGGACCGGGGGTCCGCCCCAGGCGATGCTGGACCTGGACGCGGCGCTGACCGCGGCAGAGGCGCTGCCGGAGACGGAAGGGCTGCCGGTCTGCCTCTTCGGCCACAGCATGGGAGCTTACGCCGTCTGCACCGTGCTGCCCCGGCATCCGGAGGTCCGGGCCGCGGCAATTCTGGCGGGCTTTGACAGCGTTTCGGCCCTGGTTCGGGCGCGGCTGGGCCTGCCGGGGATGGTTTTGGTCCCCGGTGCGCTGCTCTGGGAGCGGCTTCGCTTTGGCGAGGACGCGGGCCGCACCGCCCTGGAGGGCTTCGCCGCCTCGGAGGCGCAGTTGCTCATCGTCCACGGCACGGCGGACGACGAGGTTCCAATCTCCTGCGGCCTGGACCGCTTCGAGGCGGCCTGCGGCGGCGACCCGCGCTTTACCTTCCTCCGCGTCGAAGGCGCGGACCACGGCAGCCTCTTTACCCCGGAGGTCCGGGAGGCGTGCCTGGAGCTGTTTGCAGAGGCCTGTGAATAGAGAACAGGTATCTGTTATGAAGTGACGTTTGTCAAGACATGAAAACTGCCAAGGACAACCTGTCACAATTATGCATAATGCCCAAGGGCATATGGAAAGAGTCAAAGCAATTACAGAATCGCGGCATTGGCCAACTCTGTTATACGA
>JAFRPC010000052.1 GCA_017429325.1 Oscillospiraceae bacterium | reverse complement strand
GCAAAGCTGAATTTTCATGTTGCCCCGGCTGTGGTGATCGCGGGTTTGATAATCGGTTTAATTTTAATCCTTCTCGCGATGTTTGGAGGTACAAGCTGGAAAGAGATCACGGTTCCGCTGTTGGTCGTTGCCGCATTCATGTTGCTGGCTGTTGCCGTTGATGCGGCCCTGTATTGGATCCGAAAAGTCCAGACGGCAAAGCTTCCACCGGAGAGCCTTCCCCGCTTTGTGTTTCCAGCCAATCAGGGGACGGTTCAAAACCACTGAATCAATCAATCAGGGGACGGTTCTCTGATTGAGAATTAACCTTGTAAAACCACTTATACGCGCATCCGGGAGGGCTCCGGCCCTCCCGGAGCATAAAAGGGCTCGAATCTTTGCGTTTTTTTCGCAAAGATGTAACCTTTTCCCCGCAATAAGACTCTTCAATCGGGGGACGGTTCTCTGATTGACAACAACGACGGTAGTGCTATTATTTAACAGTCAATCAGAGAACCGTCCCCTGATTGACGCACGGAAAACCGTCCCTGCTGTCACACAGAAAAGAGAGGTGCAAGGCCTATGATTGAAGTCCAGGAGCTCACAAAGGTATTCCGGAAGCCGATTCGCGGGAACGGCCTGTCCGGGATGGTGAAAACCCTGTTTTCGAGACAATACGACGAGGTCCGGGCGGTGGACGGGATCAGCTTTACCGTCCCCGACGGGGAAATCGTGGGCTATATCGGCGCAAACGGCGCGGGGAAGTCTACCACGATCAAGATGATGTGCGGCATCCTGACGCCCAGCTCCGGAAGCGTCCGCATCGACGGCGTGGAGCCCTACCGCAGGCGGCGGCAGGTAGCTCAGCACATCGGCGTCGTCTTCGGCCAAAAGACCCAGCTCTGGTGGGACATTCCGCTGGTGGAGTCCTTCAAAGTGCTCAAGGAGATCTATCAGATCTCCGACGCCGACTACACGGAGCGCATGAGATTCCTCGGCGAGGTGCTGGACATCACCCGCTTTCTCTCGCAGCCGGTGCGCACGCTCTCGCTGGGCGAGCGGATGCGGGCGGACCTCGCGGCGTCCATGCTCCATAATCCGCGCATCCTGTTTCTGGACGAGCCGACCATCGGTATGGACGTGCTGGTGAAGGAGAAGATCCGGCTTGCGGTCCACGCGCTGAACAAAAGCTACGGCACAACCGTCGTGCTGACCACCCACGACATGACCGACATTGAGAACCTCTGCTCGCGCATCATTCTGTTGGAAAAAGGGTCTATTCTCTACGACGGGCCCCTCTACCGGCTCAAAAACCGCTTTGGCAATCTCAAAACCCTGACGCTGACCGTTCCGGCGGAGATCCGGGCCGAGACCGCGCCTGTGCTCTCGCCCGAGCTCGCCGTGTCCGAAGAGGAGGGTCGTCTGGTGCTGCGCTTCGACGCGGACAAGCTCGCGCTGGAGCAGGTGATCCAATATGCCTTCCGCGATTTGCGGGCGATGGATATGAAGCTGTCCGAAATCTCCATCGGCGACGTGGTCAAGACGATTCTGGCGCAGCAGGAGGCGGAACATGCTGAAAAAATATAAGCCCTTCCTCCGGGCCGGGGCCATCGACACGATGGCCTTCCGCTTCAACATTCTGGTCTGGGCAGCAATCACGGTCTGTCAGGTGGCCTGCATGGTCTTTCTGTGGCTGGCCGTCTACCGGTCCAGCGTGGGCGGCATCGACGCCGAGATCCACGGCTTTACCTACCGCGAGATGATCGCCTACGTGGTGCTGACGACGGTCTTCGGCTTCGTGACCTTCAACAACGACACGCTCTGGTACATCAATACCGACATCAAGAAGGGCACCGTCGGCAACTATCTGATCAAGCCCATCAGCTACCGGGGGAAGTTTGCCGCCACCAGCTTAGGCAATCTGCTGACGATGACGGGGATGTTCGGCCTGCCGTTTTACACCGCGGCGCTGATAACGCTGGGCAGTCTCGGCTTTCTGCCGGACCTGAGCTTCCCGGCCTTCTTTGCCCATCTGGGACTGTTTCTGCTGGCCGGGCTGTGTGCGTCGCTGCTCAACGACACGATCGCCTACATCTTCGGCGTACTGTGCTTTTACACCAGCTCCGGATGGGGACTGAATTCTCTCAAGACCACGCTGATCTCCTTCCTGTCCGGTACGCTGCTGCCGCTGGCCTTCTTCCCGGCGGGGCTGCGGGAGCTCGTGGGCTGGATGCCCTTTGCCGGTATGAGCCAGAACCCGGTCCTGATCCTGATGATGAAATACGACCTTGCCCAGTCGCTGCGCTGCGTCGCACTGACGGCGGCCTGGATCGTCGCGCTGGAACTGTTTGCGAAGCTCCTGTTCTCGCACGCCGTCCGCAAGGTCACGGTCCAGGGAGGTTGATATGCGCTACGTTCATCTGTATTTCACCTGCATCAAGCGCAGCATGATCTCCCGGCTGGAATATAAAAAGGACACGTGCATTGCCCTGTTCTCGTTCTTCTTCTCCAACCTCTGCTCCCTGGCCGCGGTCTATTTCATTTTGCAGTCAATCCCTGCGCTGGCAGGCTATACGCTGGCCGAGCTGGGCTTCTTCTACGGCTTCTCCATGCTGCCAATCTCCCTCGACCACCTGTTCAGCGACGAATTCTGGCTGGTGGCCTATCACCGGGTCAAAAACGGGGATATGGACATGCACTTTCTGCGCCCGGTGCCGGTGATCTTCCAGGTCTTTGCCGAGACCTTCCAGCCTGAAGGCTTCGGTGAACTGATTCTCGGCGTGGCGCTGATCATCGTCTGCGCCTGGAACCTCGCGGTTCCTGTGACCCTCGGCGCCATCGCTGTACTGATCGTCGGCGCGGTCTTCGGCGCGGTGATCATCACCTCGCTCAAGGTGGCGATGGCGGCACTGGCGTTCATTTTCAAGCGCAGTGGGCCGCTGCTGCAAGTCATCTACAATTTTTCCTCCTACGCGAAATACCCGCTGGCCATCTATCCCTTCCTGCTCCGGACGCTGCTGATCTTCGTGCTGCCCTTTGGACTGTTCATTTCACTGCCGGTGGACACACTGCTCCACGGCACCTTCGACCCGTGGCTGCTCAGTCTCGCGATCATCGGCTGCGCCGCCGTCTTCTTCGCTGCTGCCGTATGGGTCTGGACCCGCTGCGAGCGCTGCTACGAATCCACCGGAAGCTGAAAAAACAACCTGCGAGAGCAGGTTGTTTTTTCAGCAATCGGGGGGTACGGTTCCTCGATTTAACAATATTAATCATTTTTTCATGCTTATGTATACTCAATCGGGGGACGGTTCTCTGATTGACAACAACGACGGTAGTGCTATTATTTAACAGTCAATCAGAGAACCGTCCCCTGATTGTATACAAAAGCCAAACAGGGGCAGCCTCCGAAAAGAGGCTGCCCCTGTTTGGCTTTTGTATGGATGAAGATCAGGCGTTGGGGTTGTAGTTGCCCCAGAGCTGGGCCTCCTTGGCGGCCTCGATGATCTCGGGGAGCATTTCCAGGAAGCGGTCCACTTCCTCTTCGGTGTTGTAGATGCCGAAGCTGATGCGGATCAGGCCGGGGGTGTTGGAGTCGGTGCACTCGTTGTAGAAATCGGCCTCCTCGTCGGTGATGCCCAGCAGACGCCAGACATAGGGATGGGCGCAGAAGGCGCCGCGGCGGATGGCCACGCCGCCCAGACCGGAGATCTGGTTGGCCAGCACGTCGGAGTTCACGTCCTGGACCCGGAAGGTGATGACGCCCACGCGGTCGTCGTAGTGCTCGCAGTCGCCGTAGAGCATGACGCCGTCGATCTGCTTCAGGCCCTCGATCATCTTCTGCATCAGGACCTGCTCATGGGCCTGGATGGCGTCGAAGCCGACCTCCTCCAGCACGTCGATGGCCTTGCCCAGGCCCACCACGGCGGGATAGTTGGGGGAACCGGCCTCGTACTTGGCGGGGGCGGAGGTGTAGGTCTGCTCCTCGTCCCGGACGATGCGGATGGTGCCGCCGCCGTAGACCTCGGGCATGTGCTCGTTCAGCACGTCCATCAGGCCCACGACCGCGCCGCCGCCGTAGGGAGAGTACATCTTGTGGGCGGAGAAGGCCAGGAAGTCGATGTTCTCCTCGGGGGTCTCGCCCAGCATGGAGAAGGCCCGGTGGGCCACGATCTGGGCGCCGTCCACCACCATCAGAGCCCCGTGCTCGTGGGCCAGCTTGGCGATGCGGTGTACGTCGGTGACGTAGCCGGTGACGTTGGAGGCCGCGGAGACGGAGACGATGTCCACGTGGTTCTCGTTCAGCAGGCGCTCGATCTCGTCGTAGCGCACCCGGCCCAGGTCGTCCACCTCGGCGTAGATCACCTTGCAGCGCTCCCGCCAGGAGAGGTCGTTGGAGTGGTGCTCGATGCGGGTGGTGAGGACGGTCATGTTCTCGTCGGTGATCAGGGCGGAGGCCAGCTTGTTCAGGCCGTCGGTGGTGTTGTTCACGTAGAAGCAGGTGTAGGTCTCGGGATCGCCGCCCACGAAGCGGACGACCTTCTCCCGGGTGGCCTTGTAGAGCTCGGTGGAGTGGCTGGACTTCTGGGAGGCGCCGCGGCCGATGGAGCCGTAGCTCAGCAGCTGCTTGCTGATCTCGTCGGCCACAGGGGCCAGGGCGGGGGTGGTGGCGGCGTTGTCGAAGTTGATGGCGACGGTCTTGCTGCCGTCAGACAGCTCCACCGGCTCGTCGAGGCCGATCACGTAGTCGCGGATGTTGTCGATGCTGTAGTGCTCCTCCGCGGGGGCGGCGGGCTCGGTCTGGGGGGCGGGCTCGGTCTCGGCCGAGGGCTCGGCGGTCGGCGCGGCAGTTGTGGGGGCCAGGGTGTTCGCCGGCGCGGAAGCCGGGACAGTGGCCGCGGGCTCGGTGGCGGCGGGCTCCTTGGCGCAGCCGGCCAGCAGGGACAGGACCAGCACCAGAGCCAGACAGAACGCGGTGAGGTTTCTCAGTTTCATTTGTTTCTCCTTTTTTCTTTCATAATACTTGCATTGGCGGATGGACGGGCGGCTTGCGGGTTTTCTATCATGGATCACGGGTCACAGAGGACCGTGAATCGTGCAGGCTCAGAAGGTCGCCACCTCGTGGGCGGGGGCCTCGGCGGGGGTGACGGAGATCGCGCTCAGGATGGGACCGGGGCCTTTGAAGAGGGGATGGCTCTTGACTTGGACCTTTGCCGTCACCGTGACCCAGGAGCGCATCTCCAGCTTCCGGCAGTCGGCGTACTTGCAGGGCAGGCCCATAAAGGTGATGTCCGCCTCGCAGCAGGTCATCACAAAGCGCCCGGGGGCGAAGAAGCCGGGCTTGTCGTTCTTGAGCCGGGCCACCTGGCCCTTGAAGCGGACGGTCTTGCCGTCGTACTTCTTCGGCTCCTCAGTAACGTCCCGGTAGAAGAGGGCGTAGTCGTCGTCCTCCACTGCGACCACGGGGGCGTTGAGGTCGAAGGGCAGGGGGTCGGGGATGTCGTCAAACTCCGTGGTGCCGTCGGTGTAGTCGTAGACGATGTCGATGCGGCGGTTCAGGGCCCGGGCCAGCTTGTGCAGGGGCATCTTGTCGGCCTTGGGGTCCATGCGGTTGAAGACCACCATCTCCGCGCCGGAGAGCTTGTCCACGACCAGGGAGCGCAGATTCGTGTTGTAGCTCAGGATGGTGCCCGCATCGGCGAACATGACCTCCTGGGCCAACTCCCAGCCCTCTGGCATCTTCCGGTAGAAGGGCTCGATCATCTGCATCCCGTTGAGCTCGACGATGACGCGCTTGGCGTGGTGCTTAAGCTCCAGGGCCTTCAATTCCTCGGTGGTGACAGCCTCCTGGTCGATGACTTCCAGGTACACTGCCTTGTGGGGATAGGTGGAGAGCTCGTATTCCTCCTCGCCCTCCTCGCAAATCAGCACTAAGGTCCGTTCTCCGGCGTTGAAGCGGGGGTCCTCCAAGGTCTCCTGGATGAATTTCGTTTTACCGGCCTCCAGAAAGCCGGTGAAGGCGTAAACGGGGATCGGCATGGCGGCCTCCCGGCTTACACGCCGAAGAGCTCGGCGATGGCGGCCTCGTCGATCTTGGAGCCGATGACGCAGAGCTTGCCGATCACGTCGGCGGGACCGAAGCGCACGTCGATCTCCCCGGGCACGTGGTCAAAGTGGATCCAGCGTCCGTCCGCCGCGGGGACGATGCCCTTGGCCCGGAGGATGATGCCGTACTCCAGGGCGTTGTCCAGGGCAGCCAGAGCGTCCCGGATCTCCTGCTCTGTGTACTGCTTCGTGGTCTCGCGGCCCCAGCTGGTGAAGACCTCGTCAGCGTGATGGTGGTGGTGTCCAGAACCTTCGTGATGATGCTCGTGACCCTCATCACCATCATGATGATGCTCGTGATGTTCTTCATCACCATCATGATGATGGTGATGATGGTGGTGTTCCTCATGCTCGTCCCCATCGTCGTGATGATGATGGCATTCGCACTCCTCCTCATCATCATGATGGTGATGGCAGCATTCCTCGTCATCATCATGATGGTGATGATGGTGATGCTCTTCAGATTCGTGTTGTTTCATCAACTCCTGCATCATGTCGTCCAGGGTCGGATTGGCCTCCATGGCCTCCTTGAGCTGCGTACCGGTGAGCTCGTCCCAAGGGGTCGTCACCAGGGTCGCCTTGTCGTTGTGCTGCCGGATCAGCTCCACGGCGGCCTTCAGCTTCGCCTCGGGGACGTTCTGGGTCCGGCTCAGAACGATGCAGCCCGCGGTCTCGATCTGGTTGTTGTAGAATTCGCCGAAGTTCTTCATATAGAGCTTGACCTTGGAGGCGTCGGCCACGGCCACCGTGGCGCCTAAGACGGCCTCGTGCTCGGCGGCCTTCTCCACGGCCACCATGACGTCGGAGAGCTTGCCCACGCCGGAGGGCTCGATCAGGATGCGGTCGGGGTGGTACTCGTGAATGACCTGCTTCAGGGCGGCGCCGAAGTCGCCCACCAGGGAGCAGCAGATGCAGCCGGAGTTCATCTCGGTGATCTGGATGCCGGCCTCCTTCAGAAAGCCGCCGTCGATGCCGATCTCGCCGAATTCGTTCTCAATGAGGACCAGCTTCTGGCCTTGATAGGCCTCGGAGATCATCTTTTTGATGAGGGTGGTCTTGCCGGCCCCCAGGAACCCGGAGTAAATATCAATAATCGTCATAAAAAAACCTTCTTTTTTTTAGAATTCTATGATATATTATATCATGACCTGTCAATTCCCCCGGACGGGAAAATATGGCCTTTTTGTAAACTTTCCCGATCCTGCGGAACAAATTTCTAATTCATTCGTCTCAACAGCAAGAGCAGATCCCTGAGACTTCAAAAAAAGGAGTGGAACCAAATGAAACGCAGACTGTTATTGATCCTGCTGGCCGCCTGCTTAGGCCTGGCCGCCTGCCAGGGGCAGACCCTTCCGGGGAACGACGCCCCCGCGGAGAAGCCCGCCGGCCCGACCCCCGACGCGCCCCCCACCGAGACTCCCACGGAGGCGCCCCCCGAGACCGCCCTGCCCGAGGTGCCGGAGGAAGCGCGTCTGGGCTTCGACGCGCTGGACAGCGGTCTCATCGCCTGGCTCCGGGACAACGGCCTGGCCGAGGAGAGCTTCACCGTCTCGCCCCTGTCCCTGAAGGCGGCCCTGGCCCTGACGGCCCTGGGCGCGGAAGGGGAGACCCAGCGGCAGCTCCTCGACGCCCTGGGCTATCAGACCGTGGACGAGCTGAGCGCCTGGTATGCCTCCGTTCTGGTGGGCGTGGCGGACTTTGACGGCCGCATCGGCGGCGCCGACAAGAAGGACACCGCCTACCGCGTCGTCAACGCCATCTTCCACAACACGGCCTGCGACGGCGAGTTCCGGGAGAGCTACAAGGAGCTCGTCGCCAGGACCCTGGCCGCCGAGGCCAGCTCCTGCTCCGCCCAGGAGATCACCGCCGCCATCAACGAGTGGGTCAAGGCCCAGACCGACGGAATGATCCCCTCCATTGTGGAGGACGCCTCCAAGTCCGCCGCGGTGCTGGTAAACGCCCTCTACCTCAAGACCAAGTGGCCGGAGGCCTTCGAGGATTCCCCCCTGACCGACTTCACCACCGTCTCCGGCAAGACCGTTCAGAAGGAGTTCATTTCCCGGACCGACAAGTACCGCTACTACGAGGACGAGAACTGCCAGCTCGTGGTCCTGCCCCTCCAGGGCGGCGTCAATATGGCCCTGATCTTAGGCGACGGCGCGGGCCTGTCCAGGAAGCTTTCCGACGCCACGACCCGCAAGGTCTGGGTCACGCTGCCCAAGTTCGAGGTGGAGACCAGCCTGGACGACAAGGAGCTGGTGCGCTATCTGGCTGCTTCCGGCTGCGGACAGATGTTCGTGGACGGCGGCGCGGAGTTCGACCCCATGTTTACCGAAGAGCTCTTCGTGGACGACATCATCCAGAAGGCCAAGGTCAAGGTGGACGAGAAGGGCCTGGAGGCCGCCGCCGCCACCGCGGTCATTATGATGCGTGCCACCGCCATGCCGAATCCCGAGCAGCCGGTGGAATTCACTGCCGACCGGCCCTTCCAGTTCGTCATCTTCCGGGAGGACGCCGCCCCCGAGCTCCTCTTCTGGGGCCAGATCATGGATTAACACCCAGTAGCGCGGGCAATCTGCCCGCCATATCCCGCCGTAGGGGCGCTCATTGAGCGCCCGCCGTTCCCCGCCCGAACGAGGTGAGAGGTAAGAAGTAAGAGGTAAAAAGTAAGAGGTAAAAAGTAAGAGGGTATTTATTCAGTAGCCCCGGTTGACAAGCGACGAATTGTGCAAAACGGAGAAAAATCAGCGCATCTCAAGGGGCAAACGAACGATGAGCGTGGAAAACTTTCGGCGTTTTGACGAAAGCAAACACTATCCCCACTGAGCCACGAGCGCAAGTGCGTTGCCAGTAAAAGCAGCCTTGATTGCGTCGAAAAATCCGACGCCGTGTTTGTAGGCTGTATTGGTATTGCAGGGAAACTCCCCGAGAAGTAACTTTCCTCCCTTCCTGGGACAGCAGCATTTCATCTGCAAATGCGCTGTCACATGGGTTTAGATGCTGATATCTTCCTCGTAGCGCTGTTCCGCAACCTTCATTTCACAAACCGCGCGATTGGGGCAGTTGAGACAGGCTGCGGGGAAATGCGGCACATACTCGTCGGGCTTGCGGGTAATTTTCATGCCGCTGCCCTTGTGCCCCTTTTGTCCGCCGGGCTTCTTCCCGCTTGGCTTTTTCAGACTTTTCGGG
>JAFRPC010000051.1 GCA_017429325.1 Oscillospiraceae bacterium | reverse complement strand
TTCTTCCTAATACCGGTGGCCTCGCTGATCCAGACCATGCTGTTACGTTCCCTGCACGGCAGAACAAGGTCACTCCACTGTTCATCGCACTTAGACCATTTTGAGGCGCACTTTTTTCCTACAACAACTTGACACCGACGCGTCGCAGACCGGGCCTTGACATTCCTTCGGGATTGTGTATACTATTACTCGATAAACCCTCGATTTCGATGGAACAGAGGCTGCACGATGAATTTACTGTCGATTTCTTTTCTTCTCTTTGCGCTGGGACTCTGCCTGGCGTATTTTCTGGTCCCGGCCCGCTTCCGGTGGTGGGTGCTGCTGGCCTTCAGCCTGGCCTTTTATGCGCTGGGGGGCTGGCTCAACCTGCCCTTCCTCCTGCTCACTGCTGCCTCCATCTGGGGGGCGGCTCTGCTGATCCAGAAGAACGCCGACGCCCAGAGCGCCTGGCTCAAGGCCCACAAGTCCGAGTGCTCCAAGGAGGAGAAGGCGGCCTATAAGGCGCGGGAGCGCAACCGCCGCAAGCGCATTCTTGTGGGGGCATTGGTGTTGAATTTCGGCATCCTGTGCGCCTTCAAGTATGTCCACTTCCTGCTGGCCCAGGCGGACGCCGTGGCGGGCTGGTTCGGCGGGAGCGTGCACGATACCGTGCAGTGGATCATCCCTCTGGGCATTTCCTTCTATACCTTCCAGTCCGTGGGCTATCTGCTGGACGTGTTCTGGGACCGGTGCGAGGCCCAGCGGAGCTTCCCGAAGCTCCTGCTCTTCGTCTGCTTCTTCCCGCAGATCCTCCAGGGCCCCATCAGCAGCTACAGCCAGCTTGGTCCTGAGCTCTATCGGGGGCACGACTTCGACTTTGACGAGCTCTGCCGGGGCCTGCGCCGGATGCTCTGGGGCTTCTTCAAGAAGCTGGTGATCGCCGACGCCCTAGCGCCTTTCGTGGCCGCCCTGTTTGCCGACTATCCCACCTACGCCGGGCTCGCGGCCTTCGTGGGCATCGCCCTCTACAGCATCCAGCTCTATGCCGACTTCTCCGGCTATATGGACATCGTCTGCGGCCTGTGCCGGGTCCTGGGTATCCCCCTGCGGGAGAACTTTGACCGGCCCTTCTTTGCGCATTCCGTGGCGGAGTATTGGCGGCGCTGGCATATGAGCTTGGGCGACTGGTTCAAGGCTTACGTCTACTACCCCATTGCGGTCTCCGGCTGGGCGCAGCGCCTGGGCAAGCGGGCCAGAGCGAAACTGGGCAAGACCGCAGGCGGCGCCCTGCCCGCCACCCTCGCCCTGATCGTCACCTGGCTGGCGACGGGCCTCTGGCACGGCGCGAGCTGGGGCTATGTGGTCTGGGGCGGTCTCAACGGAGCCTTTCTGATCCTCTCGGTCTGGATGGAACCGGTCTTCAAGGGCTGGACCGCCCGGCTGCGCCTCGGCGACGACAAGCGCTCCTGGCAGCTCTTCCGCATCCTGCGGACCAATCTGCTCCTGGTCTTTCTCCGCATCCTGCCTGAGCTGGGCGGTCTGCGGGACGGCCTGGGGCTCTGGGCGCAGGTCTTCCGCAGTCCCACCCTGCCCCAGGGCTGGGAGAGCTGGTTCCCCGGCGGTGCAAGCCCGGTGCAGATGCTGGTGGTGGGCTTCGGCTTCGCCCTGATGCTGGCGGCGGACGGGATCAAGTGCCGTCAGCCGGTGCAGGACTGGCTGGACAAGCGGCCCCTGGCGCTGCGCTTTGCCCTCTACTTTGTGCTGCTGGCCCTGATCCTGATTTTCGGCTGCTACGGCCCCGGCTATGACGCCCGGGATTTCATGTACTTCAAGTTTTAGGAGGCTGCCATGTCTTTGAAACGACGCCGCCGCAGGACCCGAATCGCCTTTGTGGTGCTGCTGGTCCTGCTGCTCGGATTCTCCGCCCTGGCGACAAAGGCGCTCATGCCCCTGCGCAGGGGCTACGGCTGCATGTGGCGCAGCTACGGCGCGGAGCCGGAGAACACGCTGGATGTGCTCTATCTGGGGACCTCCATTGCCTATGCCGATATGATCCCCGCCGTGGTCTACCGGGAGAGCGGCCTGACCTCCTTCTCCCTGGCAGGCCCTGTCCAGACTATGACCGAGAGCTATTACTATCTGCGCCAGGCCCTGCGGACCCAGCATCCGTCCCTGATCCTGCTGGAGGTGTCCGGCCTGCTGCTGGACAACATTCCCAGCTATGACCTGACGAACATCAACTACATGCCCCTCGGGCTGAACCGGCTCCGCTGCGCCCTGGAGACGGCGGAGCTCAAGGACCTGTACCAGTACCTCTTCCCCCTCAGCGTCTATCATGACCGCTGGAAGTCCGTCACCTGGGAGCAAATCAAGAAGAATTTAGGCCAGGCGGAGCAGGACCTGAAGGCGGGCTGGACGCTTTTGACGGAGACCACGCCCTTCGACGCCTATGAGCCCCGATTGGAGACCTGGACCGACGAGTCCTTCCAACGGGGAGCGGAGGCCCTGCGGCGTATCGTTGCCCTCTGTCAGGCGGAAAATATCCAGCTTGTAATGTGCCTCTCTCCCCGCTGCGGCACCCTCAGCGCGGCGGCGGAGGCGCGGCTTGAGGCGCTTTGGGCCAGCTTGGACGCTCCCTTTGTGGACTTCGATACCCTGCGGGAGGACATCGGCATCGACGATAAAAGGGACTTTTTCGACCTGACGCATCTGAATGTGCGGGGAGCCGAGAAGTACTCCCGCTGGCTGGCGGCCTATTTCACCGAGAACTGCGGCATTCAGCCCGCCGGGAGGGCGGACGCGGCCTACTGGAACTACCGCATCACGACCTATGACCGGCTGGACAAGGGCGGCCCAAGAGAAGCGGAGCCCTGAGCCGGAGGGAATCGGAACGAATCGCAGGGAATCGGAGGGAATTCAAAATCGTAATTATATGCCCCGCCCAGGGCCTGCACAGGCAGGCCCAGGGCGGGGCGAGATCGTAGGGGCCGAACTCGAAGAGTCACGAAGTATGCGCACATCGGCCCGCCGACCCTTGTTTGTAGCGCGGGCAATCTGCCCGCAATGTCCTTTCCGTTCTCTATGGGCGGTCCCGTGGCGCACGATGTGCGCCGCTACCCGGGGAATCGCTCGTCGTGAGGACCCCTCCACCGGCCTTGAGGCCGGTCCCCTGCCGAAGGATGCCGGTTGCGACAGCTCAGCTGCCGCAACCGGCAATGAAATCCACAACAGTCCCCCGGACTGTTGTGCCCCTGCGAGCAGGGGAGGTTTCACGGGGGACGGCGGACGGCTGAGAGCCGTCCCTACAGAGGCGGCGGCCAGGGTCTGGCCGCCCTACGGCGGGGCAGCGACTGTAGGGACGGCACTTTGCCGTCCGCGTTTGCGTT
Source organism: Oscillospiraceae bacterium (assembly GCA_017429325.1). Taxonomy (GTDB): domain Bacteria; phylum Bacillota; class Clostridia; order Oscillospirales; family Oscillospiraceae; genus JAFRPC01. The sequence goes on along the minus strand of JAFRPC010000051.1, from coordinate 39,728 downwards.
TCAGAACCGCGCTGGATTTGCCTGCGGCAAATGCGCTCGTTCCGAGCGCCGGGCGCTTGATAAGCGCCCCTACGGCGGGTCGGCGGCACTTTGCCGTCCGCGGCTGCGTATCCGCGGGCGCTTGATAAGCGCCCCTACGGCGACTTAGGATAGGGCGTTGTAGAGGAACGTCACAACCTGACCGCGGGTGCAGGTCTCGCCGGGGGCAAAGTGGGTCTCATCCTTGCCGGAGGTGATGCCCCTGCCGTAGGCCCAGGCCACGGGAATTTCATAATACTTGCCTACTGGAACATCCGAGAAGACGCCAAGCCGATAGAAGGTATACTGGAATACCTTAGGGAAGAAAGATCCGGGCATCCTGGCATTTTCAAAGCCTCAGGTCAGGTTCAGCAGGGCCAGGGCGGCCAGGATCAGGGCGACGCCCACGGTCTGGCGGCGGCTGAGCCGCTCCCGAAACAGGAGGGCTCCGGCCAGCAGGGTCAGCAGGATGGTGCCGGTGCTGTAGACCGGGTAGGCCACAAAGGCCGGAAGACTTTGCAGGGCCCGCAGCAGCAGAAAGGAGGAAAAGTAGTTGGGGACGCCTACGACGGCTCCGGCGGCCAGCTCCTGCCAGCGCAGGGGCTTCCGGCTTCGGACGCCCTCCCAGACCGCCAGGCCGACGGTGAGCAGCAGGGCCGTCAAAAAAAGCCAGAAGAAAAAGGCTGTGTTCTCCGCCGCGTCGCCCAACTGCTCGAAGACCTTGGACATGGCATCCGCGCAGCCGCTGAAGAGCAGAGTCAGCAGCAGGAGCCAGAAGCCGCTTTTGGCCTTGCCGCGCTCTCCGGTTCCGTGGATCAGCACCAGGGCCGCCAGAGCCAGAGCGGCGCCGACAAGCTGCAAGGCCTTCGGCTGCTCCCGGAAGCAGAGCACGCTGACAGCCAGCGACACCAGCAGACCGAGGCGGGCAAAGGCCGCGGTCAGCCCGGCCCCGCTGCGGTGGACGCTGGTCTGCATCCCCACCAGGGCGGCCACGTAGAAGAAGCCGGTGACGGCCCCCAGAAGCAGGGTCCGGGGGCTGGCATGGAACACGGACTGGCCTCGGGGCGTCAGCACCAGAGCCAGGAGGATGCAGGTCAGATAGTTGCCCAAGAGGATGCCGTAACGGTTCCCGCTGGGGGAGCGGAACTTCCGCAGCGCCAGCGCCATCGAGGCGCTGCTGACAATGGCAAAGAGAAGATAGAGCATAGCGTCGGCTCCCTTTTTCAGGTTTTCTTTGAGTATTATTATCATACATGCCGCGGGGAGCTTTGTCAATCTTCCCGCGGGAACCGGCGGCAAAGATTTGCCTGACGCGGTTTTTCGCCCCCGCAAGGCTTGCATTCTGCGGAAGGCTGTGATATAATAAGCAAAGCATTCCGAAAGGAGGAGCTGCAATGCTGTCAAACCGTGAACGTCTGATTCTGATTGGTACGGTACTGATCGGGTTCGGCATCTTCATCTTCTTCAAGAGCACCGACATCTATTCCTTCGGCTTCTATCGACTCTGGGGCAGGGTCTCCACCGGCGGCATCCTGATTGCCCTGGTCCTGCTGGATGTGATCCTCCTGGTGGCGACGCGGCACAAGAGCACCAAGATCCTGCTGCCGGTGCTGATCGCTATGCTGGTGCTGTCCATCATCCTCGGGACCCAGCTCCACTTCCACGGCACCCTGCTGGATATGTTCCTGATGCTGATCCCCGCCGCCGTGGGAGCCGGTCTGCTGCTGCGGGCCCTCACCATGAAAAAAGAAAAAGAATAAGCCCCTGAGACAGGAAAGGAAACAATCCTATGGACATTCATGAACGCTACCCCCTCCAGGACTGCCCCCACTGCGGCGGCCCCGGCCTGCTGGAGGAGGAGAACGGCTGGTGTGTCTACGCCGTCTGTCTGGACTGCGGAGCCCAGACTGCCCCCTTTGAATATCACACCCCCGCCCAACGGGAGGAGGCCGCCGCCAAGGTGGCTAAGCTTTGGAACATCGGCAAGGTCATTCGCCAGGAAAACGGAGAGTGACGGCCCCCGAAGAGAGGAGGAACCATGCGAGGCTACCCCTGTCAATCCTGCGGAAGGGTCTTTGACCCGGAAAAGAGCGACATCTGCCCCGCCTGCGGCGCGGCGGTGTCCCCCGCTGTCTTGACCCGCATCGAGCGAAAGAAAACCGCCAGGTGGCTGCGCGCCGAGGGACAGACCCATTACGACGAGCACTGCCACGAGGACGACTCCTGGGCGGGCAGCTACGGAGCCGAGAGCCATCGGGCCGCAGTTCAGAGTCATGAGTCGGCGCTTCGGTCGAACTATGCCGCCCATACGCCCGTCGATCACCCGAGCCTTCGGAGCGGGGACGCATCCAGACCCGCGGAAGCATTCACCACACCCAGTCAGAGAAATGCGAAGCAGAGCGAGAAAAAGTCCCACGCCCCGCTGCTGATCTTCCTGATTCTGCTGGTGCTCTACCTTCTGACCATGATCGTACCCGAAGTAGTCAAGAATTTCAAAGAATTTGGCATTCCGGGCTTTGAGTTCCCGTAAGCGATTTCGGGCGGAAAACAAAAAAGCTCCCTTCTTCGTAGGGGGCGGATGCCCACATCCGCCCTTGTTTGTAGGCAAAAACCGGCAGGGAGGGCCGATGTGGGCATCGGCCCTTACGGCGACTGAACAGAAAAAAGAATGCAGGGGTCCGCGGTCGCGGGCCCTTGCATTTTTATCCGAATTATGATAAGATACCTTCAGAGAATAAAAAGGAGGAATGTCCCCGTGATAGAACCCGAAACCGCCGCCGTGCGCGGCCTGATGGACTTTCTGAACGCCAGCCCCACCGCCTTCCACGCCGTAGAAGCTCTGCGGCAGATGCTTCTGGCCGAGGGCTTCACCGAGCTGCCGGAGAGCGCCCGCTGGAGCCTGGCTCCCGGCGGCAGCTATTTCACCACCCGCAACGGCTCCAGCATCCTGGCCTTCCGGGTGGGCACCGAGCTCTCCGAGCCCGGCTTTACCCTCACCGCTTCCCACTCTGACTCCCCCTGCTTCAAGATCAAGGAGAACGCGGAGCTCCGGGTCCGGGACCGCTACGTGCAGCTCAACACCGAGGGCTACGGCGGCATGATCTGCTCCACCTGGCTGGACCGCCCCTTGGGCGTGGCGGGCCGGGTCCTGGTGCGGACCAAAACCGAGGCGGGGGAGCGCTACGAGACCCGGCTGCTGGACTTTGGCCGGGACCTGGTGCTGATCCCCAACGTCGCCATCCACATGAACCGCAAGGTCAACGAGGGCTTTGCCTTCAACAAGCAGATCGACATGGTGCCCCTCTTCGGCACCGGCAAGCTGGAGAAGGGCGCCTTCCGCCGCATGGTGGCCGCCGAGCTGGGCGTGGACGAGAAGGACCTGCTGGGCAGCGACCTCTTCCTCTACAGCCGCACGGCTCCCACGGTCTGGGGCGCCGAGAACGAGTTTGTCTCCGCGGGCCGCCTGGACGACTTAGAGTGCGCCTACGGCACCCTGCGGGGCTTCCTGCGGGGCAAAAACGACAGGAACATCCAAGTCTGGTGCTGCTTCGACAACGAGGAGGTGGGCTCCTCCACCAAGCAGGGCGCCAACTCCACCCTGCTGGAGGACGTGCTGCGCCGCATCGCGGGGGGCCTGGGCTTCGACGACGAGGACTACCGCTGCATGGTGGCCCGGAGCTTCATGCTCTCCTGCGACAACGCCCACGCGGTCCATCCCAACCATCCCGAAAAGACCGACGCCACCAACTGCACCTTCATGAACGAGGGCATCGTCATCAAGTCCCACGCCGGGCAGCGCTACACCTCCGACGGCGTCTCCGTGGCCCTGTTCCGGGGCGTCTGCGAGCGGGCGGGGGTCCCGGTGCAGTACTTTGCCAACCGCTCCGACGAGGCCGGCGGCGGCACCCTGGGCAATATCGCGATGGCCCACGTCTCCATGAACACCGTGGACTTAGGGCTGCCCCAGCTGGCTATGCACTCCGCCTACGAGACCGCGGGCGTCAAGGACCTGGCCTATCTGGAAGCCGCCAGCGCCGCCTTTTATCAGACCTATTTTGCCAACGACGGGCAGGGCTGCCTGCGGGCGGAGGTCTGAGTCCGAAGCACAGACTTCCATTGAAAGGAAACAGAACGATGGATATGGAGCGTATTTTACAGGAGATCTATAAGCAGCTTCCGCCGCAGCCCGCAGTCTGCTTCACAGTGGAGCCGGGCGACGACGAGCGCTTTGGCAATAAGCTTGGCGGAACGCCCTATTTCCCAAAAGACATGGAATACCCGGTGGGAACGGAGGGGGATTTTCAGGGAAAGCCCCTGAACCTGCTGGTGCAGCTCAATTTTGAGCAGCTGCCCCATCTCCCGGATTTTCCGACCAAGGGAATTCTGCAAATCTTTATTGCCGGGGACGACTTGTACGGCATGTGCCTGGACCCTGACATCGGAGAATGTATGACGCAGCAGAGGAATTTCCGCGTGATTTACCATGAACGGGTCCTCACGGACGAAAAGCTGCTGTATGCGGCGGACGAGATCCCCCGAAGCGACGAGGTCGATTGTCTTCTGCCATTCGTGGGATGCTACAAGCTTGTTCCCCAGGAACTGAAGCTGATCAATCCCACCATGCACGATTACCGCTTCGAGAAGGCCTACCAGAAGCTTTGTGAAGACACAGGGCATTCTGATGGCGGGAGCGCCGATTTGTGCGGCCCCATTCCGAGCCTCGACGAGCTGGACGAGGAAGACTTTGATAAGCTGTATGAAACGAAATTCCCCAACGCGATTCTGGGCGGGTATCCGTTCTTTACCCAGGAGGACCCCCGAAGCTGTCCGGAGCTTGCAGAGCTCGACACCCTGCTTTTTGAGCTGGATTCTGTTATGGACAAGGAGAAGGGGATCGACATCTGTTGGGGCGATTGCGGAACAGGTTCCTTCTTTCTCTCCCGCGAAAAGCTCAAAGCCCTTGATTTTTCCAGGGTGCTCTACAATTACGACTGTTATTGAGCGCAGACCCCCAGGCGGAGGAGCCGGGAAGTGCAGGGAGGGCGGTATCAACCATGAGAAAACTGACACAAAAGGATTCCATCGTTTCGAGCTGGTCCGGCGGGACCACGACTCAGCTTGCCATCTGGCCGCCGGAGGCGGTCTACGCCGAGCGGGATTTCCTCTGGCGCATCAGCTCCGCCACGGTGGAGCTGGAGCTCTCGGACTTCACGCCCCTGCCGGACTATGAGCGGCTGATCGCCACCTTAGAGGGCGAGATCGTCCTGACCCACAACGGCGGCGCACCGTTGACCCTCCGGCCCTGGGAGGTCCATGCCTTCTCCGGGGCGGACGCCACCCGCAGCGCGGGCCGCTGCCGGGACTTCAACCTCATGCTCCGCCGGGGCAGGGCAGAGGGCGGGATGGAGGCCCTGTGCCTGGAGGGCGAGCCTCTCGCCCTGCCCGCCGGTCCCCCGGGAGAGCAGAGCCTGCTCTTCTGCGCGGCGGGCAGCTGCGCCATTGACGCCCCGGGGAAGCGGGTCTCCCTGCTGCCCGGCGAGAGCCTGCTGCTGACGGAGCCGCTTCCCCTGACCCTGACGGGTCCCGCAAAGCTGATGCTGTGTCGGATGCGGATCCTTTGCGATTCGGTATCGGGACCTGCGGGCGTTCAGTGAGCGCCCCTACGGCGAGAAGTAACACATTACCAAAAAAGATAAGGAGAATACCGGAATGAACGCGGAACGTATGAACAAGATATTCCTGGACACGGATTTCGTCCACCGCAGCGGCACCCCCGAGGAGCTGCGGGTGGCCGAGTACCTGAAAGCCCGCTGCGAGGAGCTGGGCGTCCCGGCCCGCATCGAGGCCTTCCCCGTGGCAATGGCCGAGATGGAGGAGGCCCACGTCTGGGCCGACGGGCGGGAGATCCCCTGCAAGGGCTTCTTCTGCTGCGGCAGCGGCGAGGTGGAGGGCGAGCTCTACTACATGCCCGCCCAGGACCCGGTCTCTATGGCCGGAGCCAGGGACAAGATCGTCCTGGTGGACGGCTCCGGCATCGCCTTCTTCGGCTATCAGGACCTGATGAAGGCCGGAGCCAAGGCCATTCTCTTCCAGTACGGCAACCTCCACTATCCCATTGACGACATCGACGAACGGGACCTGCGGGCCGCCGTGGTGGGGGAGGAGCGGAAGGTCCTCTGCGCCATGCTCCACACGGCCTCCGCTGTGGACCTGCTGCGCAGCGGAACGAAGCGCGTGAAGATTTCCATCCGCCAGCGGGAGTATGAGGGCGAGTCCCACAACGTGGTGGCGGAGCTGCCCGGCAAGCGGGACGAGTGGATCGTCCTGTCCGCCCACTACGACACCACGGCCCTGTCCCACGGCGCCTACGACAACATGAGCGGCTGCGTAGGCCTGCTGGGGGTGCTGGAAGCCCTGAAGGACAAGCCCCTGAACTACGGCCTGCGGCTGGTGTTCTGCGGCAGCGAGGAGCGGGGCCTGCTGGGCTCCAAGGCCTGGGTCCGGGACCACGAGGCGGAGCTGGAAAAGGTCGCCCTCAACGTGAACCTGGATATGATTGGTACCTGGCTGGGCAAGTTCATCGCCCGGGTCTCCGCCGAGGAGAAGCTGGCAGGCTACCTGGGCTACATGGGTGCGGAGCTGGGCTTCCCCGTGGCGGCGAAGATCGGCGTCTACTCCAGCGACTCCACCCCCTTTGCCGACAAGGGCGTCCCCGCCCTGTCCTTCGCCCGGCTGGCCTCCCATGACGCGGCGCCCATCCACTGCCGCTATGACCTGCACGAGGTCCTGTCCATGGAGCAGCTTCAGAAGGACATCGACTTTATCGCAGAGTTCACCCGCCGGATGGCGATGGCTGCGGTCTGCCCCGTCAGCCGCGACATCCCCGAGAAGGTGAAGACCGAGCTGGACGAGTACCTGTACCGGAAGAGAAAGGGTTAAAAAGCCTTCCCCTTGAGGGAAGGTGCCCCAGTGCGCACACTGGGGCGGATGAGGTGGCGTCCCGATGCCACAGCTATCACAGCGATAGGAGAGAACATTATGCAGTATAAGAAACTCGGAAACTCTGAACTCATTGTATCCCAAATCGCCCTGGGCACCTGGGGCCTGGGGGGCGGCAGCGTCTGGTCCGACAAGGACTCCACCGCCGCCGAGGCGGAGCGTCTGCTGGACGCCTGCCGGGAGCAGGGCATCAACTACATTGACACAGCTCCGGTCTACGGCACCGGCGAGAGCGAGGAGCTGCTGGGGGCCGCCCTGCGGGGCCGCCGCCACGACTTCATCCTCCAGTCCAAGTGCTCCCTCAACTGGAGAGGGGAGGGGGGCAACTTCCACTACTCCCGGGACGGCTACACCGTCAACAACGATACCCGGCCCGAGGCCATTCGCCGGGACGTGGAGGACTCCCTGCGCCGGATGAAGACCGACTATCTGGACTCGGTCATCGTCCACTACGTCTGCAAGTCCTTCCCCGTGGCCGACACCGTGGGGGCTCTGGAGGACCTGCTCCGGGCGGGAAAGATCCGGGCCTACGGCCTGTCCAACAGCCAGCCCGCCGACCTGGAGGAATACCAGAGTGCGCCGGACAGGGCCCAGGGGGTCGCCGTGGTCCAGGAGTTCTTCAGCGTCCTTTCCCCCTTCCACGGGCGGAGCTATTTCCCGGTCTGCGAGAAGTATAACACCACCTTCCAGACCTACGGCGTTTTGGAGGAGGGCTTTTTGACGGGTCCCGCCTTCTTAGAGCGCAGCTTTGCCAAGACCGACATCCGCTCCCGCATCCCCTGGGTCGGGGCGGAGTACCACGCCGGGCTGCGCCGAGCTTTCGAGGCCTGGAAGCCTCTCTGCGAGGCCCACGGGTGCAGCTATGCCCAGCTGGTGGAGGCCTGGGCCCTGGCCCAGTTCCCCAATATGAGCCTCTTAGTGGGGATGCGAAAGCCCGCCAACGTGGCGGACACGGTGCGCAGCCTGGAGCTGCGCCTGAGCCCGGAGGAGCTGGCCTTGATCGAAGACAGCGTGAAGGCCATTCAGGTCGAGGTCCTGGACAAATAAGCAAAAACGCCGGGGAATTCCCCGGCGCGTCGGAAAACGAGTTCGCAGAGGGAGGGCCGCCATGAATATCTATGCCGCAGCCTCACTGTTTGCCGTTCTGATCCTGCTGTACTGGGTCATTGCAGAGGTCTTCACCGTCCTGTTCCGCCTCATCGGCCTGCCGGAGGAGAAGGCCCGCTTTCAGGTGGTCTCCCTGCTGACCGGCACGGGCTTCACCACCCGGGAGAGCGAAATGATCCTCTCCAACCGTCCCCGCCGCCGCCTGGCCCGCATCACCATGCTCTTCGGCTACGTCTTCAACATCACCTTCGTCTCCGCTGTGGTGAACGTCTTCATCTCGGTCAAGCTCCAAAGCTTAGGGAGCTCCATCCTGAGTATGCTGATCCCCGTGGCGGCCCTGGCGGCGGTCCTTGTTCTGACCCGGGTGAGCCGCTTCCGGGCGAAGATCGACCGGAAGATCGAGCGGGTCACGGACCGCTTCAGCGGCGTCCGGAGCAACAACGGCATTCTCCGCATTGAACAGATCGGCTCCAGGACCATCGCCCGGGTGACGCTCAAGTCCGTTCCCGAGGAGCTCCGGGACAAGACCCTGGCGGACATGGGCCTGAAGCTGGTGCGGAACATTCTGGTCCTGGTGGTGGAGCATTCGGATAATTCCACCGAGGACCCCGGCGCGGACACGACCTTCCGGGAAGGAGACCGCGTCACGGTCTTCGGCGATTTTCACGAGATCTGCCGCGCCTTCCACGCCAAGGAGCGCTTTACGGACGAATAGAGGATAATAGAACAGAGCCTGTCCTGCGTGCGGTGCAGGACAGGCTCTTTGCCGGAGATACCCCAAGCGGGGTTCGGGAAAAAGAGAGGTAAAAAGAAAAGGATAACAAAAAAAGGAAAACTTCTTATTTGTCTATATTTTAGCAAAAAAGGGGCTTCCCTTATACAGACAAAAGTGCTATAATGAGAAAAAATTACACATTCTATATTTTTTGAGAATAGGTGTAAGCGAATGGAGGCGGATGAAATGGGAACGGTAGACCGCACCAAGCAGCAGCTTGCCGCACAGCTCAAACAGATGGCAGCCACCATGCCCCTTCGGAAGGTCCGGGTGGGGGACCTCTGCGAAAACTGCGGGATCGACCGCCGCACCTTTTACTACCACTTCCGGGACATCTACGATTTGGCCGCGTGGATCTACAGCCAGAACGTGGAGGAGCTGCTGACGGACGAAAACGGCAGACCCTGCGAGGCCGGGATGCTCCGGGTGCTGACCAGGATCCGGGAGGAGGAGTACTTCTACCGCAGCGCCCTGAGAGAGGACTCCCAGAACGCCCTGGGGCGCTTCATCCTGCGGTATAACGTGGAGATGTACGAGCGGGAGCTCAGGAAGCTCCTCAGCGTCCAGGAGCTCTCCCGGGAGGACTTGTTCGCCGTCGGCTACCACTGCTTTGCCAGCCTGGGGATGATACGCCGCTGGATCTATCATCAAAGCTATCTGGAGCCCTGTGAGATGGCAAGGCTGCTGATCCATACCATGCCGCCGAAGCTGCGCGTCTTCTACCAGACGCCCGGCGCCGCGGAGCTGAAGGAGGAGAACCATGAGTGACGAACGTTTGAACTGGCGGGTTTTGGAGACCCAGCCGCTGCTGCATACCCCTGTCTTTGACGTGCTGGCCCAGAAGGAGCTCGCCGAGGCAGGCCCTTCGGGGACCTATGTGGCGATGAAAGCCCCGGATTGGGTCATGGTGATCCCGGTGCTGGGGGAGGACTTTGTGCTGGTGCGCCAGTGGCGGCACGCTGCCCGCCGCCTCACCACCGAGTTCCCCGGCGGCGTCCGGGACGGGGACGAGGACCCTGCCGTCACCGCAGCCCGGGAGCTGCGGGAGGAGACGGGCTTCCGGGCCGGGAAGCTCAGCTGCCTGGGCTCGTGCAGCCCGAATCCCGCCCTGTTTTCCAACACCTTCTACTGCTATCTGGCGGAGGAGCTGAGCCCAGCCGGGGCCCAGCATCTGGACGCGGACGAGGTGCTGGTCTATGAGACCCGGCCCATCCGGGAGGTCGTGGCGGCCTTCGGCAGCCCGGAATTCTCCCACGCCCTGATGGGCACCGCCCTGGCCTTCTATCTGCGCCGCACGGCGGAGCTTTGAAATACGGAAGCGCAAACACAGCGCGGACCCTCCCGAACAGGGACGGCCCGCGCTGTGCTAATACTTTTCTCACGGCAGTTTCAGCCGCAGGTTTTCACCTCGGATGCCCACGAAGGCGCCTTTGGCGGCCTGGGGGGAGTCCGGGTGGCAGAGGAGCCACTTGTTGGTCATCCAGAGCAGGCCCGCCTCTCCGGGGGCCCTGGGGTCCACAGCGGGCAGGGGCTGATTGGTGCCCCGGGTCAGGACCACCAGACAGTTGAAGCCCGCCTCCCGGACGCGGCAGGGGGCGAAATGCAGCACCAAAGGATGGATCTCCACCGCGGTCCCGGGCGGCAGCCAGAAGCCGACGACGGCTCCGGCGTCCAGGCGCCGGTCCTTCAGGTCTCCCGGCAGGGCCAGCAGCAGCACCAGTCCCGTGGTGGTGAAATTGACCTCGCTGCACTTGTGGTACTCCTCGGCATTGAGGGCGGCACCCCGCCCGTTGCAGAAGCCCGCCTGGACCTCCATTCCGCCGAAGACGGTCCGAGCAATGCCGCGGACCGCAGGCTCCGCCTCCAGAGCGGCGTCGGAGGCCGTATAGCAGTTGCCCGTCTCCGGGATGGGGGTGCGGTCCAGGGCTGCGGCCAGGGCCTCCGGGGCTTCCAGGGTCAGCACTCGCCCATAGGGGGCGAATTCCGGGTCGTACACCGAGAACAGGGGCAGCCCGGGATTGGCTGTGCGCAGTGCGTTCAGCAGGTCCATGTCAGTTGTCCTTTCTCTGTTTCAGAAAACAGTGTAGGGACAAGCATTGCTTGTCCGCCTTGGAAGCAGGATCAAGTATGTAGGACAGGCATCGCTTGTCCGCTCGTATGAAAGCTGTAGGGACAAGTGCAGAGCAAGTTAATAGATCCTGTCCTCGATGGCCGCCACCCGGACGGCGAACTTGTGCATATTCTCGGCCCGCCAGGGCTCCAGGTCCTGACACCAGGCCGTGTTCAGGAAGACCTTGACCATCTCCACGGCCATCTCCGGCCCCACGATCCAGCCGCCCATGCACAGGACATTGGCGTTGTTGATGGCCCGGGCCATCTTGGCGGAATAGACCCCCTCGCAGGCCACGGCATAGACGCCCTTGAATTTGTTGGCAACCACGCACATGCCCGCGCCGGTGCCGCAGATCAGCACGGCCTTTTCATAGGTCCCGTTTTGGACCAGCGGGGCGACCTCGGAGGCCACCTGATAGTAGGGATGGACGGCGCTGAGGTCCACGGTCCCCAGGTCGTCGAATTCCACACCGGCCTCGGTCAGCCAGGCTTTCACGGCCTCCTTCACGGGAAAGCCGGACTTATCGCTTCCGATCGCGATCTTCATTTGCATTCTCCTTCACGTTCAATTTTCAACTTTCAACTGCAAAGCCCGGCGGATCCCGGCCAGAATATCCTCCTTGCTCAGCCCCAGGGCTTTGCGTAAGTAGGGCAGCTTCCCCACCTCGCCGAAGCGGTCTTCCACGCCCACGGCCCAGACGGGCACCCGCTCCAGGGCCAGGGCCTCCAGGACGGCGGCGTGGAGCCCGCCCAGAATGTTGTGGTTCTCCACCGTCAGCACCGCGCCGGTCTTCCGGGCGGAGGCGACGACGGCTTCCCGGTCCAGGGGCTTCAGGGTGTGGAGATTCAGCAGCTCGCAGGAGATCCCCTCCCGGGTCAGCTCCGCCGCAGCGTCCAGGCAGTCCCGGGTCAGCAGGCCGGAGACGCAGATGGTCAAATCGCTGCCCTCCCGGAGCTTGTCGGCCCGGAAAAGCTCGAATTCGTAGCCTTCGCCGAAGACGGCGGGTTGCTCCGCCCGGACCAGCCGGACGTAGACCGGGCCCTCGTAAGCGTCCAGGGCGGGCATGGCGGCCCGGAGCTGGACCTCGTCCACCGGCTCGAAAATCACGATGCCGGGAATGGAGCGGAGCACGCCGATGTCCTCCATGCTCATGTGGGTGCCGCCGTTGAGCTCGGCGCTGATGCCGGGGTCGGTGCCGACGATTTTCACGTTCATCCCCGGATAGCAGATGGAGATGGCAATCTGGTCGCAGATGCGGCGGCTGGCAAAGGGGGCGAAGCTCTCAATCCAGGGCTTGAAGCCGTAGCTCGCCAGGCCCGCGGCGATGGAGGCCATATTCTGCTCCGCGATGCCGCAGTCAAAGATGCGGTCGGGGAAGCGGCTGCGCAGGCCTAAGGTGCCGCTGGCCTTGCCCAGGTCCGCGTCCAGCAGGACGATTTTGGGGTCGCGCTCCAGGAGGCGGCCCAGCTCTTCCGCGTAAACAGCTCGCATTTGCATGGTCAGACCTCCTCTCGCAGCGCCCGGATGGCCGCCTCCGCCACGTCGGCGGGGACGGCGGTGTTGTGGTTTGCCGCGCCTAAGTCCTCGGCCCATTTCATGCCGCAGCCCTTTGTGGTGTGCAGCAGCACCATGGTGGGCTTGCCGGTGCCCAGGTTGGCCTTGGCCCGCTTCACGGCGTCGGAGACGGCCTCCACGTCGTTGCCCCGTCTCACGTCGATGACGTGCCAGCCGAAGGCCGCCCATTTCTGGTCCAGCGGGGCCACGTCGTTGACCTCCGCCACAGGCCCGTCGATTTGGAGCCGGTTGCAGTCCACGAAACCGATCAGGTTGTCCAGCTCCTTGGCGGCGGCGAACATGGCGGCCTCCCAAATCTGGCCCTCCTGGCACTCGCCGTCTCCCACCAGGGTGTAGATGCGGGCGCCGTCCTTTGCCAGCTTGGCCCCTAAGGCCGCGCCGACCGCGCAGGAGAAGCCCTGGCCCAGGCTGCCGGTGGTCATATCGATGCCCGGCGTCAGCCGCATATTGCAGTGGCTGGGGAGCTTCGTGCCGCCCTGGTTCAGAGTCAGCAGGACCTCCTTGCCGAAATAGCCCCGGTTCGCCAGGGCCGCGTAGACCGTGGGCCCTGCGTGGCCCTTGGAGCAGATGAAGCGGTCCCGGCCCGGCATCTGCGGGTCCTTCGGGTCGATGCGCATGGCCTCAAAGTAGAGGACCGTCAGCAGCTCCACGGCGGACAGACAGCCGCCGATGTGCCCGATCCCCAGATGCGCGATGCTGGAGATCACGTCGCAGCGTACCTCCCGGGCCATCGCCTTCAAATCAGTTTGCAATTGATCCACCTCCATAAGGTTTTCCTGTTCTCCAGTTTACCCCGGAATCGGCGCCTTGTCAACCAATCAGGAAGAATTCAGGCCAGAAAGATTCATTTTTTGGATATTCCAGTCTGGGTTTCCGGTCCGCAGCCTTCCGTCAGCGGATCTCCAGCTCCACGTTGCCGGTGGAGGTGGTGATCTCGCAGGGGCCGCCGGGGGCGGAGTCCGGCACCCGGACGGTCCCGGTACTGGTCTTGACGGAGAACTGCTTCGCCGTGCGCAGGCTGCCGCTCACGTCGCCGGTGGAGGTCTCGATGTAGAGCGCTCCGGCGTCGCAGCGCTCCAGGCGGACGTCTCCGGTGCTGGTTTCCGCGGTCATGGTCCCGGAGACCAGGACGTTTTTCAGGCTCAGGTCTCCGGTGGAAGCGGAGAGGTCCAAAAATTCGCAGTTCAGGTCCGTCAGGCTGACCCTGCCGGTGCTCACAGTCACCGTGACGCGGCCCTCCGCCTGTACGTCCTCCGTCTCGACGCGGCCTGTGTGAGTGGAGAGCTCCACGCTCACGGGGGAGAGTCCCCGCAGCCGCAGGCTGCCGGTGTCGGAGGCCAGGCGGACGTGGTCGGAGACTGCGGAGAGCAGCTCCAGGCTGCCAGTGTCGCTTTGCAGGTAGGCGTTCCGGAAGCGGAGACCCTCGGGCAGACTGACGCTGCCGGTGTCCGTGGTGATGCGGAGAGTGCCGTAGTCTGCCGCGGGCAGATACAGGGTCAGCTCCGGCTGTTTGAGCTGGATGCCGATGCGGTCAAACCAGCTCCGGCTGTCCTCCACCCGGACCTCCAGGGTCCCGTCCCGGACCTCGGCGACGTGGCGGAGCTTCTCCGGCTCCGCGCAGACCACGCGGCAAGTCCCGTCCTCCGAAGGCGCCAGTTTGACCGATGCGGTGCTAACGGAGATGGTGATGTCCGTAAACTCGCCGGAGAGCTCGGTGGTATGGGTCTCGAGCTTTCCCCCAAACAGGGCGGTGAAGTCGAAGCCGTTGACCACCAGCTTGGCGACAAACAGGACCAGTCCCAGAAGGATGGCGACGACTGCCAGGATAGTTATGATTTTTTTCATGTTGGATTCTCCTCTCCCAGAAAAAGAGCTTTACAACGCTGTCAGAAACGTCTGTATATCCATTATCACGAAGAATTCGTTTTGTCAAGCGCTTTTTTGCCGGAGCGGGAAGTGTGGGTCGGAAAGGGCCATTTTGCACGGAAGCGGGAAGAAGCAAAGGTGCTGCGGGGGCGGGAGATGCAAACGTGTGGCGGAATCAGGAAGAAACAGAGGACGCAAGCGAGCAGAACCCGCCTGCGTCCCCCATGATGCCGGATCATTCGGAGCTTCTCTTAATTGATTCCTGGGGATCCTGAGACTGTGACAGAACCGTGCATTGGAGCCGGACCTTCGTGCCGTCCCGGGTCGTAAATACAAACAACCCCGTCGCCTCCTCTTCCTCCAATTCCCGCACGTCCAATAAGTCGCTCTCATTCAGGAGGTCGAAGAGAACGTCCATGATATATGCTTGTTTCATAGCGCTTAGTACTTCACTTCTTCCAATGCTTCCAGCAAATTATCAACAGCAGTTTTAAGATCGTTCCATTTTGTAATATGTGTCAGAGCTTCAGCAGGTCCTGTAATACTGTTGTTGGCATCTCGTTCGATAGAACTGCCTTGAAGATCAATTGTGTTTTCACCAAGCTTGTCTGTAATCAAGAGAACAAAATCTAATACTGTTTTTTGTCCCTGATACCAAGATTTTTTCCAACACGGTTTTGGATAAACATTGTGTTCTGCACTTAAAAACAACTTTTTTAATTCCTCACATACCGGTAAAAAAGGTTCTTTAGCCTTTGCTTCATTGCCGCCTGAAAGCGATACAGACAGAAGGTTTTTTGTAGTATCTTGGTACATTATAATGAATGGATTACTATCGTCAGAAGTGGAATCTATTTGCTTTTTGAGTGTAGACAGCAGTAGATCAAACTGAATGTAGAATCCGAACAGCGCTGCTGATTTTTGCTTTCTGTAGAATTTGAAGTAGAATAGCAACCATCCCCCGAGAAGAGCAAGCGCTCCACATAATATCTTAAAAAGCATTTCAGCAAGAGTACTGTTATCATCTATCCATTGTATTGTATCTTTTATACATTCTGGCATATTAACTTCACTCCCATTTATTATATTCGTCTATTACTTTATTAATACCATCTCTCAGCGCGGCAACTTCCCCTGAATTGAATGAAATCGCGTTGCCCATATTCACGATATAATCGCGGTAATGGCCCAAATACCACGTGTGAAGTTTTTTTACATCCTGCCGAAAGGCTGAATCACCTGCTTGCCCAAACGAACGGCACACCTCATCAGCATAGTGATAAATACATCCGATGACATGTTCAATCCGAACAGGAGATTTGATGAATAGAAGCGGGGGAAAATCATAACAGAGCATGGCGGAGAAGAATTCAAAGCTGGGTTGAATGTTCAGAAGAAAGTTTGCCCCGGCTTCTGTGATTCTGATTCCGCACTTCTGCCTGCTATAGGGATGGTCTCCGTCTGCACTGTCCTCCGGAGGAGAAGACCAAACGCGGTCAAGCGTTTTCTTAAAAAGCAATGGTATCTTTGATATCAATTCCGTTTTCAAACAAATACAATGGGCTGAATTCACCCTGCGTATCCGGTCGAGCTCCTGCAAGAATAATCTCCGTTAGTTTGAGCAGTTTTGAAGCTTCAATGGCATCTCCGTCACTAACCTGCAATACATTACGTATAACGGTTCGTAGTGATACGGTTTCATACAGAGGCGCTGCACATCTGGATGCTCTTTCAGCCTCAGGTGCATCGGCTAACGCTCTGAGCAACTGACGCAGCATAAACCCAGAAGGTATAATGTTTTGACTTTCACTACAGAATTGAAAATCCCATCGAGTAAAAGGATATTCCGCGCCGGAAGGCTTACGTTCACCGGCAAAACTATAGTATTTTTTTGGCTTCTTCTCTTCATTCGTTATTTTTCCTATATCCAGACTTCTCCATCGCCCGCCAACTTTTTGATCTGAAAGATTACCAGTACTTGTAAATTGTTCCATTAAGTAGAATTCAGCTGCTGCACTTTTCCGTAGATACTTTGCTTCCAAATTCTGAAGCGGTATTGTTTCATCAAATAGCGTGTCATAGTCACTTTTTTTGATATAGAGATTATCCAGACCTTTAAAAAT
Organism: Oscillospiraceae bacterium; assembly: GCA_017429325.1. Classification (GTDB taxonomy): domain Bacteria; phylum Bacillota; class Clostridia; order Oscillospirales; family Oscillospiraceae; genus JAFRPC01. Next base: position 23,152 of record JAFRPC010000051.1, on the reverse strand, counting down.
ACCATAGCGTGAATTGTAAAACATATTATATAAGGCTTTTGACAAACTATGGCCTTGACGACGAAGGCCATTTGACATAAGCCTGGAAAATCTCTGTTGAATACTATTCCTATCTGCTTCGTCTGCTGTCATCAGTTTATTGACTTCATCTATATATAATTTTGCTTCTCCATCGTAGTCATTTTCGAAATGATTTTTCCAGGTGGGATATGCTTTTTCGTTCCAAAGGTCCGTGATTGCAATATCACCGGTAATATCAAACATATCGTCAAGCAAGGGAGCGAAGTTTCCTGCAAATTCTGTTTGGAGGTTATCCCATGTGGTTCTTCGCAGAGCCATAACAATATGGAATGAGCCTGTTAGACCTGCGTCATCATAAATATCTCGAATGTTTTCGGCGTACTTCAATAAGGCCAGATATATTTCTCTTGCAGCCGAAAGCGAAATATTGATTTGTGTTTGGTCGTTGACCTTGATTAAATCCTCAACATTATCTACAACAATGCACTTGCCTTGATCGGGATTTACGCCAATCATGATAAAACCGAGTATATGGAGAACCGTTTTGATACCAACAACCAAGCGCTGATTTTTCTTATTTTCTCTCGACTCTTTCTCCGCTGTTGTTTGTTCATCAAACAGTTTCTTCGACTGGCGAATTTCGTTTTCGACAGTAGATAGGATTGTCTTTAATACATCCGGTAGTTTTGCTTGATTATTTGCATAGTTTTGGATGCACGTCACACAACTAATGTATTTTTCAAGAGAAGATGTTTGAACAGCTGGATCGTGATTATTAAATCGCAGTTCGAGATTGCCGGCAGCTTGAATTAACCTTTCACGATGATTTATAAAAAGAAACTTGATATAGTAAATTAATGTGGCAAGCAGTTTAGTAAAAAAAAGATCAAGAGGGTTGTTGATGTCACAGTCATAACCTTGCCCGATGGGAATCTCAGTATTCACCCGCTCCATATCTAAATAAACAGCGTTAAAGCTCATTTGGCTTTCTATTGCATTTTGCACTGTCTTTGTGGCAAAATTGTTTGGATTTTTGCCGTATCGATACGGAATTTGTCCGTAGTAGGAATACAACTGCCGTTGCAGTTCAACTGACTTTCCGGCACCGACAACACCCATCAGAAGCGTGAACTCTCTCCCAGCCTTTCGTTTTAGATTCGGATGAAAGCGTCCGTAAAACTCTTTTCTGCGTGCTTTGATGCTTTCAATCCTCCGAGCATCCGGAGTCGGATCGTAGCTTATTTCTGTGTCATGAGAGGCTTCAATAATATCCGTCGGATTGACCCAAAATTTGTTTTTAGGATTAAAAAACTGTTCAGGCGTTATTCTTCCGTGCAATCCAAGGCTGCGAAGCCGCTCTTGCCCGCGTTCTGTAACAGGGTCAAACAATAAAAGATCCTCAATGAGCTTTGGTGATGCAAGATTTTTCATACTAATTGGCCTCCTCTATATGTACTATTCGAGTTATTTAGGTACGGAATGACAACTGATTTTGTTTTTACATGAGGAATAATAAAGAAACAAGATTGTGCGGAATAATAATTGAAAATGTTTTATAGATCGGCCTCTCTTTCTAAAAAAATAAAAGTGCGCAGCCGGAGCTGCGCACGAAAAATACGTGGCTCCGATTGCTGCGACACAACTTCGTTTATACTCTACAAAGCACACGAAAGAGAGCCCGTATTTTTACCAAAAGAGAAAAAATACGATGGCTTTGTAGAGCTATATATAGTTGTGTCGCAAGTTTATTTTATCAGACGCCGGTGGGAAAAGCAAGGAAAAATTGTAAAAAAAGCCGCAGCTTTACAAAAAAGGCCGCCGGGGGTGATGCGGGCCTGGATTTGCCTGCGGCAAATGCGCTCGTTCCGAGCGCCGAGCGCTCAATGAGCGCCCCTACGGCGGGGGACGGACGGCGGGGGACGGACGCCGTAGGGGCGCTTATCAAGCGCCCGCGGATGCGCTGTAGGGTGCGGCTCTTATCCGCCGCAAGGCGGATGAGCCGCCCGGTTTGCGGAGCAAACAATCGTTTGCGTGAGCAAACGATCCAGCCGCGTTTCGTTTCGGGACCGGCCTGGATTTGCCTGCGGCAAATGCGCTCGTTCCGAGCGCCGGGCGCTCAATGAGCGCCCCTACGGCGGGGGACGGACGGCGGGGGACGGACGGCGGGACGGGAGACCCGTCCCCTACGGCGGGGACGGCGGGGGACGGCGGGCGGTCAATGACCGCCCCTTTTCAATTGACTTCTGCGGGGATTTGTGGTAAACTGATGCTGGAGAGTTATTGAGACTTTATCCTGTTTCCGCGGAAGGAGCTGAACGGAATGAAAACAAGAGTTCTCGTGGCAGCCGTCTGTCTGCCGCTGCTGCTGGTGGTGGTTTTGGTCCTGCCTTCGGTGGCTACAGCTGTTTTGGTGGCGGCGATGTGCATTTTGGCTGTCTATGAGCTGCTTATCTGCGCGGGCTTCTGCAAGCACGTCCGCATCTTTGCCTATTCCTCCTGTATGGCGATGCTGGTCTGCCTCTGGAGCTGGCTGGGAATGCCCCGGACCCTGGGGATGATCGCGGCGCTGGCCTATCTCGCCGCCCTCTTCGGCGAGCTGCTGGCGGCCCACACGAAGCTGAACTTCCGGACCGTCTGCGCCGCTATCTTCGCCGGCGCGGTGCTGCCCTATCTGCTGGGGGCGCTGATCCGCCTGCGGATTATGGAGAACGGCAAGTCCTTCATCCTGGTCGCCTTTGTGCTCACCATGGTCCCGGATTCGGGCGCCTACTTTGTGGGCCGGGCCTTCGGCAAACGCAAGCTCTGCCCCATCGTCAGCCCCAACAAGACCGTGGAGGGCGCCGTGGGCGGACTGGTCTGCACGGTGGTCGGCATGGTCATATACGCCCTGGTCTTGCAGCTTGCCTTCCAGTTCAAGGTGAACTATTTCTACGCCGTGCTCTACGGCATCTTAGGGGCCGGAGCCTCCATGCTGGGGGATCTGACTTTCTCGGTCCTCAAACGCCAGTCCAAAATCAAGGACTACGGCACCCTTCTGCCCGGCCACGGCGGCATTCTGGACCGCTTCGACTCGACGATGGTGGTCGCGCCTCTGGTGGAGGTGCTGCTGCTGACGATCCCCTTTGCGGTAAAGTAGGGGCGGTCACTGTGCCGCCCGCAGACAAGCCGATGCCCACATCGGCCCTATCCCGTATCGACGTGAGGGCCGATGTAGGCATCGGCCCCTACGGGTTTTTCCTTAACCGGAGGTCGTTATGACGAAAATTATCAGTATTCTCGGCTCCACCGGCTCCATTGGGCGGCAGACCCTGGACGTGGTGCGGCATCTGCCCGTCCGGGTGGCCGCCCTCACCGCCGGGACCAACGTGGAGCGCATGGCGGAGCAGGTCGCGGAGTTCCGCCCCCGGCTGGTGTCCATGGGGACGCGGGAGGCCGCCGAGGCCCTGCGGGCCCTGCTGCCGGAGCCTGCCCCTCAGATCCTCTGGGGGGAGGAGGGCCTGCTGGCGGCGGCTTCCTTAGAGGAGGCCGACACCGTGCTCACCGCCGTCGTCGGCATGGTGGGGCTCAAGCCCACCCTGGCGGCCCTGGCCCTGGGCAAGCGCATCGGCCTTGCCAACAAGGAGACCATGGTCTGCGCCGGAGAGCTGGTCATGGAGACGGCCAAGGCCCACGGGGCCGAGATCATCCCCGTGGATTCGGAGCACTCCGCCATCTTCCAGTGCCTCATGGGCAGCCGCGGCAGGGGAGAGGTCAAGCGCATCATACTGACCTGCTCCGGCGGGCCCTTCTTCGGCAAGCCGAAGGCGGAGCTGGAGCACGTCACCCGGGACGACGCCCTGCGCCACCCCAACTGGAAGATGGGCGAGAAGATCACCGTGGACTGCGCCACCCTGATGAACAAGGGGCTGGAGGTCATCGAGGCCATGCGCCTGTATGAGCTGCCCCCGGAGCAGGTGGACGTGGTGATCCACCGGCAGTCCATCGTCCACTCCCTGGTGGAATTCGTGGACGGGGCCGTGCTGGCCCAGCTGGGCGTCCCGGACATGCGCATCCCCATCCAGCTGGCCCTGACCTACCCGGACCGGACGGCGAACCCCGCCCCCGGCCTGGACCTGCTGAACTGCCCGCCATTGACCTTCGCGGCCCCGGACCCCGAGGCCTTCCCCTGCTTTGCCATTGCCCGGGCTGTCGCCCGGCAGGGCGGTTCCGCCTGCGCCGTGATGAACGGGGCCAACGAGGTCGCCGTGGCCCGGTTCCTCCGCCGGGAGATCGGCTTCTATGACATCCCCGCCCTGGTGCGAAGGGCTCTGGACGCGGTGCCCTTCACGGCGGCTCCGACCCTGGAGGAGATCCTGGAGGCGGACCGCCTGGCCCGCGCCGCCGCGGAAGCGTAAAACGATTGTTATAAGGAAAGGTATCTGTACAATATGACCATTCTCTATATTCTGTTAGCCATCCTGATTTTCGGCTTTCTGATTTTCATCCATGAATTCGGCCATTTTATCGCGGCCAAGCTCTTAGGGGTGCGGGTCAACGAATTCTCCATCAACATGGGGCCCAAGCTCTTTGGCTGGAAGCGGGGTGAGACCCAGTACTCCTTCCGGCTGATCCCCATCGGCGGCTACTGCGCCATGGAGGGGGAGGACGAGGACACGGGAGACCCCAGGGCCTTCCTCAGCGCCGCCCCCTGGAAGCGGCTCATCATCCTCTGCGCCGGGGCCTTTATGAACCTGCTGACGGGCTTCGTGGCGATGGCCCTGCTCTTTGGCCTGTTCTACCAGCTCCCCACCACGGCGAAGGTCACGGGCTTTATGGAGGGCAACGTGGTGGAGGCTCAGGGCCTTCAGCTGGGCGATACCCTCTACGCCATCAACGGACGCCGCATCTATATGCAGTCCGACTTCGACCTGCTGGAGGGCCGTCTGGCCTCCGATACCTGCGAGCTCACCATCCTGCGGGACGGGGAGAAGCTGGTTCTGGAGGACTTCAACCTGACCCGGGCGGAGCTGACCGACGCCCAGGGCAACACGGGAAAATATCTGGGCATCTATTTCGGAGCCCACGAGGAGAAGAACTTCTTTACCGTGAACCACTACGCCGCGGTCCAGTGCATCGACTTTACCCGCATGGTCTGGTACGGGCTTCAGGACCTGATCGGAGGCCGGGTGGGCCTCCGGGACATGGGCGGCCCCGTGAAGATCGTGGAGGTCATGACCGAGACCGGCAAGAGCTCTCCCTCCGTGCTGGACGGGGTGCTGAACGTCCTCTATTTAGGGGCCTTCATCGCTGTGAACCTGGCGGTGATGAACATGCTGCCCATCCCGGCCCTGGACGGAGGCCGCGTGCTCTTCCTGCTGATCAACGTGGTCTTCACCGGCATCACCGGCAAGAAGATCAACCCCAAGTACGAGGGCTGGATCCACGCCGGGGCTATGGTCCTGCTGCTGGGCTTTATGGCCTTCATCTTCCTCAAGGACATCTGGCAAATGATAGGCGCTTAGCGAGGTGACGTTATGACCCGGCAAATCAAAGTTGGCAATATTCTTGTGGGCGGCGGAGCGCCTGTCTCCGTCCAGTCCATGTGCAATACCAGGACCACCGACGTGGAGGGGAGCCTGGACCAGCTCAAGGCCCTGTACACCGCGGGCTGCGAGATCGCCCGGCTGACGGTCCCCGACCGGGAGGCCGCCGCGGCCTTCGGCAAGATCGCCGCCCGGAGCCCCCTGCCCTTAGTGGCGGACATTCACTTCGACTACCGCTGCGCCATCGCCGCGGCGGAAAACGGCGCGGCCAAGATCCGCATCAACCCCGGCAACATCGGCGGGGAGGACCGGGTGAAGGCCGTGGTGGACTGCTGCAAGGCCCACCATATCCCCATCCGGGTGGGCGTCAACGGCGGCAGCCTGGAAAAGGAGCTGCTGGAGAAGTACGGCCATCCCACCCCGGAGGCCCTGGTGGAGTCCGCCTTCGGCCACATCCGGCTTTTGGAGAAGTACGGCTTCTATGATACCTGCGTGTCCATGAAGTCCTCCAACGTGCCCCTGATGATGCAGGCCTACCGGCTCTTCGCGGAGCGCTCCGACTACCCCCTGCACGTGGGCGTCACCGAGACCGGCACCGAGTACATGGGGACCATCAAGTCTGCGATGGGCATCGGCGGCCTGCTCTGCCTGGGCATCGGCGACACCATCCGGGTCTCCCTCACCGCCGACCCGGTGAAGGAGGTCGCAGCGGGCAAGGCCATCCTCAAGGCCGCGGGCCTGCGGAAGGAGGGCGTCAACATCGTCTCCTGCCCCACCTGCGGCCGGACCCGCATCGACCTGATCGGTCTGGCGAACCGGGTGGAGGAGGCCCTGAAGGACTGCAAAAAGCCCATCACCGTGGCGGTCATGGGCTGTATCGTCAACGGCCCCGGCGAGGCCCGGGAGGCCGACGTGGGCGTGGCCGGCGGCGACGGCTGCGGCGTCCTCTTTGTGAAGGGCCAGCTTCGGGAGAAGCTGCCCTACGACGAGCTGCTGCCCGCCCTGCTGCGCTATATCGAACAACTCTGACATGGAAGAGAAAATCAGTTTTCTGGAGCTCTTCCCCGGCTTGGAGCTGGGGGAGGAGGCCGAGACACTGTTACAACAGAATACCGTACAGGACGTGGAGCTCCGGGTGGCGGAGCGGGAGGCGACGGTCCTCCTCCGCAGCCGGGTCTATCTGCCCCTGAAGCTGCTGGCCCGGACGGAACAGGCCGTCCGGGAGGCCTATGCCCTGCGCAGCGTCCGGGTGGAGCCCCGCTACGAGCTGGATCTGCTGGAGCGGATGGACTATTCCGACGTGACGGGCCTGCTCTCCGCCTTCTATCCCCCCGCACCTGCCGTGCTGGCGGGCTGCGAGTGGGAGACGGAGGGGACCACCCTCCACGCCCGGCTCCGGGGCAACGGCCTGGCGGAGCTCCGGCCCCACCTGCGCCGGGTGGAGGCCTGGCTCTCCGACTGCTTTGGGCAGCCCATCCGGCTGGAGCTCCACGCCGGGCGGGAGCTGAGCGCCGAGGAGCTCTTTGCCGAGACCAAACGCATCCGCAGCGAGGCGATGGAGCAGGCGCCCGCGCCGGTGGTATCGGTCCCCTCGGAGCCGAAGCCCGGCAAGGCCGCGCCACAGGAGGCGGGCCTGATCTTCGGCAAGCCCTTCTTCCAGGCCCCCATTCCCATGCGGGAGGTCCAGGTGGACATGTTCAAGGTCTGCGTGGAGGGCGAGGTCTTTGCCGTCAACCACAAGGAGCTGCCCAAGGCCAAGGCCTGGGTGGTCAGCTTCTATATGACGGACCGTACCGACTCCATCTGCGTCAACCAGTACATGGACCAGGCCAAGGCCAAGCCCATCCTGGACGCCATTCACGGCCCGAACCCCAAGAAGCACAAGCCCGGCAGCTATATCCGGGTCTTCGGCAAGGTGACGGTCAGCCGCTATGACAACGAGCTGGTGCTCCAGCCCTACTCCATCCGGGAGGTCCCCCGGCCCGCCCGCCGGGACAGCGCCCCGGAGAAGCGGGTGGAGCTCCACCTGCACACGAAAATGTCCGCTATGGACGCCCTGACGGACACCGGCGAGGCCATCGCCCGGGCCGCCCAATGGGGCCACAGGGCCATTGCCATCACCGACCACGGCGTCACCCATTCCTTCACCGACGCCCTTGCCAACGCCAAGACCAAGGTGGCGGGCAGCGACGAGCCCATCAAGCTCCTCTACGGCTGCGAGGGCTACTACATCAACGACCTGGACAGCAACGAGACGCCGGAGTCCGCCAGGACCTTCCGCAGCTGTGTCTTCGGGGAGCAGGACGCCCCGCTGAACGGGGAGTTCGTGGCCTTCGACGTGGAGGCCACCGGCCTGTCCCCAGAGCGGGACCGCCTCATCGAGATCGGCGCCGTCCGGATGCAGGAGGGCCGGGTACTGGAGAAATTCACGACCTTTGTGGACCCGGAGTGTCTGCTGACCGAGAAGATCACGGAGCTGACGGGAATCACTGACGAGATGCTGACAGGCGCTCCCTCGGAGCGGGAGGCCGTGGAGGCCTTTTTGAACTTTTGCGGGGAGCTGCCCCTGATCGCCCACAATGCCGGTTACGATTTGAGCATGATGAAGGCGGCCTGCCGCCGCCTGAAGCTGCCCTTCCGCTCCACCTGCGTCGATACCTTAGGCCTGGCCTACGACCTGCTGCCCCAGCTCACCAAGCGCAAGCTGGACGTGCTGGCGGAGTACTTCGAGCTGCCGGACTTTGCCCACCACCGGGCCACGGACGACGCCGTCACCTGCGGCCTGCTCTTTGAGCGCTTCGCCCACATGCTGATGGAGCGGGGCGTGGAGCGGCTGCAGCAGGTGGACCGGGCGGCTGCCACCCTGGACTTCGGCTCCCATCCGACGCCCAAGGAACAGCGCATCCACCACATCCTCCTGCTGGCGAAAAACTCCTTAGGTCTGCGGAACCTCTACCGCCTGGTCTCCTTCTCCAACCTCTACTACTTCCACACCCGGCGGGGCGGCAACGGCGCACCGGTCATCCCGAAGTCGGAGCTGGCGCGGTGGCGGGAGGGGCTGATTGTGGGCTCCGCCTGCGAGGCTGGGGAACTTTTCAGCGCCATCGTGGCCGGAAAGCCCCAGGCGGAGCTGGAGCGCATCGCGGCCTTCTACGATTTCCTGGAGATCCAGCCCCTGGACAACAACCGCTTCCTCCTGAACAGCGGCGCGGCGGCCTCGGAGGAGGAGCTGCGGGACTTCAACCGCAGTGTGGTCCGCCTGGGCGAGACGCTGCACAAGCCCGTCTGCGCCACCGGCGACGTGCATTTCCTGGACCCGGAGGACGAGATCTACCGCCGCATCCTGCTGGCCTCCAAGGGCTTTGACGACTGCGACAGGCCCAATCCCCTCTACTTCCGCACCACCGACGAGATGCTCCAGGAGTTTGCCTACCTGGGCCCGGAGAAGGCCCGGGAGGTGGTCGTCACGAACCCGAACCGCATCGCCGACATGTGCGACTGGGTCCGGCCCCTGCCCCACAACCTCTACGCACCCAAAATCGAGAATTCCGTGGAGGACCTGAAATCCCTGGTCTACGGCAAGCTCCGCCGCCTCTACGGCGAGCACCCGCCGGAGCTCATCACCAAGCGGGTGGAGACGGAGCTGGGGGACATCATCAACTGCCACTACGACGTGATCTATATCTCCGCCCAGAAGTTAGTGCAGAACTCCCTGGAGCACGGCTATCTGGTGGGCTCCCGGGGCTCCGTGGGCTCCTCCCTGGTGGCCTTCCTCTCCGGCATCACCGAGGTCAACGCCCTGCCGCCCCACTATCGCTGCCCCAACGCGGACTGCAAGTACACCAGCTTCGAGGTCCCGGCGGGCTGTATGTGCGGCGCGGACCTGCCCGACGCGCTCTGCCCCCAGTGCGGAACGAAGCTGGAAAAGGACGGCTTTGCCATCCCCTTTGAGACCTTCCTGGGCTTCGGCGGCGACAAGGTCCCGGACATCGACCTGAACTTCTCCGGCGAGTATCAGGCCCGGGCCCACGCCTTCTGTGTGGAGATGTTCGGCAAGTCCCACGTCTTCCGGGCCGGGACCATCGGCGACGTGGCGGACAAGACCGCCTTCGGCTACGTCAGATCCTATCTGGCGGACCGGGGCCGCAAGATCAGCCGGGCCGAGGAGACCCGCCTTGCCATGGGCTGCGTGGGGGTCAAGCGGACCTCCAGCCAGCACCCCGGCGGCCTGGTGGTCATCCCCCAGGAGAACCAGATCTGGGACTTCTGCCCGGTGCAGCACCCGGCAGACGACCACGAATCCGAGTGGATCACCACCCACTACGACTACCACCCCATGGAGGAGAACCTGCTGAAGCTGGATATGCTGGGCCACGACGACCCCACCATGATCCGGATGCTTCAGGACCTGACCGGGGTGGACCCCCAGAAGATCCCCCTGGACGACAAGGAAACCATGTCCATCTTCACCTCCTCCAAGATCCTGGGCTATGAGGACGACCCGGTCCTGGGCCCCACCGGGGCCGTGGGCCTGCCCGAATTCGGCACCGGCTTCACCCGCGGGATGCTGATGGAGACCCAACCCACCCAGTTCGACACGCTGATCCGCCTCTCAGGCTTCTCCCACGGTACCGACGTGTGGCTGGGCAACGCCAGGGACCTGATCCTCTCCAAGACCGCCACGGTCTCCCAGGCCATCGGCTGCCGCGACGACATCATGAACTACCTGATCCGCTGCGGGATGCCCGACAAGCGCTCCTTCAAGATCATGGAGGCGGTGCGAAAGGGGAGAGGCCTTCCCGACGGCGCTGAGCAGGAGATGCTCGACGCAGGCGTGCCCGCCTGGTACATCGGCTCCTGCAAGAAGATCAAGTACCTCTTCCCCAAGGCCCACGCCGCGGCCTACGTCATGATGGCCTTCCGCATCGCCTGGTTCAAGGTCCACTGGCCCCTGGCCTTCTATGCGGCCTATTTCTACCGCCGCAGCCAGAAGGGCAGCTTCGACGCTTCCATGATGTGCCGGGGGAAGGAGGCGTGCCTGACGGCCCTTCAGGCCATCCAGGCCAACGAGGGACGCAGCGACAAGGAGGACCAGCTCCTCACCACCTTAGAGGTGGTCTACGAGTTCTATCTCCGGGGCTTCGGCTTCCTGCCGGTGTCGGTCTACGAGTCCGACGCGGTGAAATTCCTGCCCCGGGAGGACCGGCTGCTGCCGCCCTTCGTGGCGATCTCCGGCCTGGGCGAGAACGCCGCCCGGGACATCGCCGAGGGCCGCCGGGGCAAGACCTTCATCTCCGTGGAGGAGTTCTCCGCCGCCTGTCCCAAGGTCTCCCAGACCCATATCGAGACCCTCCGGGCCGCGGGCGCCTTCGGGGACCTGCCCATGACCAGCCAGGTCAGCCTGTTTGAGCTGTGATTTGAAAAGAGTAGGGGCGGTCATTGGCCGCCCGCCAAACTGAAAGACGAAAGAAAGGGTGAAAATCATGCAAGAACTGGAACAGCAATTCCACATTCACTGCGTTGAGGGCGACGTGGGACGTTACGTGATCCTGCCCGGCGACCCGGGCCGCTGCGCCGCCATCGCAGCCCTCTTCGACGACGCCCACCACGTTGGCCAGAACCGGGAGTACAACATCTACACCGGCTACCTGCTGGGGGAGAAGGTCTCCGTCTGCTCCACCGGCATCGGCGGTCCCTCCGCGGCCATCGCCATGGAGGAGCTGCATAACATCGGCGCCGACACCTTTATCCGCACCGGCACCTGCGGCGGCATCAATCTGAAGGTCAAGTCCGGCGACATCGTGGTGGCTACCGGCGCCATCCGTTTTGAGCACACCTCCCGGGAGTACGCCCCCCTGGAGTACCCCGCCGTGGCGAATCTGGACGTGACCCTGGCCCTGCGGGACGCCTCCCTGGCGATGGGCAAGACCACCCACGTGGGCGTGGTCCAGTGCAAGGACGCCTTCTACGGCCAGCACAGCCCCCACAAGATGCCCGTGTCCTACGAGCTGCTGAACAAGTGGGAGGCCTGGAAGAAGCTGGGCGTTCTGGCCTCCGAGATGGAGTCCGCCGCCCTCTTCGTGGTGGCCGACGCCCTGGGCGTCCGCTGCGGCTCCTGCTTCCACGTCATCTGGAACCAGGAGCGGGAGGCCGCCGGTCTGGACCAGACCATGAACGAGGACACCAGCTCCTCCGTCCGGGTCTCCGTGGAGGCGTTGAAACGCCTGATCGCTCAGGACAAATCCAACAACGTACTGTGAGGGAAACTGAATGGGAAAGATACTTGGGATTGCAATCAGAAACTATGGGACGCTGAAAGACATTAAAATGGGACGGATCTACGCGGATGGGAACGCCAGAGACTTGGGCAATATGGTTGCGATCATCGGGCCGAGCGGAAACGGGAAAAGTACGCTGGCGGATGCCTTCGGTTTTATTGCGGATGCTTTGGCGACTGATGTGGAGGCTGCTTGTGACAAGGAAAACCGCGGTGGTTATGAGAAGCTTCATTCGCAAGGCTGTACTGGACCAATCAGCTTTGAACTTTATTATCGGGAAAACAGCAATTCCAGGCCAATCACCTATGAGCTTTCCATCAGCGCTGACAGCAGCGGTCGGCCTTATGTGCGGGAGGAGCGGCTTCGTCAGCGCCAGGCAAACCAGTCTTATGGACGCCCGTTGTCTTTCCTGCATCTGGTAAAGGGAATCGGCTATGCCTTTGTTGGAAAGGACGGAGGTCAGGACGATAAAGGAAATGATACCGGAGAAAAGGTCGATGTAGCGTTGAGCGATACCAGAAAGCTTGGAATTGTTACGCTGGGCGCTATGAAGCAGTATTCCAGAATTGAGCAATTCCTGAACTTTTTGAAAAGCTGGTATCTGTGTTACTTTTCTCCGGACGCTTCCCGCCGGATACAATCCGCCGTGCCAACACCGTATCTTGACCGGTACGGCAGCAACCTGAACAATGTCGCGCAGTATATGTACAGGGAAAATCCAAAAGAGTTTAAGCGAATTCTCTCTGAGATTCAAACCAAAATACCGAATATCCGAAAAATCCAACCGGTGAAAATGCCAAACGGTCAGATGGTATTGGAGTTTTTCCAGGACAATTTCCGGGAGCCCTTCTTTTCCCAGCGTATGTCTGACGGAACATTGAAGCTCTTTGCCTATTACTTGCTTCTGCATGAGAGCAATCCGAGACAGCTTGTGTTCATTGAAGAACCGGAAAACGGCCTCTACCATCAATATCTGGCTGATTTGGCTCGAGAAATGGCAAAAAATGTGGGAAATGGTTATACAAAACAACTGTTTGTTACGACACACAGCCCTTTCTTTGTGAATTCCCTGCCCCCGGAGGACGTTTGGGTGCTTGAAAAAGGCGCCGACGGCTTCTCAACTGCAAAGTGCGCTTCCGAATATGCGTTTGTTCCTGAGTTGGTGCAGGAAGGCGCAGAGCTGGGGAACCTCTGGAACAGTAAGTTCTTTGGATAGGGAGTGAGGACGATGTACTACCAATTTTTGGTTGAGGATCAATCCGGCGGACAATTGGTCGAGCTCCTGATGCAAAAGGTTAAGGCAAAATTCCCGGAAACAAGCTACAGTGTAAAATCCTTCAAGGGCATTGGCGGATTTACAAAGAAAAATACCGTCAAAGAGACAAAGGACGGAAAGCTGCTCAACGACTTATCAACCTATCTTCGGGGCTTTAACAAGGCCTTGGCGGGGATGCCCTCCGTCGTTATTGTTGTGTTGGACAACGACCAAAATGACCCGGCGGTGTTTTATCAGAAGCTTTGCGAAGTTTCGGAACAGAATCAGATACAGATAGACCACGCATTCTGCCTGGCAATTGAGGAAACAGAGGCCTGGCTTCTTGGCGATGAACACGCGATTCGAAGCGCTTACCCCAAAGCCAATCTCGGAGCGCTGCATGAATACAGGCAGGATAGCATCTGCGGAACCTGGGAAGTGCTGGCGAATGTTGTATACAAGGGCGGCCTTGCCGCAATGAAGAAGCTTTCCTGGGCGGAACAAGGCCGTGAAAAATTCGTTTGGGCATCGATGATCGGCCCGTTTATGACACTGAAAGGAAACAAATCTCCAAGCTTTCAGGCGTTTATTCAGGAAATCCTAAGCAGAGCAGCATAAAAAATTTGCCGAGGAAGAAGTCTCATGACTTTTTCCTCGGCTTTTTTGGTGCTTTATTCCAGCAGCATATCGGTAAAGTCCATCAGCGGACCGTAGAGCCGGTGGGCCTCCCGCCGGAGCTGGGGGAAGCAGAAAGGGCAGAAGGGCTCCCATCGCCGGTTGAAGGAGCGGCGGTGGATCAGGAAGTGGACGCAGCCCCGCCGGAAGATCACGCACAGGTCGGGGTAGCGGTCCAGCATGGACAGCAGCTTTTCCGCCATCTCCACCGTAAGCAGGTTCCGGAAGTCCTCGGGGGAGTCGGCGAAGCAGCGGAACTGCTGGGCCAGCTCCTCGTGGTCCGGCTGGAGCTCCACCATGGTTTTGGACAGGCCCCGGTGGGTGAAGCGGTTGGCAGTGTCCCGGCCCTCCAGGATCACGGTGCCGTCGAAGTCCACGTTCAGCCGCACGGTCATCCACTGGCCCCGGACCTTGACCTTGTGGCTGGTGTAGTCGTCGGCGTAGACGCCGCCGCAGATGATCTCCTGGGAGGCCACCCAGCAGTCCCGGTACAGGCCCTCCAGGCGGTTGGCGGTGTAGTAGCGCTCCACCCGGCCCAGCAGCCCCACGTCGCAGAGGGTCTCCTCCGCTGCGCTGCGGCGCTTGGCGTCGTAGGAGAGGTCGGAGAAGGTCTGCTCCAGCACCTCAGGCATATAGCGCTGCTTGAAGCCCCGCTCCAGCCGCCGCAGCAAGAGCCGCGCCAGCATCAGGACACTCACGCCGACGACAAAGTACACGGCATAGCGCAGCATCCGGGCGAGCAGCTCCTTGCCGGTCAGTTCGGGGATCAGAAGACGGAGATACTTTCCGGCGAAGGCGACCTTCTCCGGCAGACCGTCGGCGATCTCGTTCAGCGTCTCGGTGCCGATGCCGGAGAGCACGTACTGAACGGCGTACCAGAGCACCCGGAAGGCGCCGTAGCCCGCCAGGGCTGCGCAGGCCAGCTCCACCAGGATCAGAAGGACCTTTCCGATCTCATACAGAACCATACGTCGTGTCATAGGCAACTCCCCCGTGTTCTTCTCCGTGGTTTTACAAACTGAGGTACGGCAAGCCGTACCTCAGTCCTTTGTTCAAGCATTTGAAACGAATCCTGTCAACAGACTGTCCGGTTATATCAACGAACGTCCTCCAGAAGACCGTAGTCGCCGTCGTTCCGGCAATAGACCACCGCGAAGGCGCCGTCGGCGTCTTCATCGCGGAAGGCGAAGAAGTTGTGGCCCAGCAGATTCATCTGGAGGATCGCCTCTTCCCGGCTCATGGGCATCATGGTGAATTCCTTGATTTTGATGAGCTTGTATTCCTCGGTGTCTTCCACATCGGGGACGAAGGAGGTGGCGTTCTCCGCGCTGCGGACGAAGGCGTCCTGGCGGATCCTGCGGGCCAGACGGGTCTTGTTCTTACGGATCTGGCGTTCAATGTCGGATACGGCCGCGTCGATGGAGGCGTACATGTCCGAGGTGCTCTCGCTTGCGCGGAAGAACATGTTGGAGGCATGAACCGTCAACTCCACCTTATTGCGATTTTTCTCGACGGAAAAAGCGACAAAGGCTTCTGCGTCATCCCGGAAATAGCGGTCCAGCTTGGAGACTTTTTTCTCAGCGTAGGCGTGAACACTGTCCGGCAAGGTGACTTTCTTCTCGTTGATCTGGAATTTCATATTGCGTCGCTCCTTTCAAGTGCTTTGAGAAACCGATTGGCTCCTCTGACACCATTATACCACAAATCCCGGTAGAATCAAGGAGTTTTTTCTTCAGGGTCCTCTTTTGCCGTCAGCGTTTCTGTGATGAGCCGGTAGAGCCGGTCTGCCCGGGCAGGAAAAGCCTTGGTCAGCAACGCCGCCTGCCGGGCGGAGGGGCAGCTGTACTCGAGGGTGAAGAGACTGCCCACCTCGTCGCGAAGCTGCATGACGGCCAGCGCCTCGCCGCCGGGCTGCTCCAGGACCTCGGTGCGGATAAAGCTGTCCCGCCGCACCTCCCGGTTGTAGCGTTCCACTGCCGCGGCGGCCTTCTGGCACACAGGCCAGGCCAGGGAGTCCTTGGTGATGGCGGCGGTCTGCCGTCCCTTCTCGGTGATGACGAAGCCGCCCTCGGTCTCGGCCAGATGGCCGGATTCCACCATCTGCGGCACCGCTTCGACCACGTCAAAATAGCTGAGCTTGTCGTCCTGGAGACAGAGCTCATAGAGGGTCTGCACCTCCACCGGATAGAGGAGCCGGTCCGTGACGTACAGGATCAGGAGCTTGACATCCAGCATGTCGTTGATAAAGCCGTGATGCGCCATTGCAGGGTCTCCTTTCGGATGATGTATGCGGGTTCCCCACATCAAAACAGAGACGGTCCTTGATACTTTATTATACACTGATTTTGCGCAGAATACAAGAGCGGAAAGTGTTTTTTGTTGAATATCCATAACAAATGCGGAATAAAAGTGTTGACAAATACGGAAGCGTGTGAT
The DNA here is from genome assembly GCA_017429325.1 of Oscillospiraceae bacterium. GTDB lineage: Bacteria > Bacillota > Clostridia > Oscillospirales > Oscillospiraceae > JAFRPC01. The sequence continues at coordinate 6,965 of JAFRPC010000051.1, read as the reverse complement.
ATTTTGAAGTAAATTGAGTAAAGGGAGAGGTGAGTGAATGCTATATCGGAGTAAAACAGACGGAAGTCTCAGAGTCCTCTATCCCGACCCGGAGTTTCCCGCACTCTGGCAGGAGATTTCCCTCTCCGGGTTGCCGGACGGAAGCCTTTTGCCCCAATGGCACGAGGACCTGGCCTTGGTCCAGAGCCAGGCGAGAGGACTGTGTGCTCGCATTCACGGGACAGAGATCGCCCTTCAGACCGGAGATTGCCTGCTGATCAACACCCGGCAGCTTTACAGCTTCCGCGCCGCAGACCGGGAGGGCCGCATTCGCATGGTGCTCTTCCATAGAGCGCTGCTGGAAAGCGCCTTACAGCCCGGAAATCCACCCGAGACCCTGCTGAACGAGCAGCGTTTTCGCTTCCTGCACTGGACGGCTTCCAGCCCCCAGGGGCGGAGCCTCAGTCCCCAGCTGGATCGGCTGAGCCATGGGGAGCAGCAGGGCTCCGCACAGCGCTTGGAGCTCCTGGGCCTGGCCTGCCGGGTCCTGACGCTGCTCTGCGGAGAGCGGCTCCCCGGCGAGGTCCCGTCGGCCAAAGCGCAGAAGGACGCCGATGCTGTCCGGGCGATGTTGGCCTGTGTAGCGGGCGAGTACGGAGAAAAGCTCTCCCTGGATCGAATCGCGGCTGCCGGAGGCGTGAGCCGCAGCAAATGCTGTAAACTCTTTGGGCTCTGGGTAGCTGCTTCCCCCATGGAGTACCTCTCCTGCTTCCGGCTGGACGCTGCAGCATGGATGCTGCGCAATACCGATGTTCCGATCCGCGACGTGGCGAGGCGCTGCGGCTTTCCGGAGCAGAGCTACTTCACCCGCCTGTTCAAGCTCCGCTATCAGTGTACGCCGGGCAGCTGCCGCAAGCGGCTTGGAGCGTCTGCCCAATAACACCTGTATAGAAAACAACAGACCCCGCTGCAGTCATGCGGCAGGGTCTGTGTTTGTGCGCCCGGTGAGCGCACGTTCTATAGGGTGAAAGAACGTGTGAGTACCCGGGGAGGTCTCACAGGCGGGAGAGAAAAACCTCCCGTAGCAACAACGAACTGTGAGAAGTCAGCAGAGGTCATAGTACCGTGGGAGGAAAAAACCACGGGAAGGACCGAACAATCGTAAGTCCGAAGAAGGCTGAAAGGAGGCCGGTATGGCGAACGCAGAATACCTCGAACAGAAGGGCTGCCTGCAAAGGGATAGTGCGGAACACAAAGAGTATGCAGGAGCGCAGAGTACCGGTGTTCGGGAAAGCAGAACGGTACGCACGGTGGTGTGGGAGGTCGCTCACTCAACGAATGGGTGAGCTCCTGCCCGATTTCCTTCCACAAATTGTTCTGAAAACCCCCTCCGGCGCATAGAGTAGTCCGAAGGAGGGACTGCAATGGCTTCATGCAGATTTACGGACTGGCAGTATCGGGAGGTCATCAACGTGTGCAGCGGCGCGAGGCTGGGCTTTGTCTGCGATTTGGAGGCAGAGCTGCCGGAGGGGCGCATCTGCGCCCTCTACGTGCCGGGACCCTGCCGCTTCTTCGGCTGTCTGGGCCACAGCGGCTGGTATCGCATTCCCTGGTCCTGCGTCCGGCGGGTGGGCGACGACATCATTTTGGTGGACGCGGACTTGGGCGCCTGCCGGGTCGGCCGGGAGCGCCGCCGCAGACGCGGCGACTGCGGCTGCACGGTCATTCGGTAGGAAAAACGTGTAAAAATCCCGGTTTTTGGGAAAAATAATGCTTGCAATCTGCGCCGCTTTCATGTATAATACATCGGCACGGGTGAAAAAGGCCCGTGACAATCAAAATCCACACATCCGGAGATTCTTCCCCTTGTGCCGCAAGGTGGGGGCAGAAAATGATCGGGGTGGAGGAAAAAACAAAAAAGGAGAATATCAAATGGCAGTCGTATCTATGAAGCAGCTGCTGGAAGCCGGTGTCCACTTCGGCCACCAGACCCGCCGCTGGAACCCCAAAATGGCCCCCTACATCTACACGGAGCGCAACGGCATCTATATCATCGACCTGCAGAAGACCGTGAAGAAGCTGGAGGAGGCCTACGCCTTCGTGCGTCAGCTGGCCGAGAACGGCGAGAGCATCCTCTTCGTCGGCACCAAGAAGCAGGCCCAGGACGCCATCAAGGAAGAGTCTGAGCGAGTCGGCATGTACTACGTCAACGCCCGCTGGCTGGGCGGTATGCTCACCAACTTCAAGACCATGCGCACCCGTATCGACCGTCTGGCCCAGCTCCGCAAGATGGAGACCGACGGCACCTTCGCGATGCTTCCCAAGAAGGAAGTCATCAAGCACCAGGGCGAGATTGAGAAGCTCGAGAAGTACCTGGGCGGCGTCAAGGAAATGAAGCGGCTTCCCGGCGCTCTGTTCATTGTGGACCCCCGCAAGGAGCGCAACGCCATTGCCGAAGCCCGCAAGCTCCACATCCCCATTGTCGCTATCGTTGACACCAACTGCGACCCCGACGAGGTCGATTACGTGATCCCCGGCAACGACGACGCCATCCGCGCCATCCGCCTCATCGCCTCCACCATGGCCAACGCCGTGATCGAGGGCCGTCAGGGCGAGCAGCTCGAGATGTCCGAGGAAGCGCCCGCCGCTCCCGTCGAGGAATAATCCGTACCGTAGGGGCCGATGCCCACATCGGCCCCTTTTTCAATCCCTGAACAGGGCCGATGTGGGCATCGGCCCCTACGAAAACAAAATACAATAATTGGAGGATATAACAATGGCATTTACCGCTGCTGATGTAAAGACCCTGCGTGAGAGAACCAACGTGGGCATGATGGACTGCAAGAAGGCTCTGACCGCCTGTGACGGCGATATGGACAAGGCCATCGAGTGGCTCCGGGAAAAGGGCCTGGCAAAGGCCGTCAAGAAGTCCGGCCGCATCGCTGCCGAGGGCATGGCTTACGCCGTGGTCGAGGGCAATGTGGGCGTCGTCGTCGAGGTCAACTGCGAGACCGACTTCTGCGCCAAGTCCGCTCCCTTTGTGGAGTTCGTCAAGGGCATCGCCCAGGTCGTCGTGGACTCCGACCCCGCCGACGTGGACGCGCTGAAGAAGTGCCCCTTCCCCGGCACCGCGCTGACCGTCGAGGGCGTCCTGCCTGAGAAGGTCATGTCCATCGGCGAGAACCTGCAGATCCGCCGCTTCATCCGCTACAACGACAACACTTCCGTGGCCTACGTCCATGCGGGCGGCAAGATCGGCGTGCTGGTGAACTTAGCTGTCGAGGGCGGCGTTGACGCCACCGAGATCGGCAAGAACGTCGCTATGCAGATCGCGGCCCTGAATCCCCGCTTCTGGGACAAGGCAGACGTGACCCCCGAGGTCCTCGAGGAGGAGAAGAAGGTCCTGGTCGCCCAGATGGACGCCGACCCCAAGATGGCCTCCAAGCCCGCCCAGGTCAAGGAGAAGATCGCCGCCGGCAAGCTCAACAAGTTCTATGAAGAGAACTGCCTGCTCCAGCAGACCTTCGTCCGCTCCGACCTGTTCACCGGCTCCGTCGAGGGCTACATCGCCTCCGCCGCCAAGGCGCTGGGCGGAAAGGTCACTTTCGTCAAGGCCGTCCGCTTCGAGAAGGGCGAGGGCATTGAGAAGAAGGTCGAAGACTTCGCCGCCGAGGTCGCCGCGCAGATGAACATGAACAAGTAAGCTGAAACGCATACCGCGTTTGGCTTCGCAAAGAGTTCCCGGCATTCCGAACACTCGGAATGCCGGGAACTCTTCTATTTATCCGGGGTTTCCAGGCCCGGTAATATCTTGTATGATCCATTTGAGGTGCGCAACCTGCTCGTCGGTCAAAAAGGAGACGTCTATGGTTTTTGCGTCGTCCCGGCCCAGGAGGTAATCCGCCGTGGTGTGAAAGAAATCCGCAAGCCTGACCAGCATATCGACGGAAGGCTGGATGTAGCCGTTTTCCCAGTTTGATACAGTCTGCTTCGTCACCGACAACGCACTCCCCAGCTCCACCTGGCTCAAGCTGTGCGCCAGCCGCAGCGTCTTGATTCGTTCTCCCAGCATAGAGGCCTCCGATCCAAAGATAAAAGATTTACATACTATTATATATTTATACTTGACTTCATAAAAATACTATAGTATATTATAATTGGACATAGAATAGAGTGAATGCATATAGAAAAAGCATCGCATTCAGCGGAAACCTCACGATGAAATTGAGCTCAACTGCAACATGTATCAATCAGAGTGCCCGTCTGATTGGGTTTGTTTCAGATTGTGTAAATCCGCGAGAAGGGAGGGAAACAACATGTGGAATAAGCCCATGGTGAAAATCGGTGGAAACAATGATTCTGTCAATATCATTGCCAGCACTCAGGTAGCTTGCGACCACATCGGCTGCTGCTAAGACCCATCGTTATCCCTGAAGCATAGAATTGGTTTTGTTTCAGATTGTGTAAATCCATCAGAAGGGAGGGAAACAATATGTGGAATAAGCCCATGGTGAAAATCGGTGGAAACAGTGATTCTATCAATATCATTGTCAGCGCTACGGTAGCTTGCGACCACATCGGCTGCTGCTAAAAACCATCGTTATCCCTGAAGCATGAATTTGGGGGCGGGGCCGCCCTATGGCGGCCTTGCCCCTTTATTCTCAGAATAAATAATATTATCTGAAAGAGGTCACAATATGCCACAAGATGTTCACACGTACTTTCAGAATAAGGCTCGCGAAAACGACGCCCTATTTCAAGTTGAAATAGATGTAACAAACCAATGCAATGCGAATTGCCCGTTCTGCTTTCAGGGCGATCATAGGACCTGTGCGGACGGAGAGCTTTCGCTTCAGCAGATGATTCAATTGCTGGATGAGCTGCGGGAAATGGGGACCTTTTACATTGGGTTCTCTGGAGGCGAACCTTTTGCAAGAAAGGATTTTTTGGAGATTCTCAGAGAAGCAAAGAAGCGGCATTTCCGGGTATCCCTGATTACAAATGCAATGCTATTGACAAAAGAGAAGATCGACGCCTTGGCAGACATGAATATTGACCATATCAATGTCAGTTTTCACAGTGTTGTCCTGGAAACCTATCTGAAGTGCTTTGGCATCCAGGAGAAGAATTGCTACTACAAAGCATTGGAGAACATCCAATACATGCTACAAAAGAATCTGTCGGTGGGAATTGCCATCACTGTTACGAAGTACAATGTTGAGGATATTCCCGCCACCACAAAATTCTTTACGGACTTGGGCGTGAAAGAGCGTGACTTTGGTTACAATCTGCTTGCGAAGGGGCGCCGGGAGATCAATGACCTGGTCCCGAGCAAGGAACAAATTGCGAAAAATAATGCGATCCTTACAAAATCGGTCGATCCGCAAAGAGAAGAGAGCTTGATCTGTACAGCCGGTACCATATCTTGCAGCATTGACGCGTATGGCAATGTTTATCCCTGTACGTTCTTTAATACCCCCGCAGGCAATATCCATGAAACACCGTTTCAGAATATCTGGAAACAATCGCATCTTTTCAAACTGATCAGAAGCTTCCAGGATTCTATGTTTGAGAAGTGTTCTTCCTGTGAAATTAAAAAATACTGTCATATTTGTCTGGTGTCTAACATGAATGAAACGGGGAATGTGTTCAAACCATCTGACATTTACTGCATTTCAAGAAAAGCGAGGTATGGTTCTTGTGCTCAATAAAGAGATCGTCTTCGGAAGCGTTGCCGGCGAAACCATGATACTAAATACAAAAACCGGCACATATTATACGCTGAATCAACAGGGAACCGGTATTTGGAACCTGTATTATAAAGGAAAAACCATTCGTGAGATCAAGCAGTATTACGCTGATCTATATCCAGAAAGCGCCGAGGCCATCGATCAGGATGTGGATAGCTTTTTTGCGGAATTGAAAGAGAATCATATCATCACCGAATAGCAGACCTTGGGGAGAAGCAAGATGGAAAAAATCAAGTCTGACCTGAAAAAACTGCAAATCATCACCTATTTCATCTATCTCATCATGCAGTTTGTCACATTGGTTCCGCCATACTTTATGGGAGTCGTCATAGATGACTACATCCCAAATAAAAAAATCAGCAGTATTGTCGTTGGTATCATCCTTTTCGTCAGCATCCCGCTGGTGACAGTGATTCTTCAAACCGGATACAACTATTTTACGGTCAAATTCGTGCGCAAGAAGGGAAATGAGATCGCAATTCAAATTATGGAGAAAATTGTCTATAAGGAGGTCTCTTTCTTCGACAGCAACAACTCCATGGAGCTATTATCGTACTCCGGCAGAGAAACCGTTGGATATATCAACTTTGTTCTGATCGAATTAAGCAGACTATATGTCTGCTGCTCGATCAGCGCCATCATTATCATTGGCATTTCCTTGTTAATCAATCCAATCATAGGGTTGATCCAATTGCTTTACATCCCCTTTGTCGTGTTTCCGGTAAGGTTTATCATGCGGTCTGTCTCAAAAGAGGTCAAGGAAGTTGTTGACCGGAATGCTGTCATCAACCAAAAAAAAGGTGACACGTTTCAGGCAATTGAGTTTGTGAAACTGAACCGTTTGGAAAACCAAAGGATTCAGGACGTTGCCATAGAAAATAACGCAATTAACAAGCTTTGGGGAAAGATTGCGGCGCTTGATAACTTGAGTGATTTATGGTCAAACGGTTTTGCGACAGAACTATTCACCGGTATTACCTTCGCGGTGGGCACGCTGCTGATCCTGTTGGCAATGGGCCTTCATGTCGGTCAGTTAATTTCTATACTGTCCTACTGTGCCTTGTATTATTCTCATATGAATCTTGTGGTAAAGACATGGCTCAATCACTTTTCTTGTGGGATGAGCAAAGTTGACAATTGAATAAAACGAAACCTCGAAGTAGGATAAAGAAGCATCTTGCCGGATGTACTTACTTAATCAAACCCGAGGTTTCACCATGGATTATACAACAGAAA
>JAFRPC010000050.1 GCA_017429325.1 Oscillospiraceae bacterium | reverse complement strand
TCAGACTCAATTCTTTCTTGTGGTGCATAGCTCACGCCGCCTTTCGTTCTCTATGCACCAAGTATACCATGGCCGATGTCCCATAAAAGGCACATTAACCTATATCTTGTATTTTGCTGATTAAAACCGATAACCAGAATCTGGATTTGTGGAGGTAAAAATGAGAATAACGGTTGTAAACGGTACCGAAAAACGAGGCGTTACATATCACCTGAAAGAGATATTCCTCGATCAGTTCAGAGAGGACGCCGAGATAACGGAGTTTTATCTTCCGCGCGACTGCCCCAACTTCTGCGCGGGCTGCACCGTTTGCTTTCTGAAGGACGAGCATCTGTGCAAGGATGCGGAGTATGTTCAGAAGATAGAAAAAGCGATGCTTGCCGCCGATCTTCTTGTTTTCGCCTCGCCCGCGTATGTTTTCCACGCGACAGGCGCCATGAAAACGATGCTGGATCATTTCGGATACAGGTGGATGCCGCACCGTCCCGCAAAGGAGATGTTCGGCAAACGCGCCGTGATCATCACGCAGTGCCTCGGTGCCGGCGGAAAGTCGGCAGCAAAGGATATTAGGGACAGCCTTTCATGGTGGGGGATCAGCAAGATCAAGGCGTGCAGCTTCAAGCTGATGAGCGAAGTCGTATGGGATAAGATTCCCGAAAAGAAAAAAACGGAGATGTCGGAGAGACTCGTTCGGATCGCAAAGCAAACGTGCAAATTCGATTTCACAAGACCCGCTCGCACGGGATTTATCACAAAAATGAAATTCTATATGGTGAGAATGCTGCAGAAGAACCTCGGTAAGCAGGATCCCGAATATACAGACTATCGGTATTGGAATCACAACGGATGGACCGACGCGCAAAGACCGTGGAAGCAATAAGCAAAGGAAAGAAAGATCAATAGAATCCCGTTTGTCGAGGCGGCAGACGTTACGTTTGTTCTTTCTCCCATCGGAAAGTGTACGTTTGTTCCTTCTTACACAGCAAAAAGACGCCTTAGGGCGTCTTTTTGCTCTGTGAAAGATACCTGTGGCAGGAGCACAGCTTAAGCAGTTTTCAGGAGGAATTTGAAAAGCTGACAGAAGCGGAGGATTCGGTCTGTTTTATCAAATATGTGGGGGAAACCCCCATTGGATTTGCACAATGTCAGTTGCGGAGAGATTATGTGGAAGGGACCGAGACCTCGCCGGTCGGTTACTTGGAAGGGATTTTCATTCTGGAAGCCTACCGGCATCACGGCTATGCAAGAGAGCTTCTGCAAAGCTGTGAAAAATGGTCGAAGGAAAAGCACTGCACGGAGTTTGCCAGCGATTGCGAGCTCGAAAACCGTGACAGTCTGAACTTCCATCTTGCAATGGGATTTCAGGAAGCCAATCGCATTATTTACTTCCTGAAAAAAAACTCTGAATCGGATGATGTTTTCAGAATTTTGTGCAATATATCCGATTATATTATTTACAATTCTTGTATTTTGTGATATATTGATAGTAGTCCATTGTAGTCTTGGTTTTGCGATTGCAAATGGCGCAGCGATTCTTCCTGCCTGACAAGGAGCAGTCCGAACCGCGGACAGCGGGAAGCAAGTAAAAAATAAACAGAAAGGATGTGAGGATTCAGCGGTTCTATTGGCAGTTCAGGTGCGGCGATTGTTGTATGACGATATCAAACACATCCAAAACTATCACATAAAGGAGAGATATTATGCCTGAAAACACCGAATATGAGAAGAAAGATGTTCTCAAATTGAATGACCAACAAAAGGACTTTACGTATCAATTTCACAAGAAAGTCAACAATGTCATCGGCGGCGATAACCCCAATCAGAAGTTGATTCTTCTGCTGCCCGGTATTGCTCTCACCATGGAAGACTTTGAATATGACTATAAAAACCACGCAGACAAAGGTCCCACCGTGGAAGCAAATGAATCCAGGCTTGCCAACAAGCTCTATGACCCCTGCTCTATTTGCGGCGCCGACAACGGTCGGATGCTGCCGCATCAGTACAAATCTGCGCTGGATGCCCTGACGCCAAAGCTGAATTTCGAAATCGCGAAATCCAAAAACGAGCTGCGCGACCTGTTATTATCCAAATATCCGTATAAGTTCAACCTGGAATCCGACACAGAAATCAACACCTTCCAGGAGGTGTTCTTCCGCCTTTATGATGACTATGTAAAGACACTTGAAGCATGGAGCAAACTTCAGAGCAGTAAAAGAGAAGAATTCAACAAGAAGTATGAGGCGCAAAAGAATGCTGCGGAAGCAACCAATAACCAAGAAGAACTCAAAAGAATCAACACAAAAATCAATAATGATTATTTACAATGGTATGAAGACAATGCATATTCGTCCCTGAATGCAGTCAACCAGAAGATGTCAACCCTGCTTTCGGTGTTTTCCGAAAATGACATGAAGATCATCGAAGGCATCCTGGACAGCGGCAGCGGCGCGGAGCTCCAGGAGGCCAGGGCCACCATGCGGAATCTTCGGAAACTCACACCGGACGGCGGCTATATCTACCCCGTAAAGTTTAACCCCACCAACTGGTTTGAACTGCTGGATACTTCAGAAAAGTATAAGGCCGGCTTCAAGGAGGGCATCGATCTGCTCGACTCCCCGACGGTACTGTTTGAGAAGATGTCCAACCTCTTGAAGAGAAAACGCTCTGTCTCTGCCAAGCTGGATGCAATGAAAGGGCTCGTTCCGGATGACAATGATGTGAAAGCAGCAGCTACAGCTTTGGCTCAGGCAAATACCGAATATGACAAAGCCTTCAAAAATATGGAATCGGCAGGGACCACTGCGTTTGCGAATTTCACAAAGACCCTGGCGGGCATGATTACCGGCATATGCCTTCTTCCGTCAAGCGCAGGGAGAAGTGAGATCATCAGTTCCGTCGTAAAGCCCTATATTATCAGCGAAGATAAAACGACCCTGATTAAAAACATCCAAGATCAAGGTACAACCGTTTCAGATAAAGCCGATGCCCTCAATAAGGCGATTAAAACATATACTTCCGCGCTGGCAAAATCAGCAAAAATCAGCAACAACAAAAACCTTTCCAGGACACGAGACGCATTGCAGGCGGAGCTCGATGAAATTGAAGCCCAAATCGAGGAAATCAGCACAAGCGCGGTTTATGCGCAGTGCATGAGTACGAATGAAGATATTTCTTCTCGAATTACACCGGAGGGCTACTCCTTCTTCTATATCAAGCATGAACAGGGCGAATCCCATGATTTTTCCAAAGAGGATATCACCGTTTCTACGAACACGAAGTCAAAGGGCTTCTGGATTTTCAAGAAGAAAACCACGAATACAGAAACAAAGACTGACTTTGAATCTCTTTGTGAGTCCGAAAATGCAACGATTGAGATTGCGATGAATATCGCCAAGATTGGTATTGAGCGCGAATGGTTCAACCCGGGCGTCTTTGTACTCTCTGACGATATGTATCATCTGACAACAAAACGGATCTCCTCTCAATTTGACGCGAAAAACTTTAATGCAGATGACTATATTTTCCCCTGTTTCCCGGTTGCGATGCTGCTGGCGAGGGATGTCACAATCAAGCTAAATGTCATGGCAGAGAGTTACTTTTCCAAGGTTCATGAAGCCGTGAAAGAGGCCTCCACCGCAAAGAGCTATGTGTTCTACAATTCCGGCAGCGGCAGCAAAACGACTTCAACGACAAACCAGAATGATAGTGGGAAGGAATACATGTCTATAATTATTAAGATTCCGACACCTCAAATCATTGGATACTATCTGGAGAATACGCCGGAAGACAAGAGTTTACCCTATAATTCCGAGACGGATGATAACAAGAAAGATATTGTTAACATCCGTAAGTACGTTGAAGAGTATATGACTGTTATCAAGAAGAAGATGAAGGAGCTGGAGAGCCAATAAACGTGCTTTCCTGCGATTCTGCCAGGCGCAAGGGATCCTGAACTCCCATGCGCCTGGAAAGAAACCAATTTATCACAGTAACAGGAGCTGGAAACATGGCCGGTCAGAAAAAAAAGAATAACGCAAAATCCGGAAGCGGGAAAAAACCGATTAAGGAAACCCTTTTGACAAAAGAGCTGGAGGCACAGCGTCTGGATCTGATCCAGAAGATTGCATACATGGTTCTGATGATCAAAGAGAAAAAAGAATCGGAAGAGAGTGGACTGGGCGTTTCCACAGCCACAGAAACAGGAAGTACAACAACCGCCGTTCCAATCTTTGAAAGGCTCCCGCTGGGACTTAAGGATGAGCTGAAAAAAGAAACAACAACCAAAAAGACCAAGGCCTTTTCCTCCCAGGTGTACGATGAGATCGACTCCAAAATCGGCGGAAACGGATACAATCAATTTCTCTGCCTGCTGATTCCGGGAATCATTCTCCGGGCGGAGGATTTCAGCTATGATGTAAACAAGGAAATCAAAGGTCCCGTCATTGAGGCCAACGAATGCCAGCTTGCCAATAAGATGTTTGACCCCTGCACGATGACCAATTCGGACAACGGCAGAAATCTCGCATACCAATATAAAATGGCGCTGGATATGCTGACGCCCAAGGTGAACAAACGCTTGGCCCTCCACAAGAACAAGCTGCGCAAACTTTTGATTTCTCCCTATCCCTACGATTTTGGCGACGGCGTGGAGAATGGCTATACCCTTCAGGAGGTCTATTTCCGCCTGTATGAAGAATACACGAATGAAATCTACAAATGGAAAAAGCTGCTGACGGAAACGAAAATGGCTCTGAGAGAGCAGTATCCCCTGAAGGAGGACTACGAAAACGCCTTTATGGAGTGGTACGAGGACAACGCCGAGGACTTTCTGGATGAAATCAACGAAAAGAAATCCAAGGTGCTCGCCGTGTTCTCGCCCAACGATATGAAGATTCTTGAGGGCATTTTGGACAGCGGCTCCGGTGCAGAACTCCAGGAGGCCAGGCAGACCCTCTACAACTATAGAAAGCTGACTCCCACAGGCGGGTATATTTACCCAGTGAGTTTTGAGCCCAAGAACTGGTTTGAGATGATCGGGACTTCCTTTACCTCCGCTGAGCTGATGGACAGCCCCGAAAAAATCATTGAAAAGCTCCAGCGCCTCTCTCTGCGTAGGATTTTTCTCTATTCCGGCATCTACGACATCTGCAAAACCATCGGGAACGATTTGGGTTCCACCAAGCTGAAGCCTTTGATGAGCAGTGTGCTGAAGTATAAAACCGAAGTAGAACACCTGACATTGAAGACCTTCGATGCAAAGCTGACTCCGAAAGTCGTTATCCCTATTTTGGAGATTCGCTCCAAATCGAAAATTCAGCTCACCGACAGAATGCTGGATAAGCTGATCACCTCCTTCCCCTCTGTCGTGGAAGCCGGGTCCAAAGCGGAAAAGGACATCAAAAGCATCTACAAAGATTTGAACAGCGTCAGCAGGAACTACCTGGATGCACATGACATGTATTTGGAGCAGTCTTACGAGCTGACAACGCTGCTGATTCGGCTTGTGGAAGAAAAAGAAGCGAAGGAGACCAAAAAGTCTTCCTACCCTGCGCTTATCAAACCGTTGAAGAACGAGATAGACGCGCTGAATGAAGAGATCACGTATCTGCACCAACAGCTCATTATTTCCACTGCCATCCATGATAATATGGATGAAGATATCCTTCAAAACGATATTGTTTCTCCCAGTACGCCCAAAGGTTTTACGAAGGTTGAATTTGAAACAGACGCAGCTTCTCTGGATGTGAAGACGGATTACACAACCTCTGCCAGCATGATCTCCTCCGGTTCTATGTTTCTCTTCAATGGAAACCGTTCGCGGAAACTCAGCGCGGCAGAGAGCAAGATTTCCTCTTCCCTGCTGAACAAAAAATGTACCGTTCAGGTCAGTATGAATGTGGCAAAAATCGGAATCAACCGGGATTGGTTCAACCCCGGCATTTTTTCCCTGACCGGAGACATGTTCCGGCTCAGCGAGACTTTGATTTCGCCTTCCAGTGACATTACTGCCGCAGGTTTCAATGATAAGCGCTTTTTGGAGATGCAGAATAAGATATTCCCCTGCTATCCGGTTTCCATGGTGCTGGCCCGAAATATGCAAATCAAATTCAAGTACCAGGAGACCATCGACGAAAAGACGCGGGAAACCTTTGAAAAACACGCGAAATCCAACGGAGGCTTCCTCTTGTTCAGAGGGCGTGACGAGCACGGCAATTCCGACCTGGAAGGCGTCCATACCACCTTTACAGATGAAACCGTAACGCTGACGTTTGACACCACACAGGTCATCGGGTATTATCTCCAGGCCACTGCGCCGGATAAGAGCACCTTCCTGGACGGCGCAATCAGCGAGGACGATAAGAAGGTCTATTCTACCGTGGCAGATTTCGGCGAGAACTATCGACTGCTCATCGACGCGGCAGTCAAGAAACGGATCCCAACAGAAGCGGATACAAAAGATATTCCCTGATTACAACACATTTCACATCAAAAAAGCAGGAAAATGCAAACAGGCGTTTTCCTGTTTTTTTCATATAAAATATATAAAATCCGGTTGACATTCTGTATTTCGTTTGCTAAAATGAAGTTAAAAGTATGACATCATGGAAAGGTTGTCTGACAACATACGGAAGGTGGTTTGTGCGTGAAAGAGTATTGGGTCCTGATGGGCAGTTTTGGAAGCGGCAAGAGCGAGATGGCCCTGAATCTGGCGATTCAAAAGGCCAAGGAGGGTCCCTGCACGGTGGTGGACCTGGACGTCATCAATCCCTACTTCCGGGTCAGCGAACGGGGAGACGTGCTCTCCCCTGCCGGCGTCAGGCTAATCATGCCCCCCTACGCCCTGGAGAAAATCGAGATCCTGTCCCTTTCCGCCCAGGTCTATTCGGCCTTTGCTCCCGGCGAGGGCACGGTGATCTTCGACATTGGCGGCGACGACGTGGGCTCCATTGCCCTGGGGCAGTATAAGCCCCGCTTCGAGCAGATCCCGCCGGAGCTGCTTCACGTACTGTTCATCGTCAATCCCCTGCGGCCCACCGCAGCGGACCTCCCCAGCGCCATTGCTACGCTGGACAAGATCCAATATGTCTCCCGCCTTTCCGTCACCGGAATCGTCAACAACGCCAATCTGGCCGGAGAGACGGAGCTCTCCCATTTGGTTGAGGGCTATGAACTGGTGAAGGCGCTTTCCCTGGAGACCGGGATCCCGGTCTGGGGCAGCTGCGGCACGGAAGCCGTATTAAATTCGTTCAAACAATACGTCTTGGAGCATCGTCTCGATCAGACGTATGTTGGAAAATATCAACCGATCGAGGTGATGATGCACAGGAGCTGGGATAAGTTCCTTTCTGAAGGCTTGTAATTCAGTTTGTCATTTTTGTGGTATCAAACCAATCAATGAAATGTAATGAAAGCGAGGAAATGCCATGACTAAAGTCATCATCCAAGAAGACGTGTGCAAGAGCTGCGGCCTTTGTGTGCGCCTGTGTCCCAAGGGCGTTCTGGCTCCCCAGACAAGCCATCTGAACGTCAAGGGATACTACCCTGTCGAAGTGGCGCATCCGGAGGAATGCATCGGCTGCATGTCCTGCGCAATGACCTGCCCGGACGTTGCCATCATCATCGAGAAATAAGGAGGAACCGTGTATGGCTAAGAAACTGATGAAGGGTTGCGAGGCCATTGCCGAAGCCGCAATCCAGGCGGGCTGCCGCTATTTCTTCGGCTATCCCATTACCCCGCAGAACGATATTCCTGAATATATGTCCCGGCGTATGCCCCAGGTGGGCGGCTGCTTCCTCCAGGCTGAGAGCGAGCTGGCTGCCATCAACATGGTCTACGGCGCCGGCGGCGCCGGTGCCAGAGCCATGACCTCCTCCTCCTCTCCCGGCATCTCCCTGAAGCAGGAGGGCATTTCCACCTGTGCTGCCGCTGAGGTTCCCTGCGTCATCGTCAACATGATGCGCGGCGGCCCCGGCCTCGGCAACATCCAAGCCTCCCAGGGCGACTACTTCCAGGCCTGCAAGGGCGGCGGCCACGGCGACTATCGCTGCGTGGTCTTTGCGCCTTCCTCCATTCAGGAGACCTGCGACCTGATGCCCCATGCCTTTGATACTGCCGACAAGTATCGCACCCCCGTTATCATTCTGGCTGACGGCCTGATCGGTCAGATGATGGAGCCCGTGGAACTCAAGATGAACGATAACCCCACCATGCCCGAGAAGCCTTGGGCCTGCCAGGGCTGGGACCCCAAAGGCGACCGTCCCAGAGCCGTCATCAACTCCCTGTACATCGAGACCGAAACGCTGGACGAAGTGATGACCCGGCTCAATGCCCGGTATGACGAGATCCGCAAGAACGAGGTCATGGTGGAGAAGTTCAAGACCGAGGGCGCCGATTTTGTGCTCTGCGCCTACGGCACCGTAGCCCGTGTCTGCAAGGCCGCCGTTCGCATCCTTGCGGAAAACGGCATCAAGTGCGGCCTGGTACGGCCCATTACCCTGTGGCCCTTCCCCACGCAGGACGTACATGATGTGATCACGCAGGAGACTGTGCAGGGTGCGCTGACGGTTGAGATCTCCAACGGCCAGATGGTCGAGGATGTCCGCCTTGCCGTCAACGGCGAGAAGCCTGTGGAATTCATGGGCAAGGGCGGCAGCATCATTCCCTCTGCGGAAGAGATTGCTGAGCGCGTAATGCAGATTATGAGGAGGGCTTAAGAATGGCAGTTGTGTTTCAGAAAACTCCCGTTTTGACGGATGTCCCCTTCCACTACTGCCCCGGCTGCGGTCACGGCATCGTGCACCGTCTGGTTGCCGAGGTCATTGAGGAGCTTGGGATTCAGGAAAAGAGCGCTGGCGTCGCCCCCGTCGGCTGCGCCGTGTTCATGTACAACTATATGAACGTGGATATGTACGAGGCCGCTCACGGACGTGCTCCCGCCGTCGCCACCGGCTTCAAGCGGGTCCACCCCGACAAGTACATCTTCACCTATCAGGGCGACGGCGACCTGGCCTCCATCGGCACCGCCGAGATCGTCCACGCTGCCCACCGCGGCGAGAAGATCACCACCATCTTCATCAACAACGCGATTTACGGCATGACCGGCGGCCAAATGGCCCCCACCACCCTGGTGGGTCAGGTGACGACCACTTCTCCCTATGGCCGTCAGAAGGACCACTGCGGCGAGCCCATCCGCATCGCCGAAATGCTGGCCACCATCAACGGCTCCGCCTATATCGCCCGCTGCGCACTGAACAACGCAGCCAACATCCGCAAGACCAAGGCCGCCATCAAGAAGGCTTTCCAGTGCCAGATCGAGGGCAAAGGCTTCTCCCTGGTGGAGGTCCTGTCTCCCTGCCCCACCAACTGGGGCAAATCTCCCGCCGAGTCCATGGATTGGCTTCAGGACAACATGATCCCCTACTATCCTCTGGGCACTTTTAAGGAGGTATAAGTCATGGTTGAAAGAAATATTTTCGCAGGCTTCGGCGGTCAGGGCGTTCTGCTCATGGGCCAGCTTCTGGCTGCTGCCGGTATGAAGGAAGGCAAAAACACCTCCTGGATCCCCTCCTACGGTCCCGAGATGCGCGGCGGCACGGCCAACTGCTCCGTCATGCTCTCCGACGATGAGATCGACTCTCCTCTCGTCACCCGTCCCACTTCCCTGATCGTCATGAACCGTCCCTCGCTGGAGAAGTTTGAGAATTCCGTCGTTCCCGGCGGCTCCATCTTCGTCAACAGCTCCATGATCGACATCAAGGTCAAAAGGACCGACGTCAACGCCTATTATGTTCCCTGCACCGAGATCGCCACGGAGCTGGGCAACCCCAAGGTCTCCAACATGATCATGCTGGGCGCTTACATCGGCAAGGCCAAGTGTGTCGATATTGAGACCGTTCTGGAAGCTCTGCTGGAGAAGCTGGGCGAGCGCAAGGCCAAGCTGATCCCCCTGAACCGCGAAGCGCTGAAGCGCGGCGCTTCCTGCATCGAATAATTCATAGGAGGGACGTTTATGCCCCAATTTATTACGCCGGCTGAAGCTGTAAAATTGATCAAGGACGGCGACACGCTGATCTACAACAACTTCCTCGGCATGTACAACTGCGAGCAGCTCTCCATCGCCCTCAACGAGCGCTATGAGGCGGAGGGCCACCCCAAGGACCTGACCATCTACTGCACTGCCGGTCTCGGCGGCTGGGCTCCCAACACAGCCTGCGAGCGGATCGTCACCCTGGGTGCCGTCAAGTGCCTGTATCTGAGCCACTACGCCTCCATGCCTGTCACCGCGCAAATGGTCCTCGACAATCAGGTCGAGGCCTACAACCTGCCCTTCGGCGTCATGTCCCACGCGGTCCGGGCTGCGGCCAGCGGTCAGGATTTCGTCATCTCCGACGCCGGTCTCAACCTCTTTGTGGACCCGAAATACAAGGGCTATCAGCTCAACGAGCGCTCCAAGCAGGAGCTTGTGGAGGAGATCTGGATCAATGGCAAGCGGCACCTGAAGTACGCGACGCCCAAGCCCGACGTGGCGCTCATCAAGGCCAGCAGCGTGGACAGCCGCGGCAACATTTCCATGGAGAACGAGCCGGTCATCGGCGATCCCCTCTCCATTGCCCAGGCCACCAAGCGCCGCGGCGGCAAGGTCATCGTCCAGGTGGAAAAGGTTCTGGACACGCCCCGCCGTCCCATTGAGGTCTCCATTCCCGCAGTGCTGGTGGACTATGTCTGCGTGACCCCGGAGCAGACCCAGATCCAGGGCATTCCCGGTTCCGACCCCAAATTTGCGGGCGACGTTCCCATGACCGACGAGGCCCTGGTAGAATACGCCAAGAGCCACGCCTCCACGAACCCCAAGGACCTGGCGAAGCAGCTCATCGCCCAGCGGGCGGCCAAGGAGCTGAAGCCCGGCGACGTGGTCAACATCGGCGTCGGAGCTCCCGAATTCGTGGCGGTGGAAGCCGCCCGAGTCGGGACCCTGCCCCAGGTCTCCCTGACGGTGGAGGCCGGTTCCATGAAGGGCCTTCCCATGGGCGGTCTGGCCTTCGGCGCCGCCATGGGCACCCAGGCGGTCTGCACCACTGCCGAGCAGTTTGACTTGTATGACGGCGGCGGTCTGGACATCTGCTTTATCGGCGCTCTGGAGATTGACAAAGAGGGCAACGTCAACGGCCACTACAACCCCAAGAAGCTCTCCGGCATCGGCGGCTTCATCAACATCACCCAGTTTACCCACCGCGTTGTCTTCTGC
This sequence comes from Oscillospiraceae bacterium, assembly GCA_017429325.1. Lineage (GTDB taxonomy): Bacteria > Bacillota > Clostridia > Oscillospirales > Oscillospiraceae > JAFRPC01. The sequence goes on along the minus strand of JAFRPC010000050.1, from coordinate 44,877 downwards.
ACCACCTTCTCTGCCGGCGGCCTGGAAATCGCAAAGACGGAAGACGGTCTGAAGATCATCAAGGAAGGCAAGTTCCTCAAGTTTGCCGACCACGTCACGGCCCTGAGCTTCTCCGCGCAGAACGCCCACGACAACGAGCAGGACGTCACCTACGTCACGGAGCGCTGCGTGTTCCGGCTGGGCGAGCACGGCCTTGTGCTCACGGAAGTCGCCAAGGGCATCGACGTGAAGAAGGACATTCTGGACCTGCTGCCGTTCCCCGTAGAGGTAGCGGAAAACCTGATTGAATTCTGAATGCAGGAACGAGCCTTGCTCGTCCGCAGACAAGCAAGGCTTGTCCCTAAAAGGTTGAACGGAGGTGAATGAAATGCCCCACGTCGGCAACGCCTTATCCGTAAAAATTGCAGACCAGCTCACGGAAATGATCTCTAATCGCCGCTTCCAGCCGGGAGACAAGCTTCCCAACGAGCTGGAGCTGGCCGAGGAGCTTCAGGTCAGCAGGACCACTCTCCGGGAGGCCATGCGGATCCTGTCCACCCGCGGGCTGGTAGAGGTCCGCCGGGGCATCGGCACCTTCGTCACCAAGAGCAAAAGCATCCACGCGGATTACGATGTTCTCAAAATTCAGAACACCAATGTCACGACCAAAGAGCTCTATGAGATGCGTTTGATGTTCGAGCCCCAGGCCGCGTATTACGCCTCTCTCCGCGCCAGCGAGGAAGAGCTTGAGACCATCTTCCGCTACGGCGAGCTGGACGAGGAAATGATTTTGCGCCGAGACCCCTTATGGGACGAAAGCGAACAGAAATTCCACAACTCCATCGCCTCCGCGACCCACAATCAATTTATCACTGCCCTGCTGCCGGTGTTCAACCGCGCCATCCATCAGGGCATCATTCTGGCAAACGAAAGCCCCGAGGTCTCTGAGATGACGCTCCACGACCACAGAGTTCTGATGGAATATCTGCGGGAGCGGAATCCGGAGGGCGCGAAAACCGCCATGTATCTGCACATCATCAACACCATGCGGGCCTTCCACATCCCGCTGGATTAACTGCCGACTTTCCTATTACAATGTAGGGACAAGCATCGCTTGTCCGCAAACGCGTACAGAAATGAGGTTAATACTGTATGGAAATCAAAATTACCAAAACCACCACCCCCAAGGAAAAACCTGCCAAGGGCGCGAAGCTTGGCTTCGGCTCCGTGTTCACCGACCACATGCTGCTCATGGACTACACCCGCGGCATCGGCTGGCATGACGCCCGCATCGTTCCCTACGGCCCCATCTCTCTGAGCCCTGCGGCCACCGTCTTCCACTATGCCCAGGAGACCTTTGAGGGCATGAAGGCCTACCGTGCCGAGGATGGCCGTATCCTTTTGTTCCGGCCCGAAGAGAACTTCAAGCGTTTGAATCAATCCAACGAGCGTCTCTGCATCCCCGAGCTGGACGTGGACTTCTGCATCGAGAGCCTGAAGGAACTGGTCATGCTGGACAAGGACTGGATCCCCACGGACAAGGAAGCTTCCCTGTACATCCGTCCCTTTGTCATCGGCAACGAGGCCAAGCTGGGCGTCAAGGAGGCCGACAGCTATATCTACTGCGTGCTCCTCTCCCCCTCCGGCCCCTACTATCCCAGCGGCCTGAAGCCCGTACCCATCTACGTGGAAGAGAACTATGTCCGTGCGGTCCGCGGCGGCACCGGCTTTGCCAAGACCGGCGGCAACTACGCCTCCTCCATGAAAGCCCAGTCCATCGCCCATGACAAGGGTTATTCCCAGGTGCTCTGGCTGGACGGTGTGGAGAAGAAGTATATCGGCGAAGTCGGCGCGATGAACATCTTCTTTGTGGTGGACGGCGAGGTCCTGACCCCCGAACTGGACGGCTCCATCCTCTCCGGCATCACCCGGAAGTCCATGATCCAGGTCCTGCGGGACAAGGGCTACAAAGTCACCGAGCGGAAAATCGCCATCCAGGAGATCGCCGACGCCTACGACGCGGGCAAGCTCCAGGAGGTCTTCGGCACCGGCACCGCCGCTGTCATCTCCCCTGTGGGTCAGCTCGAGTGGGGCGACAAGGTCATGAAGATCAACAACGGCGAAATTGGCGAAATCTCCCTGTACGCTTACAAGACCCTCACTGACATCCAGTGGGGCCGCGCCAAGGGCCCCGAAGGCTGGTCTGTTGAAATCGGACACATGTAATTTTTCTATCACGAAAATTCCGGGGAAAGTCACTGTGGCTTTCCCCGGTTTTCTTTTTTGTTGACACTACAGCAAAATCCGGGTATAATCAAGCTGTAAAATTTTCATGATTGGAGCTGCCTATGTCGTCTGTCAAACGTGCGGCCTTTACCTCTGTCTGCATTGCTCTGTGCGTCGTTTTGCCCTTGGCGTTTCATGTAGTCGGTCTCGGCGCAGCATTTTCGCCCCTTCATATTCCCGCCCTATTCTGCGGCTTGCTCTGCGGCCCCTGGTATGGTTTCTTCTGCGGCACGGCGGGCGTTGCGATCTCCTGGCTTACCAACGGGATGCCCTCAGCCGCTCAGCTCGTCTATATGCTTCCGGAGCTCGCGGTCTACGGCACCGTCTCCGGCCTTCTGTTTCGCCGGATCCGGACTGGCAGCGTGACAGCGGATCTTTTGCTGTCCCTGGTCCCTGCAATGCTCCTGGGGCGAATCGTGGGCGGTCTTGCAAGGCTTGTCTATTTGCAGGGCGCCTATTCTCTCTCGCTCTGGTTCGGCGCCTATGTGCTCACCGCCCTGCCGGGAATTCTGCTGCACCTGATTTTGATCCCGACCCTGTATCTTTTGCTGAAAAAAATCAAAGTGATTCCGCCGAGAGAATCGAAAGGAAGCTGAACATGAAGCAGCTGCTTGACCAGATCCGCCTGGAACTTTCCCATGTCATCGTCGGCAAGGATGCCGTGATTGACAAGCTTCTGATGTCTCTGCTCAGTGACGGGCATATCCTTTTGGACGATGTTCCCGGCGTTGGCAAAACCACCTTGGCCGTTGCCCTGAGCAAAACCCTGGGTTTGAATTACAAACGCATCCAGTTCACGCCGGATGTGCTGCCCTCCGACATTGTGGGCTTTTCCATGTATGACCGTGAGCGGGGCGCTTTTCGCTATATGCCCGGCGCCGTCACCGGAACCAATCTGCTTTTGGGAGACGAGATCAACCGTACCTCCAGCAAGACCCAGTCTGCCCTGCTGGAGGCAATGGAAGAGCGACAGGCAACCGTTGACGGAACAGTGTATCCGATGGAACGTCCTTTCTGCGTCATCGCAACCCAGAACCAAATCGGCACAGCCGGGACTCAGCCTCTTCCCCACGCCCAGCTGGACCGTTTCCTGGTGCGTCTCAGCTTGGGATACCCGGATTTTGACAGCCAGGTCAAGCTTCTTCGGGACCGTCAGAAAGGCAATCCGCTGGATTCCGTGCGGCAAATTGCGGAAAAAGCAGATGTGCTGCGTATGCAGGAGGCCGTCTCAAACGTGAGCGTCCATGAGAAGCTTCTTGCCTATATCACCCGGCTTTCCATTGCGTCCCGGGAACATCCCATGCTCAGTCTCGGCATCAGTCCCCGAGGCGCCCTGTTTCTCAGCCGTATGGCCCGTGCCTGCGCCTGTCTCCGGGGCAGGGATTTTTCCATTGTCGAGGATGTCATGGAAGTGTTTGAAGACGTATGTGCGCACCGTCTGCTGCTGTGTCAGAGGGCAAGGCTGGAGCATGTGACAGAGCATGACGTCATCGCGGACCTTTTGAAAAGTGTCCCGCAGCCGGACAAAGTGAAATGAAACGAAACAGAGTTCTCTATTTCCTGTTCCTGCTTGCTGCGGCGGCTGCCTGGTTTTTTGTAAATCAGACCGGAACACGCCTGCTGCTGGCGGGCTTGCTTGCCCTCCCCCTGATGTCCTGGTGTCTGCTGCACTTCTGCCCGCCCAAAGTCCAGGTCTCCTGGGAGCTCCCGCCCACCGCGGACAGAGGCGATGCTGTCATGGTTCGCCTGACCCTTGCGGCAAGCTCCCGGCTGCCGGTGTTCTTTCACGCAGAGCTGTCTGCCAGGAATCTCTTTACCGGGGAACTGCTCCATCAGCCCCTGGATCGGGTGCTGTACCGAGGCAAGGCCTGTTCCCTCTCCCCTGCTCTGAACTGTTTTCACAGCGGGAAACTCGAGCTTTCCCTGAACCAGTGCTGCGGGACGGACCTGTTCGGTTTCTTTCGTGTTTCCCTGGAACAGCTCGAGGGCGCAGCTTGGACGGTTCTGCCGATCGCGCCCCTGATTCCTGTTTCCGTAACGGACGATGCGGCCTTTTTGACAGATTCTCAGCGATATTCCGCATCGAAGCCCGGCTATGACCCCAGCGAGACCCTGCAAATTCGGGAATATCAGCCGGGCGACGCCATTCGACAGATCCACTGGAAGCTGACGGAAAAAACCGAGACCACCATGGTCCGGGATTTCGGCCTTCCCGTTCTATCCCGCCTGCTCCTGCTGCTTCAGCCGGGAGGTCCCAATTGCGATGCTTCCCAGACAGAGGCGATGCTGGATACGCTGTGCGGCGTCGCAAAGGAACTCCTTCGGCAGGAGCTTGTCTTTTCGCTCGGCTGGTCCGGAGCGGAAGACTGCCTGTATCTGTACCAAATCGACGGTCCTGAGGCCCTGGACGCCGCCCTGTGTGAGCTTTTGTCAGCGCCGAAGGATACGGCCCGGCAATCCGTATGTGCCCTCTACGCCCAGCAAAATCCCTTTTGCGCCTATGCCCATGCCGCGGTTTTTTCTACCCAAGCGCTGCCGGACTATGAACTGCTGCACCATGGGAACCGCGTCACTGCGTTGCTGCCCTCTGCCCTGTCCGAGGCCTTTTCCGGTCCCAGCTCGCGCATTGATTTTCAGCCGTTTTGGCCGGAATTGACGGAATTGGAGCTATAAGAAACATGGAGTGGAACATCAATCGCCCAACGAAAACAGGGCTGGAACCTGCCCTCTGGCGCACCGGCGCAGCGCTTCTTTTTTGCGCAGCTTTTTGGGGCGGTCTGTGTGATCTGGCGTCGCTTTCGACCCTTGGGCTTTCTGCGCTGCTGCCCGGTTTTGTACTTCTTGGATTGACAGCCCTAATCCCCTCGAAAAAGCTGCTTTGGAGCTGCCTGCTGCTCACCGGGACAGCCGTTGTGCTTTGGACCGCGCTTCGCTTCTCCTCGCTCAAAGATGGATTTCTGGTATTGCTGAATCGGCTTTTTCTGAACAGTGAAGCAAAGCAGCGATACCTCTATGAGAAATTTTCTGTTTCCGCCGCGCCGGAGCTGCTCAACGCTTTGTTTTTGCCCTTCGGCCTTCTGTCCGGCGCCGTTTTTGGCCTTTGCGCGAGAAATGGCTCCCGCGCTGCGTTTGTGGTTTTCGGCGTATTGCTGCTCTGCCTTGCGGCCTGGCTCGGTCTTTCGCCGAATCCGGTTTGGATGCTTTTGCTGCTCCTGTCTTTCCTTGCTGCCATGTCGGCACCGCGTTTTCACCTCCCGATTTCCCTGCGGCTGCTTCCTCTGCTGCTTGCTTTGATAATCGGATGCAGCTATCTCTTGCTCGACCCGGGAGAACAAAACCAGGTCCGAAGGCTCTCTGAGGCAGCGCGAGACCGTCTTGCGCTGCAAACGATGGCCTACGGACAGCGGGAAGAAACACAGGCAGAACCGGAAGCTCCGGTGCAGGAGACCCGTCCCTACACCCTGGAACCCCATAGCGCAGAGGACCCCGGCGAAGCGTTTTCCTTCAAAAAGCTGCTCCCCCTCCTTGTCATCCTTCTTACGCTTCTGCTGCTTTTCGTTCCGGCTGTCTGGAGCGACAGTCTGCGCCGCCGCCGCTTGAAAAATCGGGCCGGATTGGAGGCGGAGGCGCCGGAAGAACGCTGTCATGCGACGCTGCTCTATGCCCTTCGCTGGCTGACAGAGTGCGGCATGGAGGAACAGAATCAGCCGATCTCCGCATATTTTCCGGCAGTCAGCGAAATGGACGCGGAGCTCGGCGCCCAGTTTTCCGCGCTCTTGCCCCAATGGCAGGAGCTCTCCTACCGGGAGCATCCCCTGGAGCCTTGTGATGAAGCGGCCTTCCAAGCCTTCCTGGAATCTGCAAAGGCGCTGTCTCTGCATCGGATGAACTGGAAGCAGCGGCTTCGTGTCAAGTATGTGACAGGTCTTTGACCTGCGGAAAGGCGGTACCTGTGAAACGCAAGCTCTGTTTTTGGATATTCTTCCTTCTTCTGACATTCTTTTCCGGCTGCCGGGTGCGCCTTCTGACGGACGCTGCGCAGGCGGATCTTGTCATGCAGACCGAAGCGCTGCCCACGCAGCCAACGACAGAAGCCCCGACAGCAGCGCCGCAAACCACGGAGCCTCTGCCGCCGACGACAGCAGAGACGGAAGCCCCTGTGACAACGACTGCACCCCCAGAGACCGCGGAGCAGACAGAGCCGACAGAGACAAAGCCTCCGGAACCAAGGCCTTCCGAGACAAAAGCGCCGGACCCAAGCCCTTCAGAGACAAAAGCGCCGGAAACGACCCCCACTGAGACGGAAGCACCGCAGGAACCGGTCCAGGCAACGGCAGAAGCTTCTCCCGAAGCGGAGCCGAACCCGGCCCCCGGCGCAGGGTCCGGTCAAACAGGCCCCGGACCGGCGGGACCGGCGCCAAGACCGGAAACGGAGCCAAGGGAATCCACCGAGACAGAGCCCCCGGAGACAAGCGAGCATTCCGTCACGCTGACCCTCCTGGACAACGGCGGCGACACGGGGACCATGACCGTCGTTGTCTATCCCGGAGAATGCTATGGCAATCTGCCCCAGGCAAGCCGCCGCGGATGGAGCTTTGACGGCTGGTGGACAGAGGCGGAGGAGGGCGTCCGCATCACTTCCGACACCCTGGTGGAGACGACGGAAGACCATTTTCTCTATGCGCACTGGCTGGAGCAGGACGCTCTGACCCTGCGCTTCGACGGAAACGGCGGCCGCCTCCGTCCTTATGACCAGGAGGCCCGCATTCGATATGGGGAATGCTATGGGACCTTGCCCACCCCGCTGCGGGAGGGCTACGATTTTTCCGGCTGGTGGACGGAGGCCCAGGGCGGGGAACAGATTGACGCCGATTCTGTGTTTCTTCAGGAGACCGACCAAACCCTCTATGCGCATTGGAGCTACAACGCCTTCGCCTACTGGAGCTTCCTGCTGCAAAACGGAAACCAGCGCCGCTATCTTTGCCAGACCCTTTCCCTCTATGTGGAACTGGAGGAGCCCGGACACACGATTCTCTACTGCGATTTGATTGCGGATACGGAGAGTTACAACATTGCAGAAAACCGAAGCGACCCCTATGTTACGGACGATTGGGTCCTTGCCAAAAACCCGGATGCGGTCCTGAAGCTAGTCCCCTCCCTCTCAGCAGCTGCGTCCGTGCGCAATGCAGTCTCTCTCAGATTCCCCGGAAAAGCTGTGTATCTGATGACGGAGGCCGCCCTTGGAGAATGCGCTGCGGGACTTTACGCCCGTATGGCCCTTTGCAAAGCCCTCTACCCTACCTGGTACACAGAAATTGACTTAGCCAAAGCTGCCGCAGAGCTGGGATTGACGGAGATCCCCTTTCAATGACAGCATAGCGAAAAAGGAAGGAGCCACGGACGTATGGAGCAGTTGATTCGATTTGAAATGCTTGTCGGGACCGAGGGGATCGAGCTGCTGCGGAAGGCGCGGGTCGCCGTCTTCGGCCTTGGGGGCGTGGGCGGCTATGCGGCGGAGGCTCTTGCCCGTTCCGGCGTCGGAAATTTGGACCTGATCGACAATGACAGGATCGCCCTTTCCAATCTGAACAGACAAATCTTTGCGCTGCACAGCACCTTAGGCATGACGAAGGTAGAGGCTGCCGCAGCCCGTCTGCGGGACATCGACCCGACAATCAAGCTCAGGACCTATCAGACCTTCTATCTGCCGGAAACCGGGGCAAGCTTTGACTTTCGGGAATATGACTACGTTGTGGACTGCATTGACACCGTCACGGCGAAGCTGGACCTGGTGATGCAGTGCCAGGCGGCAGGCACCCCGATCCTATCCGCCCTGGGCACCGGCAACAAGCTGGACCCCGCGCAGTTGGAGCTTGCGGACATCTATGAAACGGACGTCTGCCCCCTGGCCCGCATCATGCGAAAAGAGCTGCGCCGCCGGGGCGTCAAAGGCCTGCGGGTGCTCTACTCGAAAGAACCTCCCCTCACCCCGCTGTTTACTCCGCCTGCGGAGGCCGCTCCGACGGAAGGGCCGGAAGCCTATGGCAATCAGCGCCGTGCCATTCCGGGCAGCAGTCCCTTTGTTCCTCCCGCAGCAGGTCTGCTGATCGCCTCCGATGTGGTGCGATATTTGTTGAATCACAAAAAAAGAGATTGACAATTGCCTGTTTTTCCGTTATGATAGATGCGTAACCTGACATGAGGGCGCTGGCCCAGGGGAAAGGTGCGATACGAGGAAACAGAAGGCCGCGTTCGCACGCGGTCTTTTTGTTTTCATCAAATCATTCTATGGAGGGAAACACTATGGAAACCAGAGTCGCCGTCATCAGCATCATTGTGGAAAACAATGAGGCCGTAGAGCAGCTCAACGCACTGCTGCACGAATACGGCCAAATCATCATCGGCAGAATGGGTATCCCCTACCGTCAGCGCGACATCAATATCATCAGCATCGCGGTGGACGGGCCCCAGGATGTCATCGCAGCCCTGTCCGGCAAGATTGGCGCCTTGGAGGGAGTCAGCGCGAAGACCGCTTACTCCAACGTGGTCAGCAATGATTGACGGCTTTGCGCTCGCAGCAAAGCTGGAAACGGACCGCAGTCTCAGTCTCGCGGAATACGAGGCCTTGCTCCGGCAACGGAGCGAGGCCCTCGCCGCGTCTTTGCGGGAACGCGCCGTCCGGGTCCGGCAGGCTGTCTATGGCAATACAGTGTTTACCCGTGGTCTGATTGAAATCAGCAGCTATTGCAAAAACAACTGTTACTACTGCGGCATCCGCCGGGACAACCGCAGCGCGGAGCGCTACCGCCTGTCTCCGAAGGAGATCTTAGACTGCTGCCGGGAGGGCTGGGACCTGGGCTTCCGCACCTTTGTGCTCCAGGGCGGCGAGGACCCCTACTTCAATGACGCCCTGCTCTGCGGGATGCTGCGGCAAATCAAGCGGGAGTTCCCTGCCTGCGCCGTCACCCTGTCCCTGGGTGAACGAAGCCGGGACAGCTATCAAAAACTCTTCGACGCAGGCGCGGACCGCTATCTGCTGCGGCATGAGACCGCCGACAAGGCCCACTACGGGCAGCTGCACCCGGAAACCATGTCCTGGGATCACCGGATGCAATGTCTCACCACGCTCAAAGAGATCGGCTATCAGGTGGGCTGCGGCTTCATGGTAGGTTCTCCCGGTCAGACGGAACGGGAACTGGCGAAGGACCTCAAATTCGTCGAGCGCTTCCGCCCCGCCATGTGCGGCATCGGCCCCTTCATCCCCCACAAGGATACGCCCTTTGGCGCAGAGCCCGGCGGCAGTGTGGAGCTGAGCTGCTACCTGCTTTCCATTTTAAGGCTGATCCAACCAAACCTCCTCCTTCCAGCCACCACCGCCCTGGGGACCTTGGACCCGCTGGGCCGGGAAAAGGGCATCCAGTCCGGCGCCAATGTGGTCATGCCGAACCTCTCCCCTGTCAGTGTGCGCAAAAAATATGCGCTTTACGATAACAAGATCTGCACCGGCGAGGAATCCGCCCAGTGCAGAGGCTGCCTGGCACAGCGGATGGCAGCCATTGGTTATGAATTAGTTACCGATCGGGGCGACCCGAAAACCATTTGAAAGGAAGAACTTTTCCATGCCTGTCTACAACCCCAAATCCCTGCTTCCGGATGAATTCATCAACGACGAAGAGATCCGGGAGACCCTTGCCTATGCCGACGCCAACAAAAACAATCTGCCGCTCATCAACGAGATCCTGGAAAAAGCCCGGCCTGTCAAAGAGGGCAGCGGCTGTCACTGCCGCGGCCTGACCCACCGGGAGGCCTCCGTCCTGCTGGCCTGCGAGGACCCACAGGTGCTGGAGCGCATCTATCAAATCGCCGAGGAGATCAAGCTGGCCTTCTACGGCAACCGCATCGTCCTCTTTGCCCCGCTGTACCTGTCCAACTACTGCGTCAACGGCTGTGTCTACTGTCCCTACCACCTGAAAAACAAGCACATCGCCCGGAAGAAGCTGACCCAGGAGGAGGTCAAGCAGGAGGTCATCGCCCTCCAGGATATGGGCCACAAGCGGCTTGCCATCGAGGCCGGTGAGGACCCCAAGAACAACCCCATCGAATACATCCTGGACTGCATCAACACCATCTACTCCATCAAGCACAAAAACGGCGCCATTCGCCGGGTCAATGTGAACATCGCCGCCACCACGGTGGAGAACTACAAAAAGCTCAAGGACGCGGGCATCGGCACCTACATCCTCTTCCAGGAGACCTACCACAAACAGAGCTATCTCAAGCTGCACCCCACCGGCCCCAAGCACGACTATGACTACCACACTTCCGCCCATGACCGGGCCATGGAGGCGGGCATCGACGACGTGGGCTTAGGCGTTCTCTTCGGTCTGGAGCTCTATCGCTATGAGTTTGCGGGCCTTCTGATGCACGCGGAGCACTTAGAAGCGGTGCACGGCGTCGGTCCTCATACCATTTCCGTCCCCCGGGTGAAGCCCGCCGACGGCATTGACCCCGAGGAATTCAACAACTCCATCTCCGATGAGATGTTTGCCAAAATCACCGCCTGCATCCGTCTGGCGGTGCCCTATACCGGCATCATCATTTCCACCCGGGAATCCGAGGCCTCCCGGTCCAAGCTCCTGCGCTTGGGCGTCAGCCAGGTCAGCGGCGGCTCCCGGACCTCTGTGGGCGGCTACGCAGGCTATTCGTCCGAGGAGCGGCCCCACGACACGGAGCAGTTCGACGTCTCCGACCAGCGCTCTTTGGACGAGGTGGTGCGCTGGCTGATGGAGAACGGACACATCCCCTCCTTCTGCACCGCCTGCTATCGGGAGGGCCGCACCGGCGACCGCTTCATGAGCCTCTGCAAGTCCGGTCAGATCCTCAACTGCTGCCATCCCAACGCCCTGATGACCCTGACGGAGTACTTAGTGGATTACGCCAGCCCGGAGACGAAGGAGATCGGCTTCCGCATGGTGGAGGAAGAGCTGAAGAAGATCCCCAGAGACCGGGTCCGGGAAATCGCCGCCGAGCACATCGCGGCCATCAAGGCCTCCAACGCCCGAGATTTTAGGTTCTGACGACGTTTGAGAGGACTGTAGGGGCCGGCCCCTGGACGGCCCGTTCCCGTATCGACACGTCGGCACGGGGCGTCGAAGGCGCCGCCCCCTACGAATAAGGATGGATGTTTCTATGAGTTTGAATGAAACTGTTTCTGCGGAACGACTTCATATCGCTTTTTTCGGACGGCGCAACGCCGGGAAATCCAGCCTGGTGAACGCCGTCACCGGGCAGAAGCTCTCGGTGGTCTCCCCCGTCAAGGGCACGACCACAGACCCGGTCAAAAAGGCCATGGAGCTGCTGCCCTTAGGCCCGGTGGTCATCATTGACACCCCCGGCTGGGACGACGAGGGCTTCTTAGGTGAACTCCGGGTGGAGAAGACCAACGAGATCCTGACCAAGACCGACATCGCCGTCCTGGTCTACGACGCGGCAGAGGGCATGACCGAAGCCGATCGGTCCCTGCTGGAACGCATCAAAGCCCGCAAGCTTCCCGTGATTTTAGCGGCGAATAAGTGCGACCTTGTAGGGGCGGTATGTACCTCCCCTGCTTGCAGAGGAGAGGGACCGGCCTCAAGGCCGGTGGAGGGGTGCCCCCCGTATGAGGCAACAGGCAACCGGCAACCGGCAACAGGAGACGAGGGACGCGGATTGCCACGGCCCTCCGTGCCTCGCAATGACAGTGAGGGGGACGTTATCCTTGTCTCCGCCCTGACTGGCGAGGGCGTCCACGAGCTGAAGGAGCGCCTCGCCGCTCTGGGCCGTACCGCCAAGGCCCCCAAGTACATCTTAGCGGACCTGGTGGACCCCGGCGACACGGTGGTTCTTGTGATCCCCATCGACGAGAGCGCCCCGAAGGGCCGCCTGATCCTGCCCCAGCAGCTCACCCTGCGGGAGCTGCTGGACCTCCACTGCGTTCCCCTCTGCTGTCAGGTGGAGGAAATTACATCCGTCCTCCAAAATCTGAACAAGCCGCCCCGGCTGGTGGTGACGGATTCTCAGGCCTTTGGAAAGGTCTCTCCGCTGGTCCCGGCCTCCATCCCGCTGACCTCCTTCTCCATTCTCTTTGCCCGCTACAAGGGTCAGCTCTCCACCCTGGCCGCCGGGGCCAGAGCCCTTTCCCGGCTTCAGGACGGCGACAAGGTGCTGATCTCCGAGGGCTGCACCCATCACCGGCAGTGCAACGACATCGGCACGGTGAAAATGCCAGGCTGGGTCCGGGCCTATACCGGCAAGGAGCCGGAGTTTTGCTTCACCTCCGGCGGGGAGTTCCCCGAGGACCTCTCCCCCTACGCCCTGGTCATCCACTGCGGCGGCTGTATGCTGAACGAGGCCGCCATGCAGCACCGCATCGAGACCGCCCGGAAAGCGGGGGTCCCCATGGTCAACTACGGCGTCGCCATTGCCCAGATGCACGGGATCTTACAGAGAAGTCTGGAGCCGTTTGCCGAGGAGCTGTCGCTGTCATAACGACGGGAACAAATCCCCCCCCAGGAAAAAACCGTTTTGCGGTTTTTTCCTGGGGGGGATTGTCTTTTTACGGCAGCGTCAGCCATTCAAATGGATAAGCCTCCAGAAGCTCCTTTTGGTGTGTGGAAAGGAGAAGCGTGCGGTCTTTGCGCTTCGCGAGGATAAAATCCGCCGTTTTGTGCAGCGTGTCCTCATCCAAGCCGGTGAAGGGCTCGTCCATGAGGATGCAGTCGCTCTCGGCCCAGAGAGCCCTGGCAATGGCGACCCGCCGCTGCATTCCTCCGGAGAGCTCGCCCACCGGCTGGTCCAGGCTGCCTTCCGGCAGCAGCTCCGCCAGAAAGGCCCGGCAGGCTTCGGCCTCCCGCTTGCCGCCCCGGACGAACAGAAGCTGGTCCACGGCGCTGCGGCCCGGCAGCAGCCGGTCCATCTGGAACACGGCGGAATAGCGGACGCCCTGGGGCAGGGTCCCGGCGTCCGGGACCTGGAGGCCCATCAGGATCCGGAGCAGGGTCGTTTTGCCCCGTCCGGAGGGGGCCGTCAGCCCGTAGAGGCCGCCGCGGCGCAGGGTCAGAGAGAAATCGTCGAAAATTACCTTATCCCCGAAGCGGTGAGAAAGCCCGCTGATGTTCAGATCCATCACTTCCCCACCTTTCTCAGCAGCCAGCGCACAGCCCGTTCAAATGCCATACTGAGCAGGATCACCGTCAGGGTCCAGGCAAAGAGCTCCGCTGTCGCCAGATAGATTTTGGACAGATACATCTGCTCGCCGATGGAGCGGGCGGGGGTGCCGATGACCTCAGCGGCGATCCCGGCCTTCCAGCTCATGCCGAGCGCGGAGGCGCAGGCGGCGTTGAGATAGGGCCACAGCGCCGGGCGATAGACCTGCCAGGCCGTCCTTCCGCCGGGGACCCGGAACACCCTTGCCAGCTCCAGCAATTCCTTGTCGGTGCTGGAAAGGCCTGTCACCGTCGCAAAATAGATCTGCGGAAAGACGATCAGCAGAGCCACAATGACGGCCAGATGCTTCGAGCCGAACCAAACCAGCACCAGAATGATGAAGGAGGCCACGGGGACGGTCTTCATCATAGTCAGCAGGGGCGAGACCAGGGCCTTGACCAGGGGAAAACGAAAGGCCGCGATACCGACCAGCAGGCCCAGCAGCAGCGCCAGGAAGAAGCCCAGGGCGATGTGTTCTAAGGAGCCCAGCACGGCGGACCAGTAATCCGCCGTGGGAAGCAGCTCCGCCAGGGCCTTCACCGTGTCCAGGGGGGAGGCAAAAAGCACCGGCTTTCCCACCAGCATAGAGGCAGCCTGCCAAATCCCCAGCCAGAACAGGGCAATCAGCAGTCCCCGGACGATGTGGCGCGGCGATTTGACAGGCTTCATCACTTATTCTCCCGTGTAGTAGAATTCCTCAGCGGGCATGGACCCGCCGACGGCCTTGGGATTCTGGTCGAACAGGGTCTTCAGATAGCCGGAAAGCATATCCTTCATGCCTGCGCCGTCGATGCAGACCAGGTTGCAGAACGGAATGGCCTTCGCGGCAATGACATCCTTGTTGACGATGCCCAGCTCCGCAATGAGCTTGGCCGCCGCTTCCGGGTCGCTGTTGACCTGATCCACCCCCTCGGCGGCTTCCTTCAAAAAGGCCTTAACCGCTTCGGGATTCTTCTCCAGGACCTCCGTCCGAACGACTGTTACGCCGGTGACGAGCGAGCTGTCCGCGGACACAGTGTTCCATTCGCTGTTGAGGTCCACGGCGATGCGGAGATTTTCATTCTGCATCATCGCCGCGATGACAAAGGGTTGGGGCAGCAGCCCGATCATGGACATATCCTCGCTCAGAGCGGCCACGACCTCCTGGGCCTCGGATTTGAATTCCAGATTGACCTGATCCTCAATGCCATAGGAGGCCAGCAGATACCGAAGGGAGTACTCCGGCGTGGTCCCCTTGCCGGTCAGGCAGACGGTCTTCCCTGCCAGGTCCTCGACGGACTGGACCGTATCGCCGTTTTCCACCAGGTAGAGAACGCCCAAGGTGTTGATGGCGACCACAGAGAAGCCACCGGCCTTGTTGTACAGGGCAGCCGCGGCGTTGGCAGGCAGCAGGGCGATGTCCGCGTCTCCGTTGACGATAGCAGCCGTCACCTCGTCGGCAGCAGCGCAGATGGTGGAGTGATAGGTATTGACGGTGTTCCCGTTTTTGCTCTCCTCCAGCAGGGTGACGATGCCCATGGTGGTGGGGCCCTTCAGGGAATAGATGTTGAATTCCGCGCCATTCGCGGCAGGAGCCTCCGTTGTGATGAACGGTGCTTCCGTCTGCGTGGGTTCCTGCGTCTGAGGCTCCTTTGTCTCGATCTCCGGATTCATCGTGAGCTTCGGCTCCGTTTCCTCAGAGCACTTCGCTGCGGTGGTCGTCTCATTCCCCGCTGCACAAGCGCAGAGCGTTATCAGCAGCGCAGTGATGACCAGAAAAATAAATGCTTTTTTCATCCGTTTGTTCCTCCTTTATTTGAGCCGCTCTCCGCCAAGCCAGACTTCCTTCCGGTTCAGCTCCGCGTCGCAGACCACAAAATCTGCCAGCTTGCCGTTCTCGATGGAGCCCACCCGATCCAGGGCGTGGATCTGCCTGGCGGGATTCCAGGTGGCGGCCCGGACCGCGTCCTCCTTCGGGATGCCGAAGGCGACGGTGTTGCGCATACAGTCATAGAGATTGGTGGCGGAGCCCGCAATGGTCCCGTCTGACAGTCTCGCCACATTTTCCGCTAAAAATACCTGCTGTCCGCCCAGCTCATATTCCCCGTCCGGCATCCCGCAGCAGCGCAGGGCGTCGGAGATCAGCACCATTCGGTCCGCGCCGAAGAGCTTGAAGGCCATCCGAATCGAAGCGGGATGGACGTGGATGCCGTCGCAGATGATCTCCGCGGAAACGGCGGGCACCTCCGAGGCCGCCCCGATGACGCCGGGCTTCCGGTGGTGGATGGGCGGCATGGCGTTGTAGAGGTGGGTCAGATGAGTGACGCCGGCCTCGATGGCGGCCCTCGCGTGCTCGTAGTCGGAATCCGTGTGGGCAATGGAGACGGTGCACAGCGCCTTCGCCTGCTCCACAAAGGCCACGGAGCCCTCTAACTCGGGGGCCAGGTCCACGATGGAGATCAGGCCCTCGCTGTCCGCATAGAGCTTGCGGAAGGCTTCAAAATCCGGCAGACGCAGGTATTCCGCGTTCTGGGCGCCCTTTTTTTTCTCGGAGAAGAAGGGCCCTTCCATCTGGACGCCCAGCAGCCGGGCACAGCCCTCCACCGGGGCCTTGTGAAGCCGCAGACCGGCCTCCAGGGCCTTTGCGATGACGGCATAGGGCAGGGTCATGGTGGCAGGCGCAAAGCTCGTCACGCCGATGCTCGCCAGGTAGCGGGCCATCTTCACGTCCCCCTCATAGGAGCCGTCGGAGAAGTCGGCGTTGGAATTGCCGTGGTTGTGAACGTCAATGAGACCGGGGATGACATAAGCGCCGTGCAGGTCCACAGCGTCGTCCTTTTCCAGCAGAACGTCGCAGAATTTCCCGTCCTCCACGGAAAAGCCGCCGGACACAAAGCGGAAATCTTTCGTATAGATATTGGCATTTTTGTAATTCATCGTCAATTCTCCATATACCGTTCGATGATTTTCTGCATCTGATACCACTTGGCCTCCATATCCTTCACCAGCTTGAGCTGGGCTCTGGTGCGGACCAGATTGTGGTCGGAGTACTGGGTCTTGAAATAGTGGTCGGATTCCAGATAGTCAATGAGGAAGCGGACCGCAAGCTCTAAGGTAATGATTTTCGCTCCCATGGGAAGCAGCAGCATTTCCCGCTTGGTCAGGGAGTGACAGCCGTCCAGGAAGCCCCTGGTATAGACCTCGAAACGGTGAAGGTCCATGCTCATGCGGCTGAGCTCCTGGACATCCTCCGGTGCGGTGGCCGCGCCAAAGCGAATGGAATCGCCAAAGTCAAAGAGCGAGGAGCCGGGCATGACGGTATCCAGGTCCAGAACACAGAGCGCTTTTCGGGTCTTCATATCCAGCAGCACGTTGTTGAGCTTCGTGTCGTTGTGGGTCACGCGCAGGGGCAGGTCCCCGGATTCCAGCATCCGCTGGATGATCCCGGCCTCCTGCTCCCGCTCCATAATGAAATCCACTTCCGGCTGAACGTATTGCAGTCTGTCGCAGGCGTCCTCGTCCATGGCAATGTGGAGCTGGCGGTAGCGGTCCGGCGTGTTGTGGAAATTCGGAATGGTCTCATAGAGCGTATCGGCGGGGAAATCGGAGAGCAGCTCCTGGAACCGTCCAAACGCAACGGCGCTTTCATAGAAGTCGGCGTCCGATTCCGGCGCCTCCAGACAAAAGCCGCCCACAAACTCATAGCAGCGCCAGAAGCGTCTGCGCTCGTCCCGATAGTAGTACTTCCCGTCCAGGGCGGGAATGAAATTCAGAACGTGGGAGGGGTCGGGGTCCTTCTTGCGGATGTGCTGGGTCACGGCAATCACGTTGTCCATGAGCTGCTCCGGCTGCTTGAACACATGGGTATTGATGCGCTGCAAAATATATTGCTTGCCGTTGTCGGTGGTAATCAAAAAGGTGTAGTTGATATTTCCGTGGCCGAAGTTCCGGCAGAATACCGGCTGGCTCATGATCTGGAAATGATAAATGGCCTGCTGCATAGGCACCTCCAAGCTGTATTTGTGTGATTATATCAAACGATGGGAGAAAAAGCAAACAATTTCTGCTCAGAATTTTCCTTCCACCAGATTTTGCGTGTGATAGAGCTGGGCGAAGACCCCATTGCGCTCCAAAAGTTCTTCCCTGCTGCCCTGCTCGCGGATCCTCCCCTCCGAAATCACGATGATGCGGTTGGCCGCGTGAATGGTGGAGAGGCGGTGGGCGATGATCAGGGTCGTCCTGCCCTTGGCAAGCTCGTCAAAGGCCTTTTGGATCTTGGCCTCCGTGATGCTGTCCAGGGCGGAGGTCGCCTCGTCCAGGATCAGAATGGGCGGATTCTTCAGGAAAATGCGGGCAATGGAGATGCGCTGCTTCTGGCCGCCGGAGAGAAGTATGCCGCGTTCGCCCACGTAGGTGTCGAAGCCCTCCGGCATTTCCATAATATCTTCATAGATTTCCGCCCGTTTGGCCGCTTCCACGACCTCCTCAAAGGAGGCGCCGGGCTTTCCGTAGCGGATGTTCTCCAGCACCGTATCGGCAAAGAGGAACACATCCTGCTGGACAATGCCGATGTTGGCCCGCAGGGAGCGCTGGGTGACGTGGCGGATGTCCTTGCCGTCCACGGAAATGACGCCGCCGGAGGTCTCGTAAAAGCGGGGAATGAGCTGGCAGAGGGTCGTCTTGCCGCCGCCGGAGGGACCGACCACCGCAATGGTCTCCCCTGCCCGGATCTCCAAATTCACATCCGTCAGCACGGGCAGCTCTTCCTTGTAGGAGAAATCCACGTGGTCCAGCTGGATGGCGCCCTGTACGTTTGTCAGCTCCTCGGCGTCCGGCAGGTCCTGGACCGTAGGCTCCGTGCGCATGATCTCCACAAAGCGCTGGAGGCCCGCCAGGCCGTTTGCCAGCATTTCAGACAGGGCGGCCATTTTGCGGATGGGGTTGACGAAGGAGGCGATATACAGGGAAAAAGTGATGATGTCCCGGTAGTCCATCTGGTCCTTCATGATCAGATAGCCGCCCACGGAGATCACGACGACGTGGAGAATGGAAGTAAAGAACTCCATCGTAGCGTGAAAAATTCCCATTTCCTTGTGGAATTCCCGCTTGGAGACCTTGAAGCGCTCGTTGGAGTGGCTGAATTTGTCGTATTCTGCCTCCTCGTTGGCAAAGGCCTTGGAGGTCCGGAACCCGGAGAGCGATGATTCGATGTCGGCGTTAATGCCCGCGGTCCGCTGCTTGACCATCTTGGAGACCTTGCCCATCTTCCTGCGCCGGAAAATGACCACAGACAGGCAGACCGGGAACATCAGACAGACCACCAGCGCAAGCTTCCACTGGACGGTAAACATGATGATCATCGCGCCGATGACCGTCAAAATAGAGGTGAACAGGTCCTCCGGCCCGTGGTGGGCCAGCTCTGTGAGCTCAAAGAGGTCCGTGGTCAGACGGCTCATGAGCTGGCCGGTCCGGTTATTGTCATAGTAGCTGAAGCTTAAGCTCTGAAGATGACTGAACAGGTCCCGGCGGATGTCCGCCTCCACGCGGATGCCGAAGGTGTGCCCCCAATAGGCGATCACGAACTGCAAAAAGGAGCGGAGCAAATAACACAGGACCATTGCGCCCATCAGCAGGAAGAAGCTCTGATAATTCTTGTCCGGCAAAAGCTGATAGAGGGCACTGCGGGTCGCCAGCGGGAAGGCCAGGTCGATCAGGCACACCGTAAAGGCGCAGCTCAGGTCCAGCGCAAAGAGCTTCCGGTGGGGCTTGAAGTAGCTCAGAAAGATCCGCAGCAGCGAACGTTTCTGAAATTCTTTTGCGTGCATATCAATATGCCTCCTTTACGATGGTTTGGATCCAAATACCGCTGCGAATCATCCGATATCCGACAAAGCATTTGAGCAGCTCCAGCCCCTGACAGCAGAAGAAGAGCCAGAGAATCGGCAGGGCCGTGAATCTGGACAGCACATAGGCCGTCGGGGCCACAATGACACAGGAAAACACGGAATCGAACAGGAAGGTGATGAAGGTCCTGCCGCCGGAACGCAGGGTAAAGTAGCAGGCGTTGGCAAAGGCCTGGACCGGCATCAGGGCCGCGTTGATGAGGATCAGGGCGGAGGCCAGCTGCCGGATCGAGGGCTCCGTGTTGTAAATGCCCGGGAAGACCCCGGAGACCGCGGCCATTATGCCTCCAAACAGAAGACAGGTCAGCTCCGTAAATACGATGAGCTTTCTGTCGGTATCAATGGCTTCCTCGACCTTTCCCGCGCCGAGCAGCTGCCCCACCAGGATGCCGATGGCGACGCCCATTGCGAAGAAGGCCACGCTGCACACATTACCCAGGGTAAAGCAGATGTTCACAGCGGAGACCACGTCGTAGGACCGAATGGAATAGCACTGGATCAGCAGGGCCTGTCCCAGGGCCCAGAGGGTCTCGTTGAGGATCAGCGGGGTGCCGCGTTTTGCAATTTGCCCCGCCAGCCGGAGGGGGATGCGCAGGCTTCGCCAGGCGCCGCGAAAGAAGGGCGCCTTTTGCGGATTCCGATGCGCCCAAGCCATCACAATGGCCGCTTCGACGTACCGGGACAGGACCGTGGCGACGGCAGCGCCGTCGGAGCCCAGCCGGGGAAGACCCAGCTTGCCGAAAATCAGCAGCCAGTTGCAGACAAAGTTGACCCCCACGGCGATCAGCCCCGCGGTCATGGGGACGACGGTCTGGCCCGTCTCCCGGAGGGTCCCGGAATAGCACTGCGCCAGCGCAAAGGCGGGCAGACCCAGGAGCATGATGCGCAGGTAGCTTTCCCCGAAGCGCAGACTGTCCAAAATATCGGCCTGCTCCCCTTCCCCCCGCAGATAGAGGAGCATCAGCTCCTTTCCGAAGCAGAGAAAGACCAGGCAGCCCAGGGCCAGCAGGGCCGCGCTTTCCAGAAGCTTGAAGCGAAAGGCATAGCGAACGCCCTCGTTGTCGCCCTTTCCGTAAAACTGCGCACCGAAAATTCCGGCGCCGGAAACGGCGCCGAAAATGGAGAGATTGAACACGAAAAGCAGGGTATTTGCGATGGAGACGCCGGTCATTTCCACCGTACCGACGCGGCCTACCATGATGTTGTCCAGCATTCCCACGAAGTTGGTGATGCCGTTTTGGACCATGATAGGCAGCGCGACGGTCAGGGCGGCGCGATAAAAGCGGCGGTCTCCGAAGAGACGTTTCAATTGCATAAAATCAGAGTTGTTCCAGAACTGCCAGCAGATACTTCCAGGTCCGGGCGGTGGAGGCCAGGTTCAGCCGCTCCCGCGTGGTGTGGATGTCCTGCATATCGGGGCCGAAGGAAACGCAGTCCAGTCCGGGCAGCTTGCCGGAGAAGAGGCCGCATTCCAGGCCCGCGTGAATGGCCTCCACCACAGGCTTGCGTCCGTAGAGCTTCTCAAACACCCGGGACATCAGCTCCCGCAGCGGAGAATCCTTGCGATACTCCCAGGCGGGATAGTTCCCGTGCTCGCCGTAGGACGCGCCGTATTTCTCGGCCAGAGCGCGAAGCTTCTCAAACAGTGCCAGCTTCTCCTGCTCCACAGAGGAGCGCACGGAGAAGGACATGCGGAGCTCGCCGTCCTCGGTTTTGAGCACGCCTAAGTTCAGAGAGGTCTGGACCAGACCCTCAATATCCTTGCTCCAGGCCTGAATGCCGTTGGGAACGTCAGAAAGCAGTCCCACCGCCTTGCGGGTGGAGGCAATGGTCATCGCCTTGCCCCGGCAGACGCAGAGCTCCCGGGTGATTTTCGCCTTCTCTTCTTCCTTGGGCAGTTCCCTGAGGATCTGCGCGGCAAGCTCGTCAATGTCCGCCAGCGCGTCTTCCAGCCGGTTCTCCGCGACGATGATCTTCGCCATGGAATAGCGGGGAATGGCGTTGTCCTTCTGCCCGCCCCGGACGTACACCAGGCGGTAGGGCAGCCGTTTCAGCAGCTTGGACAGCAGTTCTCCCATGACCTTGTTGGAGTTGGCCCGGCCCTTGTGGATCTCGGCGCCGCTGTGTCCGCCGGTCAGCCCGTCCACATAGATGTGGATGCCCTTCCCCTCCGCCGCTTCAATGGAAATGGGCAGATTCAAATCAGAGCGGGCGCCGCCGGCGCAGCTCACCGTCAAAATGCCCTCGTTCTCGGAATCGCAGTTGAGGAAGATGCGGCCCTTCAGCAGCTCGGGGTCCAAAGCCGCCGCGCCCTCCATGCCGATCTCCTCATCCACCGTGAAGACACATTCCAGCGGCGGGTGGGGAATGTTGTCCGCCTCCAAAATCGCCAGGGCGTAGGCCACGGCAATGCCGTCGTCGCCGCCTAAGGTGGTGCCCTCGGCCCAAATATCCACTCCGTCGGTGCGGAGCTCCAGCGGGTCCTTGGTAAAATCAATGGGGCTGTCCTTGGTCTTCTCGGCCACCATGTCCATGTGTCCCTGGAGAATCACCGTGGGATGATGCTCATAGCCCGCGCTGCCCTCCTTGTAGATGACGACATTGTTGACTTCATCCTGCACATAGCGGAGCGCGTGGGCCTTTGCAAAGTCCACGAGATAATCGCTGATCTGTTTTGTGTTGCGGGAGCCATGGGGGATCTTTGCGATCTCCTCAAAATAATACAAAGCCCGTTCCGGCTGAAGGCCTTCCAATACACGGTTTGGCATGGAACCATCTCCTTATTATGATTGTTATTATATTGTAACATATTCGACGGAAAATGTCTATCAGGAAAGTGTGAAAACAGTTGCGTTTTTTTCCGTTTTGTGGTATGATGCATCCAGCTTGAAGGATTGGAGGCACAGAACTTGACAACAGAACAGACATTCTTCTTTCAGGTCCTGCGCGACCATTTACAGGGCCAAGTCACGGCGGCCCCGGAGCAGTTGGATTGGGACCAGGTCTGCACCTGGGCGGAGGCGCACAAGCTCGGCGGCATTTTCTTTACGCAGTGCGCAGCCATTGTCAAAGATGCGGCGATTTTTCGTCGGCTGAACACCGCCTTTGGCGCTGCCATCGGCAATTCCGAAAATTTAATGCGTTCCTTTTCCCTGCTTCGATCCGCGCTGTCAGCGCAGAATATCCCCTTCCTCCCGGTGAAGGGGGCCGTCATCGCAAGCCGCTATCCCGTTCCGGAGCTGCGCACCATGGGCGATATAGATATTCTGGTCCACGCGGAGGACCGGGACCGGATCCGCAGCAGCCTGGAGGCAAAGGGCTTTCAGAACGTCAAATGGGCGGATGACGAATGGCACTATTCCCTGAATCAATCCCTGTTTGAGATCCAGGGCCATCTGATGAAGCGCGACGAGCCCGGCCTTGGTCACATCTACAATTATTTCAACGATTTTTGGCCCCACGCCTGCCAGACCCCGGAGGGGGGCCTTCGACTGGAGCCCAGCTTCCATTTCTTCTATCTGATCGCCCACATTGCAAAGCATCTGCGCTGGTCCGGCGTCGGCTTCCGCCAATTCTACGACCTGGCGATCCTGATGCAAGACGGCAGAGAGCGCTATGACTGGGACTGGATCCGCGCCGAGGCGGAACGCATCGGCTTCTTCCGCTTCACGGTCTGCTGTCTCGCTCTGGTGGAGCGCTGGTTCGGCGTGCCCTCGCCCTATGGCACCGAGGCCCTGTCAGAGGAGCTCTACAGCTCCATCACCGAAAAAATCTTCCAGGACGGCGTCTTTGGCTTTTCCAACGACGACAATCAGGTCTATGAATTGGAGCAGGCCCGGCGCCGCTCCTCCCAGCCCCTGGCCCTGGTGAAGCTCCGCTCCGCGGCCCGCCTGGCTTTCCCCTCCTACAAGACCCTCACCGTCTCCGAAAAATACGCATATCTGCGGGGCAAGCCCTGGCTTCTCCCCTACGCCTGGGTCCGCAGGGCCGTCCGCGGACGGCACTCCGCCAACGCGCAGGAGCTCGGCGCAGTGCTCAGCGCCTCCGGCTCCGAGCTGCGCCGCCGCGCCGACCAGCTCAGGGACTTAGGCTTGGAGGTCTCCGAATAATCTCAAATCTTAAAAAATAGACCCCGCCGTGCGCAGAAGCATTGGAGCTGCGCACGGCGGGCTTCTATTCTATGTTTTTCAAAGCTCGACAGCTTCTCCCCGCAGGAAGGCGGCAGTCTTTTCCAGCACGGCCTCATCCCCATAGCTGCCGAGCCGCTCCCGAAAGCGCCGGAGCCTGTGCCGATAGGCTGCCTCGTCGAAGGCGTTGACCTGGGCCTCTAAGGCCTCCCAATGCTCCGACATGGGAAAGGGCAGCTCTTCCGGGGCAAAATACAGCCCGCGCTCCTGCCCGGAATAGCTCGCATAGTCCGGACAGAGCAAAAACACGGGACGGCCAGAATTCATAAAGTCAAACATGACAGAGCTATAGTCCGTAATCACCATATCCGCCATGGGATAGTAATCCTGAATATCTTCCCTTTCGTTTCCCGGCAGGATGGTCCCCACTCCCTGCAGGCGCTTCCAATCCACCGACCGCTCCACAAGATTGTGGAATCGACAAATCAAAACCAGCTTTTTCCAGCCGAAGCGGTCGCAGAGGCAGCGCTCCAGGCGGGCAAAATCGAGGGCTTGGAGCTGGGAAAGGCCGGAGGCTTCCGGCAGCTTTCTGCCGTCCGGGGCAGAGCGGAAGGTCGGCGCGTACAGCACCACCCCGTCCTCCGGGCCGATGCCAAGGGCCTGTCTGTCCGCCGCGGCCCGGGCCTGGGCTGCGGCACTGGGGCGGAAGCTCCTGGGACTGCCAAAGCGGAGGGGCGTCAGCTTGTTCTGGGTCAGCCGCAGCATCACGGACTCTTCAAAGGCGTTTCCAACCAAATAATAACAGGGCTGATTGCAGGCGAAGCGCTGCTGCTTGGCGCCTACCGCGTCGTTTCCCATGCGTTTCAGGGGCGTCCCATGCCAGGTGGTCAGGACGCTCTGTTTTTTTCGGTTTTCCAGCCGCAGATGCAGGCGGATCAGGCTGTCCCGCAGGCGGGAACCGCTCAGGTAGCCCCCCTGCTGATAGACGTTCGTCACCAAAAACTTCGCCGTGGCCTTGATGCGGAAATACCTGGGGCTGTCCATGGAGACGGCCCGCACATAGGCCGGAAGCCGGTGTCCTTCCGGCTCCCGGAACGCCCACCAGATCTCCATGTCCGGGTCCTGCTCGTGCAGATGTTCCGAGATGGCTCTCGGTCCGTCGGAATAGTGCTGGCCGTAAAAGCTGCTGAACAGGATGCGGTTTTTCTTCACCGGCAGCAGGCGGCAATACAGGTCCCCGTAACAGAATTGGACCGCGGCTTGCAGAATTCGGTTCATACGCAGCTCCTTCGGCGGTTCTTGAACAATATGGACAGCAGATAGCGCAGCTCCCGGTTGCGGGTGACAACGGAGAGGAGCAGGTAGAGGGCGGCGCCGGTACAGGCCCCGAGGACCAGAGAGACCAGGCTGCCAAAGGCGGTGAAGTGCAGCAGGCCCCAGACGCCCAGATACATCAGCGCCGAGAGGAACAGCGACGGCAGCAGGTCCATGATTTGGGCGGAATAGGAATAACCTAAATTCCGCTTGATGATGGGCGCACTGATGACGCAGGCGATCAGGGACGCGGCAACGCCGCTCCAGGCGATCATAATGGGACCGTAGAACAGGGCCGCGATCAGCAGCAGCGCCTCGGAGAGCTTGCGAAGCAGCTCGATCCGGAGCGTTAAATTGCTGAGGCCCAGCCCTTTCAGGGCCTGATTCGTCGCCATCTGAATGGGGTGTGTGAGATAGCCAATGGCAAAGATTTGCAGGAACGGGACCGCGGGGAGCCATTTCTCCGTCAGCACCAGGCTGACAAAGGGCTTTGCGACCGCTGCCAGCCCAATCAGGCTGGGAAAAATCACATAGCAGCTCACGCGGACGGAGCGCCGGAGCATCGCAAGCAGCTGGTCCTTTTGGTCCTGCACCGAGGAATAGGTGGGGAGCATCACGGACTGTATCGTGCCGTTGACCGCGTCCATGACGGTGGCCGGGAAGGTTTTGCCCCGGTTGAAATAGGCCAGATCCTCCTTGCTGTAATAGCGCCCGATGATCAGGGTGCGGACGTTGAGGAAGACCGTGACCAGCAGGTTGGAGGCCAACACTCTGCTGCCGAAGGGGATCAGCCGCCGAATGGAATCCAGGGAAAACACGGAAGTGGGCTTCCACTCGGAGATGAAGAACAAAATCACGCAGATAAACACCTGATTAGTGAGCTGCTGCGCCACAATGGCCCAGCACCCGGCGCCGCAGAGGGCCATCACGATGCCCAATCCCCCACTGAGAATCACAGCAGTCAGGTTGCTGATCAGCAGCTTGCGGAACTGCATCCGCCGAGTGACATAGGCCACCTGCACAGAGTTGAAGGCCCCCGGAAGCAGGACCAGGGCCAGCACCCGGATGATCTTCGTCAGCTCCGGTATCTCATAAAAGTCCGCGATCAGCGGCGCACAGAGAAACAGCACCCCATAGAGCAGGGCTGCAACGGTCAGGGAGAAATAGAGGACGCTGGAATAATCCTGCTCTTCAACCTCCTTGCGCTGAATCAGCGCGGTATTGAAGCCGCCCTGCACGAACACCGTGGCAATGCTGATAAAGACGGTGATCAGCGCAACGGTGCCGTATTCCGTAGGCCCTAAGATCCTGGCAAGCAGAATCCCCACCAGGAAGGTGGAAAGCTGGCTCCCCATCCGTTCGAGGAATTTCCAGAGCAGGGAAAAAATCACGCTTTTCCGCGACACTCGCATACCTTGTTCCCCTTTGCTCAAGCTTCAAATTGGCGCAGAACGCTGCGCCAGCGCTCCTCCCAGACAGCCTGGGAGAAGGAGGACTTCAGAGTGGCTCTTCCGTTTTCCGCCAGTCTGCGGCGAAGCGTTTCGTCTTCGATCAGCTCTGTCAGCGCGGCGCCGAAGGCCTCCGGTTCCGGCGGCAGAATGCGCCCGTTGTAGCGGTCTAAAATCAGGTTGGACATCCCGCCCACGTCGGAGCAGACCACGGCGCACCCGGCAGCCATCGCCTCCAGCAGAGAGAGCGAGGTCCCTTCCGAGCCCACGGTGGGAACAACTGCGATGTCGAACTGCGCATGAAAGGGAATGCTCTCGTCCGGGTCATAGCTGCAAAAATTCACCCGGTCGAAGCCCGCAAAGCATTCCCGCAGCTCAGCTTCCAGCGGGCCGCTTCCGGCCAGGGTCAGGGACAGCTGGGGGAAGCGCCGGAGCAGCTGGGGCAGGACCTTGGTCAGCAGGCGAACGCCCCGAATCTCCACAAAGCGGCGGGCAAAAACCATCCGGACCGTCGGGCCGCTCCGCACCGGAACGGTTTCCGGGAGCGAAGCCGTGTTGGGTATGACCGTATAGGCCAGACTGCGGTCTACCGTCAGCGAACGCAGCCAATTGACGTAGTTGTAATCGACGCAGACCATCCGGGAGACCTGTCTGTGCTGGGAGATAATCCGGCGGGCCTGCACAGCCCGCAGGGCAAGGTCCAGCGGGAAGGGCGGATGCTTGCCGTGGATGGTCTCGATGTCCCAGTAGATCCCGTGCTGAATGGCGAGGGACTTGCGGAAGCCGTGCTTCTCAATGATGGTGGAGGTGGCAAACAGGAGAAGGTCCCGTTCCGGGTCGCCTAAGCGCTCCGCCTTCTGGAGGAGGGCCCGGACAAATTTCTTGTTCTGCGTGGGAACGCCCACCACGCGAAGGCTGCCCGCCGCGTTCAAAAGCTTTTCACAGGGCGCAGCGGCGCACTGCAAAATCGTCAGCGCATAGCCGTTGGCCTCCGCGAGCCGGACGAGCTGCCGCAGATAAGTCTGAATGCCGCCGATGATCCGTTCCTGTTTTTCAAAGTCATAGAATTGTCGGCAAATGATAAACAGTTTCATAGCGCTCTCCTATGTCAGCATTTCGACGCGGCGCTCAGATCTCCACTTCATAAGGCCGATGCCCCAGCTGTTCCTCCGGGGGCGGAAGCTTCCGGTAGTCCCCGTAATGGGTGGTCAGATAGGCGTCGTAGTTCCTGGGAATCGAAACCCGCAGCCCCTCGAAGACGGCGGTCTCAAAGGGATAGAGGTCCTCCCGCCGGACGTATTCGCATTTCCGCTTCGGGAAATTCAGGCAGGCCAGGGCCTGCTGTCCGGTCCCGTTCCAGGCCGTGAATGTGCGGTTGAGCCGATTCAGCAGGACCTGCCGCGGCACAAAGGCCCTGACGAGCCAGTGACAGACCCGGCGGAGGGCCGCGACGGCCTTTTCCTTGGTGGACTGCGGCGGGCGGCTCACGTCGGCGGACTGCCGCACGGTGTACAGGCGGCAGAGCTTCTGGGCCTTTTGGAACTGACGCAGGTTCTCCTGCTCATCGTCCGGCACCTCGTCAAAGGGGAACACGTCGATGTAGACGCCCTGGTGCATGACGCGGTTGCGGTGGTTGCAGTATTCCACAAAGCGGGTCCCGTCCACCCGCAGCTTGACATAGCAATAGGGGTTCTTTGCGCCGTTTTCGGGAGTTTGCAGCGTATAGCCCGCCGGGAGCAGCTTCTCCGCCTGCCGCATAAAGATCTCGTAATCCCTGCGCAGCAGTCCCACGTCGATGTCGTCGTCCCAGGGGATAAAGCCCTGATGCCGGACGGCGCCCAGGGCCGAGCCGCCAATCAGAAACGGGTTGAGCTTCAGCTTCTCGCAGAGCTCCAGGAGCACGACCAGGGCCTGTTTCTCGGTCCGCTGGATCTTTTGCAGCTCCTCCGGGGAATAATAAATCTCAGTTTGCAAGGCTGTGTACTTCCTCCTTCTCTTCCAGGACGGGGTCTGCCGCAAAGGGCAGGCTGAGCACGAACATCACGATATAGTTTCCTTCAATGGAACCGGCCACGGTGCTGACGATCAGGAAGGTAATGGCGCCGATGCAGAACCACTCATAGTAATAATTCAGCGATTCCCGTTTCTCCTTCAGCTTCTTCCGCACGGCGTTGATATAGATCCCCAGCAGCACCAGGCCGAGGATCCCGTAGCCGGAAATAAAAGCGGGCACGAAGGCGCCGCCGCTGAGGACGCCGTTTGCGCCGCTCATGGCCTTCACCGTTTGATAGTTGTTCCGCATGGCCTCGGAGACCAGATTGCTGTTCATCGTTTCGTTGTACAGGAAGCCCTGGTTGCCGTTGCCGATGCCGGAGAAGGGATAGCGGACAAAGCAGACCAGGTCGTTGACCACGGTGGTATAGCGAAAGCCGGAGGATAGATTGCTGGTGTTGGTGGTCTTCTCCACCAAAAGATAGGAGATCTTCTGCCCGAATTCCGTGTTGTCTATCATACCGGAGCTGATAATCAGCACGCCAATCATCGCCAGGACCAGGAGCAGGATCACGAATTTCCCGGCGCCGGTTTTCCGGGAGGACAGGATGATAAAAAGCATATAAGCGGCCAGCAGAGAGACCAGCACCGCACTGCTGAGGGCGTAGCCGCAGAGCACGGTCAAGCCGACCATATACAGCAGGTACTTCCGCTTGTTCTTTGCGTGCAGCAGCTGCGCCATTGCATAGGGAAGCAGAAACACACAGATACTGATGCCCATATTGGCAGGTTCCACCCGGGTGGCACAGATGCGCCCGATCAGCAGCATCTTTCCGCTGTCCACAAAAATATCGAAATAATCCAAATCGTCATAGAATTTGCCGATAATGGGGACATCGGAAACGATCAGGATCTGAACGAAACCGATGACGAGATTGAAGACACAGAGGAAATCCATGATCTTCCGGATCTGTTCTTTGGTCAGAAAATCGAATAAATGCGCGTTGAAGAAGAAGGTGACAGCCAGCAAAACATAGTAGATGTTTGTGGATAAGGAAGCGGAAATCGTGTCTTCGCCAAACAAGCTCCCAAAGACCGGCAGCAAAACCAGACTGGTCAGCAGCGAAATGCCGATCAGCTCAAA
This sequence comes from Oscillospiraceae bacterium, assembly GCA_017429325.1. Classification (GTDB taxonomy): domain Bacteria; phylum Bacillota; class Clostridia; order Oscillospirales; family Oscillospiraceae; genus JAFRPC01. Next base: position 15,461 of record JAFRPC010000050.1, on the reverse strand, counting down.
GACCAGGAGGATGGCCTTCCGCATCAGTTCGTTTCGGAACAGAAGGGTGCCCTTGGTATAAATCATGATCAAAAGCAGGCCGATCAGCATGATGAACATACAGTTGTCGATGGCCGCCACCCTGGAAAAGGTGTTCCGGAAGGGCCGGAAAAACGGCATGAGCTGAAAGGGCATCAGCAGCAGATACAGCTTGCATACAAAGGAAATGGTCTTCTTCATTGCGCTTCCTCAAGCGCGGGACCGAGGGCTCAGAGCCTTTCCAGGATCTTCCCCGTGGTCTCCGCCATGGTTTCAAGAGTATAGGCCCGGGCCGCCTCCAGAACGGCCTGCCGGTCTGTCAGCTTCAGTCCCGCCGCGATCCCCACCGCCAGGGCTTTGGGGTCGTCTATGGGGACCAGCACGCCGGTCCTCCCGGCTTCTATCATCTCCATCCCGGCGACACAGCGCTCGGTGGTGACGACGGGCAGGCCGTGGGCAAAGGCCTCATTGACGACCAGGCCCCAGATGTCCTCTCTGGTGGGAAGGACGAAGAGCTCCGCGGCGCGATACCAGGCCGCCAGCTGGGTCTTGTTCAAAAAGCCGGGAAATACGGTCTCCGCCTTCGGAAAAGAGCAGCCCAGCGCCTCTAACTTCTTTTCGTCGCCGCCGACGAGGCAGAGCCGAAATGTTTCCTGGGGCAAGCTTTCCTTCAGCAGCTCCATTGCCTTTTGAAGCACATCCAGACCCTTGCGGGGGATAAACTGCCCCACATAGAGCAGCAGCTTACAGTCGGGCAGTCCCAGCGCCGCCTTGCAGGCCGCCCGGTCCGAGGGCAGCTCGTCGATGTCCTCCTCCCGCACAGAGGAAAAGGGAAACTCAAACACCCGCTCCGTGTTTGCGCCGTAGCGGACCAGCTCCCGGGTGGTGATGTGTCCCGAGCTGAGCCAGAAGTCCGCGCCGGAAATCAAGCTGCGCTTGAGCTTTTCCTTCCAGCCCGTGACCTCCCCTTCCTTGGGCAGCATCCCGTCACAGGTGATGCCGTAGGGACGATGATGCCGCCTCATCCAGCGCATGGCCAGGATGACGCTGGGGGAATTGTAGCCGCCGAAGATGACGTGGTCATAGCGGTGCTTCCGAAGATGCCGGACGAGACCGAGGGAGAGAGAGTTTTCCTCCCCGAAGGTCCTGCCGTCTAAAAAAATCTCTTCATAGGCTTTCTGCCCGGCTTCTCCCAGCCAGCTTTTTTCCCGGTTTGCCGCGTTCCTGCGCTCATAGATGACCGTCAGCTTCACGGTTTTTGCAAACAGGGTAAAAAACTCCACGCGATAGGGCGAGGGAATATTGGTAACAAACAGGACGGTTTTCAAGTGGAAGCTCCTTTCAGGCAGATGTTCCTCGATACAGCTTCAGATATTGTTCCAGCATCCTGGCACGGTCCACGGCCCTGTTGTCGATCGTCACCCTGGCCGGGCCGTCGCCCCTGCTCCAGAAGGAGCGCAGCGCCGCTTCCGCCGCGTCTAAGTCTCCCTTCGGGATCACCTTCCCGCAGCCGGGGAACACGGTCTCGGCGGTGCCGCCCGCGTCGTAGGTCAAAACCGGCGTTCCGCAGGCCTGGGCCTCCAAATTGACCATGGAAAAGCTCTCGCAGCGGGAAAAATTCAGCAGCAGGTCCGCGGCGCTGTAGATCCCGGCGAGGGTTTTCGGGTCCGCCGTTCTGCCCACGCCGGTCACGCCCTGCGGGAGGGCTTGGAGCTCCGCGTCTGTCATCCCGCAGAGGACGACGCGCCAGGGCTCCCCCAGCCGCTGCGCCAGCTTCAGATAGTCGGACAGGCCTTTGGTGTCGTCCCAGACCGTGGAAACGGCCAGCAGGATGCGTTTTCCCTCCAGGCCGTATTCCCTGCGGAAATCGCTTTCCGTGGGGCGGAAGACCGTCGTATCAATGCCGTTGCCGATGACGGTCACGGGGTACTGCCCAAGAAAGGACTGCTCCACGCAGGCGGCGAGCCAGCGGGAGGGCGTTACGAGGGTGAGGCCGGGAACGCCGGAAAAGCAGGCCTTTTTGCGGAGCCAGTTCAGCCCGGAGCGGTCCAGCAGCGACGCGGGATAGGTCCCTCGCAGCGGACAGCTCCCGCAGCCCGTGCGCCAGCTTTCGCAGCGCTCCAGCTCGCAGAGCGGGCTGTGGCCGGTGTAGGCCCAGCTGTCGTGCAGGGTCCAGATGACCGGTTTTCCACAGCCGCGCAGATAGTCAAACAACAGGCCCACGTGGAGATAGTAGCCGTGGAGGTTGTGCAGGTGGATCACGTCCGGGTCCCAATCCCGGACCCAGCGCAGGAAGCGCTCCGTCGCAAAGCGGCTGCCGAAGCCGGCCTGGTCCAGGAGCCGCGCCTTCAGGGCGTGAGCATAGACGCCCATCGGGCCGCCGATGCGGACGCTGACGGCCTCGAACTCCGGGGGAACGATTTCCCGGCCCCAGGCGATGCGGACATCAACCCCTTCGGATTGCAGGACCCCGGCCAAATCGGTGCAGATCCGGCCCGTGCTGCGAATGCCGCAGACGGAGTTTATCATCAGGATCTTCATGGGCTCACCGTCCCCCCGCCAGCTCCAGCAGGGTTTCTTCCAGGCGGTCCATGATGTTCTTTCTGGAAAAATGCAGCTCGGAATAGGCGCGTCCGTTCCGGCCCAGCTCCGCCGGGTCGGCAAGGGCGCAGAAGCGCCGCACGTTCTCCGCCAGGGCTTGGCAGTCCTCGGCGGGTCCGCAGAAGCCGCAGTTTGCCTCCTGAATGACCCGCTGGGCCGCCGCGTCGGCGGCGCCGATAATGGGCTTGCCCACGGCCAGATAGGACTGGATCTTCCCCGGCAGGGTCAGGCTCAGGACCGGATTGGCCTTCAGGGTCAGCAGCATCGCGTCGGCCCCGGCATAATAGGCAGGCATCTCTTCCAGGCTGTGCCTGCCTAAAAATTCCACGTTGTCCAAGTTCAGCTCCTGGGCCAGCTTTTTGAGAGCCTCCAGCTCCGTGCCGTCCCCCAAAATTTCATAGACCACGGGCAGCTCCCTCGTGCGCTCCGCGGCCCGCAGGATGGTGTCCACACTCTGGAAGGCGCCCACGTTGCCCGCGAAGAGCAGGCGGCGGGTCCCCGCCGGAGTCTTGTCCGGAAGGGGCTGAAACAGTTCCTCCGCAAACTGCGGCAGGTATCGGATCTTCGCCGGGTCGAGGTCGAATTCCCGGTGCAGATAGTCCCGGAATTCATAGCTTGAAATCAAAAGCCGGTCCGCGGCGCGGTAAATCTTTTTGGAGACCCTGTGAAAAAGCCGATAGACGCAGCTCCCGCGGCGGACGCCCCCGGCCAGCAGGCTTTCCGGCCAGAGGTCTAAGCAGTACAGGGCCGTGGGAATGCCGGCCTTTTTGCCGTAGCGCAGGCCGGGATTTGCCATCATCACGGGGCTGAGCTGATTGATCAGCACCGCGTCATACTGGCCTTTGCTGCGGCGCAGCCAGCGGGAGGCGGCAGCCGGGTAGGAGATGTAGTTCCAGAGCCGATGGACCGGCCCCTGCTTTCTCGGGTGGATGGGACAGCGGTGGATCTTCACCCCGTCCAGCTCCTCGTCCACAGGACGGTTGGCCTCGTAGCCGGGATAGAGCTGCCCCATGGGATAGTTGGGCATCCCCGTGACCACCTGGACTTCGTGGCCCCGCTTTGCCAGCTCCGCGCAGATGGCATGGACCCGGAAGGGCTCCGGATGATAGTATTGACAGACGACCAGCAGCTTCATGTTGCACCTTCCGCTTTCCCGGCGGCCTTCGCCGCCAGATATTCCTGTATCTCCCCCCGAATCCCCTGGTCGAAGGGCAGCGGCGCATAGCCGAAATCCCGGCTGGCCTCCTCGTGGGGATAGCAGCGGCTCTCGCACAGGCGCTGCACCTTTTCCCGGTAATCCTTCCGCCCGAGGGTCAGGACATACAGGCCCCAGGCCGCGCCATAGCCGAGCCAGTAGGGGCAGTTCAGGAAGCGGACTTTCTTTTTACCGAGCTGGGCGCCGATCTCCTGAAACATCTCCCGCAGCAGTATGGGCTCCGCCCCAGAGAGGATGTAGTTTTTGTCCGCGGTGTGTTCCGGGTCCAGCAGGACCCGCAGATAGGCCTCCGACAAATCCCCGTAATACACCGGCTGCAAGCTGTAGCGGGCGCCCCGGAGCACCGGCATGAGGGGCAAGCGGTCCACCATGCGGATAAAGGTACAGAGGTTGTGGTCCGTCAGATTGCCGTAAATCATGGTGGGCCGGAGGATGGTCAGCGGGATGCCAGCCTGCTGACACAGGGCCGTCACCTCGTCGTCGATCTGCCGGTAGTTCTCCCCTGCCGCCTTGTATTTGGAATAGATGCCGGTGGTGTGGACCAGGATGATGCGCTCCACCCCCTGCCGGACGGCGGCCCGGACCAGGGGCAGGGAGAGAAAGATCCCCGCAATGTGGAGCAGGATCCCCCCGCCCTCCATTGCCCGGTCCAAAAAGGACTCGTCCCCGAAGTCCCCTGCCATCACTTCGACGCCGGGCAGGGCGCTGCGCAGCTTTTCGGGATTGGAGGAAGAACGAACAAGGGCCCGGATGCCCTTTGAAAAGCGATCCGGGTTCTCCCGCAGAAAGATTCCTAACTTTTCCGCAAAAGCGCCCCCGGATTTTGCCCCGGTGACGCCAGTGAGGATCAGTCTTTTGTTCTCAAACTCAGCCATAAGCACCTACTTGTTTTCGTTGTTTGTCAGCGGCTGTGCCGGAGCTGCGCCCTCGACGACGCCTTTGGCTGTGGCGACGGGCTTGAGGGTGCCAAAGAAACACTTGACGTCCATCCCAAAGGCCCGCAGGCCGCCCCGCTTCAGAATCGCGGCGTATTCTCCGTCCAGCCTTGCCTTCTCTGGGATCTCCAGCTCATCTCTTCCGTTGATCTGCGCCCAGCCGGTGAGACCGGGCCGCAGCTCGTTGGCCCCGTACCGGTCCCGCTCCGCGATCAGATCCTCCTGATTCCAGAGGGCGGGCCGGGGCCCGACGATGCTCATGTTCCCCACAAAGATGTCCCAAATCTGGGGCAGCTCGTCCAGGCTGCTCCTGCGCAGGAAACGGCCCACGCGGGTGATGTACTGCTCAGGGTTTTCCAGCAGATGGGTGGGCATATCATGGGGCGTGGAGCGGCGCATACTGCGGAATTTGTGGAGCATAAAGGTCTTTTTGTGCAGCCCCACCCGCTTTTGGCGGAAGAATACCGGGCCGGGATCGTCTATGAAAATCGCCGCGGCAATCAGAAGAAACACCCAGGGGAGCAGCAGCAAGCCCAGCAGGGAAAGCAGAACATCCAGGAATCGTTTGACAATAATCCGGTACATACCGAGGCCTCCACAGACGATGCAAAATCGCAAAATTACCCAATTATTGTACATGTAACTGTCAGAAATGTCAACCAGGAGAGGCCGAACAACCGCCTTCTTCACAGGATTAACATAATTCGATTCCAATCCCTTTCACTATTTTGCAGACAGCTCCACCTGATGCCGCAGAATCGTATAAGGCGGCACGGCCTTGGGCAGCCGCATCCGGAAGGGCATCTGCGGGGTTCGCACCTCGTACAGCTTCTCCCCTTCCGGGGTCTCGAAGCTCCCGGCCCGGAATCCAAAGGGCTTCAGGTCGGGGCCGACGGCCTCGATCTCGTCTCCCGCGGCGAACTTGTTCCGCAGGCGCAGGGAGGCCAGGCCGGTATCGTCGCAGTCCGTGACCACGGCGACCACCTGATAGTCCCGGATGTAGCGGGAATCTTCGTAGTACTGCCCCGGCTGGCCGTAGAAGAAGCCGGTGGAATAGTGGCGGTGGGAGATCTTCTCCACCTCGTCGCGCCACACCGGGTCCGGGTCCCGGCCTGCGGCCACGTCGTCCAGCACGTGCCGATAGGCGCCGGTGACAATGGCGGCGTAGTAGGCCGACTTGGCCCTGCCCTCGATTTTCAGGCAGTCCACGCCCACCCGCATCAGGTCGTCCAGGTGGTCTATCATGCACATATCCCGAGAATTCATGATATAGGTGCCCTTCTCGTCCTCAAAGACGGGGAAGTATTCGCCGGGCCGCTTTTCCTCCATCAGAAAGTACTGGTAGCGGCAGGGCTGAGCGCAGGCGCCTCGGTTGGAATCCCGGCCCGTCATATAGTTGGACAGCAGACAGCGGCCGGAATAGGACACGCACATCGCTCCGTGAGCGAAGACCTCCAGCTCCAGCGTCGGGGGCGTCTTCGCCCGAATGGCGGCGATCTCCTCCAAGGAGAGCTCCCGGGCCAGCACGACCCGTTTCGCGCCCAAGTCATGCCAGGCCGCGGCGGAGGCGTGGTTCGCCACGCTGACCTGGGTGGAGACGTGGAGCTCGCAGCGGGGCGCCCAGCGCTGGGCCAGCCGGAAGGCGCCTAAGTCCGCCACAATCAGGGCGTCCACGCCGCTATCGTTCAGGAGCTCCAGGTGGGCGGGCAGCCGCTCCAGCTCCTCGTCCCGGGCCATGGTGTTCACCGTGACGTGGACCCGCACCCCGAAGCTGTGGGCCAGGGCCACAGCCTTCGGCAGCTCCTCCGGGCTGAAGTTCCCCGCAAAGGAGCGCATCCCAAAGGAGGTCCCCGCCAGATACACGGCGTCGGCCCCGTAGCGCAGGGCCATATTCAGTTTCTCCATATCCCCCGCCGGGGAGAGCAGTTCGGGTTTTTTCATAGCATTGTTCGTTGCTCAGTCGGGGATGATTGGCTCATATTCATCCGAATTCAGGAAGTCGGCAAAGTCATTCTCGTCGTTGAAGAAGTGGTTGACGCCGTCCACACCGGTGGCAAAGTAGTAGTAGTCCGATTCCTTGGGCGTCAGGACGGCCCGGATGGATTTCAGGCCGGGATTACAGATAGGTCCCTTCGGGATGCCTGGATATTTATAGGTGTTGTAGGGGCTGTCCAGCTCCATGGAGAAGGTGGTCCCCAGGAGCCTCGCGCCGTAGTAGACGGTGGAATCCATTTGCAGCAGCGGCCTTGGCCACTCGTTCAGACGGTTAAACATGACGGAGGCGACCAGGCCGCGTTCGTCGTCGTTGGCGGCCTCGCCCTCAATGATGGAGGCCAGGGTCAGGATCTGCTGCAAGCTGTAGGAGCTCTCCTCAATCATCGCCAGATCTTCTTCGTCCAGCCGGGCTTCAAAGTTCCGAAGCAGCTTCCCCAGCACGTTTTCCGGCTCGTCCTTCAGGTAGAACTCGTAGGTGTCCGGGAAGAGATAGCCCTCCAGCCGGTTGGCTGCGCCGTAGGGCAGGCCCTTCAAGAAGTCGAACTCAAAATGATAGTTGGCGGCGCAGTCCTCTAACTTCTCCCGGGAGCAGACGCCGTTCTGCTCCAGCAGGTCAAAAATCTCGAAGCTGTCCAGGCCCTCGATGATCATAAGCTTCACGGTGCCGCGGGTGGCGGCGCTGGCCATCAGGTTGTTCACCAGGGCGTGATAATCATAGGTCAGGTTAATGGTGTAGACGCCGGGGTCAAAGTAATTCTCCGAGCCGCTGAATTTGCAGTAGAGCTTGAAGAGCCACTCATATTTAATGGCGCCTGCCTCCTTCAGGGTCAGGGCGATGTCGTCCAGGTCGTCGTTGTCGTTGATGACCACCACGACCTCCTGGTCGGGCCGGGTGAGGGCCAGTACGTCGTCCGCCCACTTCCAGCCCAGCTCCGAGGCCAGCCAGCCCAGGCCCACCGCAACGGCCAGAGCCAGGGCGACCCAAAGCAGCCGGGGGATGCGCATCCGCTTGAAATGCCAGCTCTTCTCGGAGGCGGCACGGACAGGCGGCTCCGTTTCCGGTTCCCGGTATTCCCCGTAGTCGTCGAAGGTGTTGCCGAAGTCGGGGGTGAAGGCCTGGGTCTTCTCCACATCGACGCGGTTCGTTTCTTCCGTCAAGGCAGTTCCCTCCCCTGTTTCAGCGCTCGAAAACGATCTGCTTTGCAATGCGCTCCGCTTCCTCCGGCCCCTTCAGGGCCTCGAGCAGGGCCAGGGCAAAGTCCACAGAGCTGCCCGCCGCCCGGCCTGTGATGAGCCGTCCGGCCCGGACCACGCCCGCGTCCTGCACCGAAGCGCCCAGCATCTCCGGCTTTTTCGCCGGGTAACAGGTGACAGGGGCGTCTCCGATCAGGTCCAGCTGGGCAAGGATCGTCGGCGCTGCACAAATGGCGCAGACGTATTTCCCGGCCCGCCAGGCGCTCTTAACCAGCTCCAGGGCGGTGCGGCAGTGCAGGATGGATTCGACCCCCCGCAGCCCGCCGGGCAGGACCAGCATTTCCATGTTCTCCAAATGCACCGCGTCCAGGGGGATGTCCGCCCGGACCGTGATTTTGTGGGAGCCCACAATCTCAATGCCGTGAATCCCCACCAGGGCCACCTCCACCCCCGCCCGCCGCAGCAGGTCGCAGGGCGTCAGGGCCTCTATCTCTTCAAAACCGGTTCCAAGTAAGATATAAACCATTTTAATCCTCCATAGCTTTTTTTACCAGGCGATACAGTTCCTCGTTGATGTCATCGACGGTGCGGAGCGACTTCCTCCTGACACAGGATACCACGTGCCAGCCATAATAGCAGGCAGCCTTCAGCCCGGTCTCGCGGCAAAGCTTCAGGTAGTCCAAATCCTTTTCATGGATGTCGGCGTTGGTATGGGTCACGGCTTCCCGGCTCCGCATCAGCTTTTCCGTCATCTCCGTGGGCATGTCCAGATAGAGCACCAGGTCCGGCTTCGGCAGGCCGAAGCGGTGGAACTCCAAATCGTAGAGCCAGCGGAAGAATTCCTCCTGTTCCTTCTCGGGCAGCTTTGCGCCCTGATGCACCGCGTTGGAGGTGGTGTAGCGGTCGGAGAGGATCGGCAGTCCGCGGCGATAGTCCTCCCCCCATTGCCTTTGGTAGGCGGCGAAGCGGTCCACCGCGTAGAAGGTGGAGGCCGCGTAGGCGTTCACGTCCCTGGGGTGACTGCCGAAAGCGCCGCTCAAATACATGCGAATCAGCGCCGAAGATTCCTCGGAATACTGCGGAAACACAATGGTCCGAAAGGCTGTGCCGTCCTGCTCCAGCCGTTTTTTCAGAAGCCCAAACTGCGTAGACTTCCCGGACCCGTCGGTCCCCTCTAATACAATGAGTTTACCCATATCAACTCTCGCTCCTGTTTTCTATTGCCTCGTCCGTGCGGGGAACGGCGGACGGCTGTGAGCCGTCCCTACAGGCGGGTCTGATGCCTATTCTCCGTTCCCTGTTGCCTGTTGCCTGTTGCCTGTTGCCTGATGCTCGATGCCTATTCCCCGTCCCCTGTTGCCCGTTGCCTGTTGCCTGTTGCCTGATGCTCGATGCCTATTCCCCGTCCCCTGTTGCCCGTTGCCTGTTGCCTGTTGCCTTTATGACGTACTTGGGCAGCCGCATCATCCGTCCGATACGCTTGGGCTCCTTGCAGAGCCGGTAGAACCACTCCAGATTCATGCGGATCATCCACTGGGGGGCCCGCTTCACGTTCCCGGCGAAGCCGTCTAAGCTCCCGCCGAGACCCGCCATGAGCCGCACCGTGGGCAGCTCGTCCCGGTGGTCCAGCATAAACTTCTCCTGCTTGGGCGCACCCAGGCAGACATAGACCGCCTCGGCGCCCGCTTCGTTGATCTTTTGGACCACCGCAGCCTCGTCTTTGAAATAGCCGTCGGCGCAGCCGCAGATTTGGAGCGCGGGATTTTCCTGCTTCATCCGTTCCGCGGCCTGCTCCGCCACGCCGGGCTTGGAGCCCAGCAGATAGAGCCGGGTGCCCCGCCGTGCAAAGACGGAGAGCAGGTTCCGGGCGAAGTCTATCCCGGCCACCTTGCCCTTAAGGGGGGTCTTCCGGAGCTTCGCCGCCAGCACCACCCCGGCGCCGTCCGGAAGCATCAGATCCGCCCGGTTCAGCAGGGCGCAGAACTCCGCGTCCTTCGCGGCGTCGTAGGCGATCTCCGCGTTGGGCGTCACCACCACAGCGGCCCGGTCTCCGTCCAGAAAGCCCTCGGCGGCGGCCAGCGCCTCTTCCATTGTCACATTGTCGAAGTTCAAGCCGAGAATGTCCTGTTTCACAGCTCCGCCTCCCGTTGTCAGATTTGTTTTCTGTTATGGATCCAGCTGACTGACATCATTTTCGCCCGGTGAAAATCCAGCATTTTGACAGCCTCCCGCAGATAGCGGATGACCCTGAACGCAAGCAGGCCGCAAAGAACCATGACGACGATGAAAAACAGGAGCAGCAGGAACAGCTCCGCGTCCGTCTCCGCAGCGCCCCCGGCAAGCACCAGGAGCATCCCAAGTCCGGTGGTGATCAGGGTCAATATCCCCAAGCGCCTGCTTTGCTTCACAAGCACCGGGTTTTCCAGGCGCTGCGCCAGGTTCCGCACGCCCCGCAGGATCATCAGCAGGCAGAGCATCGAGGCCGCGATGCTCATAAGGGACAGCACGCGGGCGGCCTTGCTCTCCCGGTCCAAGAAGACGATGCTGAGCTCCGTCAGAAAAGACAGCAGCGAGACGGCCAGCGCAGCTTTGAAGGCGTCCTCGTCCTTTGCGGCCTGGAACAGGCCGAGGATTTGCAGGACCGCGGCAGCGACGGAAGCCAGGAGCTCCACGGCAGCAAGGATCCCTTCTGCGGTTTCCGAGAGATAGCCGCTGCGCAGCAGAAACAGCCTGCTCATCAAATAGACAAGCAGCCCCGCGACGGTGATCACAATGGACCGCCGAATATTTTTCAAGCCTCGGCAGGCGTTGGAATAGAGCATAAAAGATCCCTCAGTCCATAGTTATCCAATTTATTACTTCTTATAGTATATCAAATCCCAGCCCAAACATCAAGCATTTTTTCAAGATCACGTTCCCCGTCATTCTGAGCGCAGCGAAGAATCCGCATTCCCCGTCCCCTGGTGACTGTTGACTGGTGACTGGTCACTCGTACGTGCGGGGCACCGCGGACGGCTGAGAGCCGTCCCTACAGGCGGGAAAGCCTTCCCCCTGGGGGGAAGGTGGCATCGGGCGTCCCCCGCAAGCCCGATGACGGATGAGGGGTCGTCCGTGCGGTGTAAGAAATCGTAGGGGGCGGCGCCCACGACGCCCCGTGGAGCGTATCGAAACGGGAACGGGCCGTCCAGGGGCCGGCCCCTACGGCGGGGACGCTCCCCGGTTTTGTCATTGCGAGCCAGTGCGCACACTGGCGCGGCAATCCGCATCCCCCGACCCCTGGTGACTGTTGACTAGTGACTGGTCACTCGTACGTGCGGGGCACCGCGGACGGCTGAGAGCCGTCCCTAGAGGCGGGTCTGTTGCCTGTTGCCTGTTGCCTGTTGCCTGTTGCCTCCCCCTTTTCACCGAATCTTCCATTTTTTGTGAAAAACTTTCTCTTTTCCCATTTACAAACCGCCACTTTTCTGTTATATTATTGTTGTCAAAATACGGGACTTGCGTCCCTTTGATTAGGAGGTAATTTTTTGCAACGTAAATTCAAAACCATGGACGGCAATACCGCTGCCGCGCACGTGAGCTATGCCTTCACCGAGGTCGCCGGTATCTACCCCATCACCCCGTCCAGCCCCATGGCCGACTATGTAGACCAGTGGTCCGCCCAGGGCCGTGAGAACATCTTCGGCAACCGGGTCAAGGTCGTTGAGATGCAGTCCGAGGCCGGTGCCTCCGGTACGGTCCACGGCTCTCTGGCCGCCGGTGCCCTGACCACCACCTACACCGCCTCCCAGGGTCTTCTTCTGATGATCCCCAACATGTACAAGATCGCGGGCGAGCTGCTGCCCGGTGTCTTCCATGTCTCCGCCCGTACCGTCGCCACCCACGCCCTGAACATCTTCGGCGACCACTCCGACGTCTACGCCTGCCGTCAGACCGGCTTCGCCATGCTCTGCGAGACCAACCCCCAGGAGGTCATGGACTTAGGCGCCGTGGCCCACCTGGCCGCCATCAAGGGCCGCGTCCCCTTCATCAACTTCTTCGACGGCTTCCGCACCTCCCACGAGATCCAGAAGATCGCCATCTGGGACTACAAGGACCTCAAGGACATGGTGGACATGAAGGCGGTCGAGGAGTTCCGGCAGCACTGCCTGAACCCCGAGCGTCCCTCCATGCGCGGCTCCCACGAGAACGGCGACATCTTCTTCCAGCACCGCGAGGCCTGCAACAAGTACTACACTGCCCTGCCTGCCATCGTCGAGAGCTACATGAAGAAGGTCAACAAGAAGCTCGGCACCAACTACCAGCTCTTCAACTACTACGGCGCCCCCGATGCGGACCGCGTCATCGTCGCCATGGGCTCCATCTGCGACGTGGCCGAGGAAGTTATCGACTACCTCAACGCCCACGGCCAGAAGGTCGGCCTGGTGAAGGTCCGCCTGTTCCGGCCCTTCGTGCCCGAGAAGCTCCTCGAGGCCATTCCCGCTACCGCCAAGAAGATCGCCGTCCTGGACCGCACCAAGGAGCCCGGCTCCCAGGGTGAGCCCCTGTACATGGACGTGGTAACGGCCCTTGCCAACGCGGGCAAGACCGACATCCTCGTGACCGGCGGCCGCTACGGCCTCGGCTCCAAGGACACGCCTCCCGCCTCCGTCTTCGCCGTCTACGACGAGCTGAAGAAGAAGAATCCCAAGCCGCAGTTCACCATCGGCATCGTGGACGACGTGACCAAGCTCTCCCTCCGGGAGCGCAAGAACGTCCCCGCCACCGCGGCCAAGGGCACCATCGAGTGCAAGTTCTGGGGTCTCGGCGGTGACGGCACCGTGGGCGCCAACAAGAACTCCATCAAGATCATCGGCGACCACACCGACAAGTACGTCCAGGCCTACTTCCAGTACGATTCCAAGAAGACCGGCGGCGTCACCGTCTCCCACCTGCGCTTCGGCGACAAGCCCATCAAGAGCCCCTACTACATCAACAAGGCCGACTTCGTGGCCTGCCACAACCCCTCCTACATCACCAAGCACTTCCCCATCGTCCGCGATGTGAAGCCCGGCGGCGTGTTTATGATCAACTGCCAGTGGGATATGAAGGAGCTGGAGCACCATCTTGACGCCGCCTCCAAGCGCTACATCGCCAAGAACAACGTGCAGCTCTACACCATCAACGCCATCGACCTGGCGCTCCAGGTGGGCATGGGCAAGCGCACCAACACCATCCTCCAGTCCGCCTTCTTCACCCTGGCGAAGGTCATGCCCCAGGAGAAGGCCATCGGCTACATGAAGGACGCTGCCACCAAGTCCTACCTGAAGAAGGGCCAGGACGTGGTGGACTGCAACCACCGCGCCATTGACGCGGGCGCCACCGCCTTCGTCAAGATCGACGTGCCCGCCTGCTGGGCCGACGCCAAGGACGAGGCCGAGGACCTCAAGTTAGAGGGCAAGCCCGCCCTGGTCAAGATGGTCAAGGACGTGCTCTTCCCCGTGGACAAGATGGACGGCGATTCCCTGCCCGTCTCCGCCTTCACCCCCTATGTGGACGGTCAGTTCGAGCTGGGCGCCTCCGCCTATGAGAAGCGCGGCGTTGCCGTCACCGTTCCCGAGTGGGACGCCGGCAAGTGCATCCAGTGCAACAACTGCGCCTTCGTCTGCCCCCACGCCACCATCCGTCCCTTTGCCCTGACCGCCGAAGAGGCCGAGAAGGCCCCCGAGGCCGCCAAGCTGGTGGACGTCAAGGCCGGCAAGGGCAAGGGCGTCTACAAGTTCACCATGGCCGTGTCCCCGCTGGACTGCATGGGCTGCGGCGTCTGCGTGGGCGTCTGCCCCGTCAAGGCCATCACCATGGTCCCGCAGGAATCCCAGCTGGCCCAGCAGCCGGTCTTCGACTACTGCGTCAAGCTGCCTGAGAAGAAGGACATGCAGGACCTCACCGTCAAGGGCTCCCAGTTCAAGAAGCCTCTGCTGGAGTTCTCCGGCTCCTGCGCGGGCTGCGCCGAGACCTCCTATGCCCGCCTGATCACCCAGCTCTTCGGCGACCGGATGTACATCTCCAACGCCACCGGCTGCTCCTCCATCTGGGGCGGCCCCGGCGCCACGGCTCCCTACTGCGTCAACGAAGAGGGCAAGGGTCCCGCCTGGTCCAACTCCCTGTTCGAGGACAACGCCGAGCACGGCTTAGGCATGTACACCGCCCAGAAGACCATCCGCGATTCCCTGGCCGCCAAGACCCGCGACATCCTCGCCAACGGCCACAACGAGGCTGTGAAGGCTGCCGCCCAGAAGTGGCTGGATACCTACAACGACGGCGAGGCCAACAAGGCCGCCACCAAGGAATACATTGCGGCGCTGGAAGCCTGCGGCTGCGAGAAGGCCCAGGAGATCCTCTGCAAGAAGGAATACCTCAACAAGAAGTCCGTGTGGATCTTCGGCGGCGACGGCTGGGCCTATGACATCGGCTTCGGCGGCGTGGACCACGTGCTGGCTTCCGGCGAGGACGTGAACATCTTCGTCTTCGACACCGAGGTCTACTCCAACACCGGCGGCCAGGCCTCCAAGGCCTCCAACATCGGCCAGGTGGCCCAGTTCGCCGCAGCCGGTAAGGAGATGAAGAAGAAGAGCCTGGCGGAAATCGCCATGAGCTACGGCTACGTCTATGTGGCCCAGGTCGCCATGGGCGCCGACCGCAACCAGACCCTCAAGGCCATTGCAGAGGCCGAGGCCTACAACGGCCCGTCCCTCATCATCGGCTACGCCCCCTGCGAGATGCACTCCATCAAGGGCGGCATGATCCACTGCCAGGAAGAGATGAAGAAGGCCGTGGACTGCGGCTACTGGAACATGTTCCGCTTCAACCCCGCTGCCGCCAAGAAGTTCACCCTGGATTCCAAGGAGCCCAAGGGCGGCTACCAGGAGTTCCTGATGAACGAGGCCCGCTACAGCCGTCTGACCCGCGAGTTCCCGGAGCGTGCCACCGAGCTCTTCGCCCGCAACGAAGCCGCCGCTATGGAGCGCTACGAGCACCTGAAGAAGCTCATTGAGCTCTACGCCGACTAATCCTTTTTGAACCAAGCATGGAACGCCCCCTCCGGACAACCCGGTTGGGGCGTTCCTTTTTACAAACGTCCCCCGCCGTAGGGGCGCTCATCGAGCGCCCGGTTTGCGAAGCAAACAATCGTTTGCGTCAGCAAACGATCCAGCCACCTGCCCGCCGTCCCCCGCCGTAGGGGCGCTCATTGAGCGCCCGGTTTGCGAAGCAAACAATCGTTTGCGTCAGCAAACGATCCAGCCACCTGCCCTCCTTCCCCCGCGTTTCCATTTCGCAGCCGTCCTGGATTTGCCTGCGGCAAATGGCGCCGTACCGGCGCCGGAGCGATGTGGGCATCGCTCCCTACGAGCCGCATAAAACTTTCCCCCCCGCCGTAGGGGCGCTCATTGAGCGCCCGGTTTGCGAAGCAAACAATCGTTTGCGTCAGCAAACGATCCAGCCACCTGCCCTCCTTCCCCCGCGTT
>JAFRPC010000049.1 GCA_017429325.1 Oscillospiraceae bacterium | reverse complement strand
GGGGATGCGGATTGCCGCGCCAGTGCAAGCGCGTTCAGCGCCAGGGCTCCGGTGGAGCCCTGCGGGCAGTGCCGGAGAGCTATGCTCGGAGGCACAAGCCATGCCTTTGGGCGGCTTCGCACTGGCTCGCAATGACAAAACCGGGGAGCTTCCCCGCCGTAGGGGCCGGCCCCTGGACGGCCCGTTCCCGTTTCGATACGCTCCACGGGGCGTCGTGGGCGCCGCCCCCTACGATTTCTTCCGCCGCAGGGACGGCTCTGTAGGGACGGCTCTCAGCCGTCCGCGATGCCCCGCACGGACGAGTGACCAGTGACCAGTCACCAGTCACCAGGGACGGGGGATGCGGATTGCCGCGCCAGTGTGCGCACTGGCTCGCAATGACAAAACCGGGGAGCTTCCCCGAGTTCGTCCAGGTCCGATATTTTCTAAGCTTACAGTACAGCCTTGTGATAGACTTTCTTGCCTTTTCTGATTTTCAGGCCTTCCTTTAGCTGGGCAGCCGTGTAGACGACGGAAATGTCAGATACCTTTTCCTCATTCACCATGACGCCGCCGCCTTGGATCAGACGGCGTCCCTCGGAACGGGATGCGATCATTCCGCAGGCAATGAGCAGGCTCAGCACGTCGATTTTTCCGTCAGTCAAATCTTTTTCGCTCAGGGTCGTGGTCGGCATGTTCTCGTCGGAGCCGCCGCCGGAGAAGAGGGCCCGGGCGGCGGTCTGGGCCTTGTCGGCCTCCTCCGCGCCGTGGACGTCCTTGGTCAGCTCCCAGGCCAGGATCTCCTTGGCCCGATTGAGCTGCTCGCCCTCCCACTTATCCATCTCGTCGATTTGCTCCAGGGGCAGGAAGGTCAACAGGCGGATGCACTTGAGCACGTCCGCGTCGTCCACGTTGCGCCAGTACTGGTAGAACTCGAAGGGGCTGGTCTTGTTCGGGTCCAGCCAGACGGCGTTTCCAGCGGTCTTGCCCATTTTTTTGCCCTGGGAATCCGTCAACAGGGTGATGGTCATGCAGTGGGCGTCCTGGCCCAGCTTCCTGCGGATGAGCTCGGTGCCGCCCAGCATATTGGACCACTGGTCGTCGCCGCCAAACTGCATATTGCAGCCGTAGGTCTTGAACAGGTGGTAGAAGTCATAGGACTGCATGATCATATAGTTGAATTCCAGGAAGGTGAGGCCCTTCTCCATGCGCTGCTTGTAGCACTCGGCCCGCAGCATATTGTTGACGGAGAAGTGCACGCCGACCTCCCGCAGGAGCTCCACGTAGTTCAGGTCCATCAGCCAGTCGGCGTTGTTGACCATCCGGGCCTTGCCCTCGCCGAACTCAATGAAGCGCTCCATCTGCTTCTTGAAGCAGGCGGCGTTGTAGTCGATCTGCTCCCTGGTCAGCATTTTGCGCATTTCCGTCTTGTCGGTGGGGTCGCCGATCATGGTGGTGCCGCCGCCGATCAGGGCAATGGGCTTGTTCCCCGCCTGCTGAAGCCGCTTCATCAGGGTCAGGGTCATGAAGTGCCCTGCCGTGAGGCTGTCAGCGGTGCAGTCGTAGCCGATGTAGAAGGTGGCCTTGCCCTCGTTGATCATCTCGCGGATGATTTCTTCGTTTGTCACCTGGGCCACAAGGCCGCGGGCTTTCAGTTCTTCGTACAGTTTCATGTGGTTTCCAGCTCCAATCCAGTCTCAGGCGCTTCCGTCTCTGCTTCCTCTCCGGTTTCCGAGACGGTCCCCGAATCTTCGGGGGCCTCCGTCTCCTGCCAGGCCTCCGGGCCTTGGACCCAGAGCTGGTAGGGAATGAAAGTAAAGTCGATGTCGCCCGGTTTTTTGTAGTAGTAATAGCGCCCCATGGCGCGGGTGTGATTTGCTCCGTGGGTATAGTTGGAATAGGGATAGTCCGGCAGGTAGATTTCGCGGTCGCCGCGCTCCATGGCCTCTTCGATGAGCTGGACCCGCAGCCGCTCCACCTTCCCGTTGCGGTAATAGATGTTGAGGTTCCCGACCAGCAGCAGCAGGGCCGCCAGAGCCAGGGCAGGCGCCAGCCGTTTCAGCTCCGTCCGCCCCTGGAGGGCCTGCCGCAGCAGGGTCACGGCCATCAGGAGCAGCAGCACGTCAAAGAAATAGGCGTTGCGGGCCCCCACCGGATTCACGATCAGCAGCGGGGCAATGAAAATCAGAAAACATCCGGCGCAGACCAGCAGCAGGAACCGCGCCGACTTCTCCCGGACACAGAAAATGGCTGTCACGATAATTGCGGCGAAAAAGCCGAAATTCGCCAGGAAGTCCACCGGGAACAGGTAGCGCCCAAAGGTGCGGAGCCCATAGCAGACCAGCGGAAAGGCGGTGAAATACAGGATACAGCCCCAAGCCGGGAGGCGCTTGGTCTCCGGGCGTTCCCGAAGGGCCCGGCAGCAGCTAAGAATCCCGCCGAAGCAGAGGGGCAGGATGACCGTATCATTTTCCTCGGTCAGCAGCAGGGACAGCCTCTGGAAATTCGCCTCCACGACCTCCAGCAGCTCCTCCAGCGACGCGGCGACGCTCCGGTAGCCCTCCGTGCCCACGTTCTGATAGCCCGGAGCCGCAAACATCACGGCGCAGCCCACGAGGGCGCCCCAGAGGTGGGCCGCCAGGGCCGGGTCGGGCCGCCTGCTGCGAATCCAGTCCGTCACAAACACGGCGCAGGACAGGACGCAGAGGCCCAGGGTGAAATTCTCCACAAAGAGCTGGGAGCAGAAGCCCAGCCCGAAAAGCAGGACCACCCATTGCCATTCCCGGCGGTGTCGGTCCTCGCAGAACACCCGCCGGACAAAGCTGACATAGAGCAAAAACAGGAGGGTGGGCGGGACATAGTTGCAGAAGCCCGAGGCCCAGGCATAGGCCTCCGCCGCCAGGTTGGACGGAAGGGCGATGAGCAGGGCGAAAAAGGCCAGCCAGGCGGCCAGGCTGCGGCAGCCGGAAAGCCGGAAGGCAAAGAACAGGATGCCAAGGATAATGCCGCAGCGCAGCAGCTCCCGGACGACCTTGGAAAACATCGCAAACGTGACCAGGAAATTGCCCAGGAGCCTTCCGTTGGTGGTGAGATAGTGGTGCAGGGAGACTTCATAGCCCCGCACAAAGGGGTCCAGGACGGTATAGCTGCCCAGACGCTCCGGTGAAAAGGTCCAGTCGTCCCCGGAGACGGGGAAGCCATAGGACAGCATCAGCAGCAAACAATAGGAGAGGACTGCCCAGAGCAGCAGCCGTTTCCGGTTGGCGAGGGCCGTCGGGCGCAGGGATTCCATGATTCCATTATCCTCCTAACATTTCTGCGGCACTCTTGCGGGTGGTTTCGGTGATCTCCGTTCCGCCGATCATGCGGGCCAGCTCGTCGATGCGGCCCGGACGGTCCAGGACCGTGACCTCGGTATAGGTCCTCCCCTGCCGCTCGGACTTGGAGATCAGCAGGTGGTGTTCGGCCAGCGCCGCAAGCTGGGGCAGATGGGTGACGCAGAGGACCTGACGGCCCTGGGCGACGCTGCGGAGCTTTTCGGCCACCTTCTGGGCGGCCCGCCCCGAGACGCCCGCGTCCACCTCGTCAAAAATCAACGTGGAGACGGTCTCATGCTCCGCCATCACGTTCTTCATCGCCAGCATGATGCGGGCCAGCTCGCCGCCGGAGGCCACCCTGGACAGGGGCTTCAGCGCCTCCCCCACGTTGGCAGACATCAGGAAGCGCAGGCTGTCCAGCCCGTCCGGCCCCAGGGGCGCCTCTGTAAACTCGCAGACAAAGCGGACCTTCGGCATATTCAGGGCGGATAGCTCCTCACAGATATGTATCTCTAAGCTGCGGGCGGCGCTTTTGCGCAGGGCCCGCAGCGCCAGCGCCAGCTTGTTCGCCTGGGTCTCCGCGGCAGTCAGGGCCTTTTCCGCCTGCTTCAGCTTTTCGTCGGCGAAGAGGATCTCGTCCAGGGCATCCTTGGCTCGGGCCAGGAAGGCCAGCATCTCCTCGCAGCTCGCCCCGTATTTCCGCTTCAGCTTGTGGAGCAGGTCCAGCCGGGCGCCGATGGCGTCCAGCTCTTCCTCGGAATCGCTGAGGTTCTCGCGGTAGTCCCGCAGGCTCTCCCCCGCGTCCGTCAGCCCATAGCCCAGCTCCCGCAGCCTCTCGCAGAGGGGCTGGAGGCCTTCATCGCAGCGCAGACAGCTTTCCAGCCGGTCCACGGCTTCCTCCAAGAGCTCCGCCGCGCCCTGCCGGTCCTCGTCGCCGTAGAGGGCAAGCACGGCCTCGTTCACCGCGCCGGAGAGCTTTTCGGCGTTGGTCAGCAGCTTCATCCGCTGCTCCAGGGCCTCGTCTTCCCCTGGGTGGAGCTCCGCTCGTTCCAGCTCCCGGATCTGGTGCTGGAGCATCTCCTGACGGCGGGCCTTCTCGCCCTCGTCTAAGCTGAGCCGTTCCAGCTCCGCCCGGCAGGCGCGGACCTTTTCCCAGGCGGCGGCATAGGTCTGCCGCTGGGTCTCGTCCCCGGCGAAGGCGTCCAGCAGGGCCAGGTGGGTCTCCTCGTCGAAGAGCTGCTGGGAATCATGCTGGCCGTGGATGGTCATCAGGCGGCGGCCTAAGCTCCGGAGCTGGCTCACGGTGACGCCCTGACCGTTGACCTTGCAGAGGTTCCGCCCGTCCAGAAAAATTTCCCGCTGGATGAGCAGCTCCTCGTCGAAGGGGACGTGGTAGGTCTCGAACCAGTCCAGGGCCGGTACTCCGTCGAAGACGGCGGAGACAAAGGCCTTTTCGGCGCCGGTGCGGATCATCTCCCGGTAGGCGCGTTCGCCCAAGATGGCGGAGATGGCGTCGATCACAATGGATTTGCCCGCGCCGGTCTCGCCGGACAGGACGTTGAAGCCGCGCTCAAAGCGGATGTCCGCCTGCTCGATGACGGCGATGTTCTCGATATGCAGAAGCGATAACATGCGGCCTGTCCTCCTGCGCGTTTCTTCGTCTTACGCCCCTCATCCGTCATCGGGCTTCCGTGAGACGCCCGATGCCGCCTTCCCCCGAGGGGGAAGGCTTCGTAAGGAGGCGGGATTCATACGCCCCTCATCCGCCCCAGTGTGCGCACTGGGGCACCTTCCCCCGAGGGGGAAGGCTATAAGGTACTCTAATCAAGAAGCTTTTTGATTTCCAGGCAGAAGCCGATGGCGGCCTGCACGTCTCGCATGAAGATGACCAGGGTGTCGTCGCCGGCCACGGTGCCCACCACGACGGACATGTTCATCGCGTCGATGGCGCGGCCTGCCGCGGGGGCCAGGCTGGGGAGGGTCTTGACAATGACGACAAAATCCACATAGTCATAGCTGATGACACTCTCTTTGAAGATGGTGTTCAGCCGGGAGGAGAAGGCCCCGGAGGTCTCCTTCGTGCCAATGGAATATCGGTAGGTCCCCATGGCAGTCAGGTCCTTCAGGATGCGAAGCTCCTTGATGTCGCGGGAGATGGTGGCCTGGGTGCTGCGGAAGCCGGCCTGGCGCAGCTCCTCTAAGAGCTGCTCCTGGGTCTCAATGTCCTTGGAGGCAATGATTTCCAGGATCTTGGTTTGTCTCTGAGATTTCATGGGTTCCCTCACATTCTTCAATCTTAGTGGTTGAGTTTCGACTTGACAATATCAAAGAAGGTCGTGTCCTTCAATTTGAGCAGTTTGATTTTCTGATAGCCCTCTTCGATCAGGATGCGGTCCCCGCCGTAGACCCGCATGGCCTTCCCGCCGTCCACCGAGAGGAAGGCGTTGCGGTGGTTGATGCGGCCTACCTGGATCTCCACCCGCCGGTTGGGAGCGGCGATGAGGCTCCTGGGCTGGAGATTGTGGGCGCAGATGGGGGTCAGAAGGATGTTGTCCGCGTGGGGCTCCACAATGGGGCCGCCCGCCGACATGGAATAGGCCGTGGAGCCGGTGGGCGTGGCGGCGATCACCCCGTCGCCGGAGAAGTTCATCGCCTCTACCCCGTCCAGCAGGACGGCGGTCTGGATGACCCGGGCCACGGCGCCCTTGGTGACAACGGCGTCGTTCAGGGCCAGGTCCCGATAGATGACCCGCCCCTCATGGAGCAGGCGGACAAAGAGGGTCATGCGCTCCTCCACCCGATAATCCTCCGTTGCGAGCCGGGCGAGCAGCTCCATTTCCCCGGATTCCAGCTCGGCCATAAAGCCCACGGTGCCAATGTTGACGCCTAAGATGGGCAGATTCCGGCGCATGGCGATTTTCGAGGCATGGAGGATGGTCCCGTCGCCGCCGAAGCAGATCAGGGCCTCGGCGCTCCGAAGCTCCTCCTGGAGGTTGTGCAGGGGGACGTTGGAGGGAAGCGCAAAGCTGCTGTCCACCTCGAAGGCCAGACAGACCTTGACCTCCACGCCGGAGGCTTCCAGGATGCGGACCGCCTCCCGGACGCAGGAGAAATCCCGGTCCCGGTAGGGGTTGGGGGTCATGACGACTCTTTTCATACAAAATTCCTTTTCTATGAGACAGGATGATCAAGGGATTCGTGGGCCTGCCGGACGATGAATTCACAGTCAGGCTCAAAGGGGGGCGCGGGCGCCTTGGACAGATGTCCCAAAAATTCGATATTGCCCTCCGGGCCTTTTACGGGGGAAAAAGTCAGGTGCAGCAGGGTGAAGCCGCAGGCGGCGGCGGTCTCCAGGAAGGCCTCTAAGACCTCCCGATGCACCGCGGGGTCCCGGACTACGCCCTTCTTCCCCACCTTGTCCTTCCCGGCCTCGAACTGGGGCTTGATCAGACAGAGGACCTGGCCCTCAGGCTTGAGCAAGGTATAGATGACCGGCAGGACCAGCTTCAGGGAGATAAAGGAAACGTCGATGACCGACAGGTCCAGGGCCTCCCCTAAGTCCTGGGGGGTGAGATTGCGGATATTGGTGCGCTCCATGCAGACCACTCGCTCGTCGCTGCGGAGCTTCCAGGCCAGCTGGCCGTAGCCCACGTCGATGGCGTAGACCTTCGCGGCCCCCTGCTGGAGCAGGCAGTCCGTGAAGCCGCCGGTGGAGGCGCCGGAATCGGAGCAGACATAGCCCTTAGGGTCCACGCCGAACTCCCGCAGGGCCTTTTCCAGCTTGAGCCCGCCGCGGCTGACATAGGGGCAGGCAGTCCCCCGGACTTCCACGCTCTGGGAGGCCTCCACGGCAAAGCCGGGCTTGTCGGCTTTCTGCCCGTCCACGTAGACCAGGCCCGCCATGATCAGCGCCTGGGCCTTGGAGCGGGTCTCGGCATAGCCGTGTTCGGTCAGGAAAAGGTCTAAGCGTTCTTTGTTTTTCATGCTGGTCTCCAATGATAGGGTTTATCGTGGCGCACACTGTGCGCCGCTACCGGGGGGGATGCCGTGGCGCACACTGTGCGCCGCTACCGGGGGGGATGCCGTGGCGCACACTGTGCGCCGCTACCGGAGCAGGGCGAGTGCGGACGCGGCGATGCCTTCTGCATCTAAACCGGCTCTGGAAAGCAGGGCTTCCACGGGGCCGTGCTGGATGAAGCCGGTGCCCAGGTCCAGGCCCCGCAGGCGGACGGAACCAAGCGCCGGTTCGGCGGCAAGCTCCGCGGCCAGGGCGTCATAGATCCCGGCGTGGGCGGGACATTCCTCCACCAGCAGCAGGGCGCCGGTCTTGCGGACGGAGGCCTTCCAATCCGGGGAAATGGGGGCGAGCTGCCGGAGCTGGACAAGCTCGGCGTGGACGCCTTGTTCTGCCAGCAGCTCCGCTGCCCGGAGCAGGCTGTTGACCGTGGTCCCATAGCCGCAGAGGGTAATATCCGTCCCGCTGCGAAGGACCGCGGAGGCGGGGGCCTCGGTCCAGGCGCCGTCGCCGCCCCTGGGGTAGCGGACGGCCACGGGGCCGTTCATTTTGAATAACGCCTGTTCCAGCATCTGCTTCAGTTCCTGCTGGTTGGCAGGCGCTAAGATTTGCATTCCGGGCACCAGCCGCAGATAACCCACATCGAAGACACCGTGGTGGGTCTCCCCGTCGGCGCCCACGAGCCCGGCCCGGTCCACGGCGAAGACCACATGCAGGCCCAAAATGGCCGTGTCGTGGATCAGCATGTCAAAGCCGCGCTGGAGGAAAGTGGAATAGACCGCCACCACCGGGAGCATCCCCTGTTTCGCGAGGCCCGCGGCCATAGAGACTGCGTGGCCCTCGGCGATGCCCACGTCGAAGAAGCGCTCCGGGAAGGCTTCCGCAAAGCCCTCCAGCCCGGTGCCGTTCTTCATCGCGGCAGTCACCGCGCAGATGCGGCGGTCCTGTTCGGCAAGTCGGCACAGGGCCTGCCCAAAGCTGTCGGAGAAAGTCTGTTTATGGCTCTTCTGGACCCCAAGGGCGGGGTCGAAGGGCCCGACGCCGTGGAAGAGGTCGGGGTTCGCCTCGGCGGGCTTGTAGCCGCAGCCCTTCTTCGTGATGACATGGACCACCACGGGCTTGCGGAGCTCTCGGGCCTGTTTCAGCACCCAGGTAAGCTTCTCCAGGTCGTGGCCGTCCACGGGGCCGAAGTACTCAAAGCCCATGTCGTTGAAGGTGTTGGAGCTGATCAGCCGCTTCTTGAGCCCCTCCTTGATGTGGTGGACGCCCCGATAGAGGGTCCTGCCCAGGGCGCTGCCCTTGGTGGCGGTCTGCCAGGCTTTTTTGATTTGGAAGTAGCTGGGTTTCGTGCGGATGTTGGACAGGTGCTTTGCCATACCGCCCACATTCTGGGCGATGGACATGCCGTTGTCGTTGAGGATGACCACCAGGGGCTCGCCGCTGGAGCCCGCGTCGCTGAGGCCCTCGTAGGCCAGGCCGCCCGTGAGGGCGCCGTCCCCCATCAGGGCGACCACGTCGTAGTCCTCCCCTGCCAGGGTCCTTGCCCGGGCCATTCCCAAGGCCACGGAGACGGAGTTGGAGGCGTGCCCGGCCACAAAGGCGTCGTGGACGCTCTCGGAGGGCTTGGGAAAGCCCGCCAGCCCGTCTAACTTCCGCAGGCTGGGGAACTGTTCCGCCCGGCCTGTCAGCAGCTTGTGGACGTAGGACTGATGGCCCACGTCAAAGACCAGCCGGTCCCTCGACGTGTCGTAGACCCGGTGGATCGCCACCGTCAGCTCCACAACGCCGAGATTCGAGGCCAGATGCCCCCCGGTCCGGGAGACGGATTCGATTAAAAACGCCCGTATCTGCCCGCAGAGCGCCTGTAAGGCCTCTGGAGCCAGGCGCTTGAGCGCCTCGGGGCTCGGGAATTCGTAGGAATCATTCATTTTTGTCTCTTTAGCTTTCTTGAAAAAAGTCGCTTGAAGCGCCAGACCACCTTGGACGCCCCGTGGACGATGGCGGTGGAGTTGTTCAGGGCGATCTGCTTGCAGAAGGCCTTGCCGAGGATGGTCAGCGCTGCCACCAAGGCCGAGAGCAGGAGCTGGATCACACGCTGGGACAGGCTGTGCAGGCCGGTCCAGGCCTCCAGGGCGATGACCGCCGCCGCCGCGCCGGAGAGGATGCCGCAGATGTCCCCCACCACGTCGTTGCAGATGGAGGAAACCTTGTCGGCGTTGCGGAGCAGCCAGATACCCTCCGCGCCGCCGGGGACCTTGCGGGAGGCCATGGAGTGAAAGGGCTTCTCCTCCGCCGCCGTGACGGCTACACCCAGCAGGTCAAAGAAAACGCCGAGGGCGATGATGGCCAGCAGCACCACGAAGGCGCCGAAGAGAGAAGCCGCGCTGAGCAGCTCCTGGGACAGAAAGGAAAAGGCTGCGGATATGACCAGAGCCAGCAAAAAAATGGTGATGAGCCAGCGGACTCTGGAATTGGATTTTCCCCCGGCGGCAGTTTTTTTATGCCGTTCGGGGGCTTTTTCCGGATGGACGGATTTTGTAGTCTTTGAACTCAAGGCTGCTTCCTCTAATAGATTAAGTGAAATGGTGGCAATATCCGGAGTAAATCTTGCGGCATAGGTCGGGTTGGCTTTCCCCGCAGACAACCGCCCGTCGCCGGGCAGGCAGTTCCCTTTTCATGTCTGCGCTGTGCCGTTGCCTGAACACAGTACCCGATTGCCACTGAGTCCGCACTGTAATCCTCCGAATATCCATTGCTGACTGCCTAGGTGTTTTCCACACCGGATGCCGTCGATTCTTAGCCTCTTTTGCAGGTACGGTTTCCAGAGAATATCGCCTTTGCCTGTGGCCACAGGTAAGTGCGCGTGGCTCCTCTTTCCCCATCGTATCCACGCAAGGCAGGCTACACTGCACACAGCACGATTTCGCACCGCGATGCAGGTTCATCTCCTGTCCCGTACGCCGTCCTTGACCACGGGATTGTGCGGCGGCCGCACGAAAACAGGTCTCCACGGTAACTGGGTCGTAACCACCATGCCATTGATGGCCGCCCGGAAACCTTAACCCCCAGCACCCACCCGAATCTGGGCGAAACAAGCAAGCACCAGGGACTTCACCGATATGCCCTTCAAAGGATTTTTAGGCCCTTCCTGGTAATCGTCGGTTCCGACTAGGATACAGCGCCACCTTTACGAGATTATAGCATATTCCAAATAAATATACAAGTTAAAAAAGTATTAATAATTCATATAATTTCACATTATTGTGACTATGTGTAAGGGCATAACAAAACAAGCGCCGTTTCCTGGCGCTCGTTTCGTGTTTCCTTATCTGTCCCGGTCCGCCAAAAAGCTGGCAAGGGCCGCAAGAGTCTCCGGTTCCGGGAATTCCGACAGGGCTTCCACCGCGGATTCTGTATAGGAGTGAATAAGCTCCTCGCAGCGGGAAAGGCCGTAGAGGCGGACAAAGGTATTTTTATCTGCGTCCATGCCCACCGCTTTGCCCAGCTTCGCGGCGTCGCCGGTCACGTCCAGCACGTCGTCCCGGATCTGGAAGGCCAGACCCACGCCGTCGGCGTAGCGGCCCGCGGCCTGAAGCTGGGCGTCGGTCCCGCCGCCGCAGACAACGCCCAGCTGGCAGGCGGCCCGGATCAGGCAGCCGGTCTTCCGGGACTGGATCGCCAGGACTTCTTCCTCCGTCAGCTCCCGTTCCTCCGAGAGCATATCCAGGACCTGACCGCCCACCATGCCCCAGGGTCCGGCGTTCTCCGCCAGGATGCGAACGCAGGCGGCGGCCCGGTCCTCCGGCAGGCCGGAGGCGCTCAGGACCCGGAAAGCGTCGGTCAGCAGGCCGTCGCCCGCCAGGATGGCCATCGCCTCGCCGTAGACCTTGTGGTTCGTGAGCCTGCCCCGGCGGTAGTCGTCGTTGTCCATGGCGGGCAGGTCGTCGTGGATCAGGCTGTAGGTATGGACCATTTCGATTGCCAGGGCAGCGGGGTCGGCGTCCTCTTCTCTTCCGCCGCAAGCCCGGCAAAATTCATAAACCAGGAAGGGCCGCAGCCGTTTCCCTCCGGCCAGGAGGCTGTAGTCCATGGCCTCGAAGAGACGGAGCTGGGGTTCCCGCTTCGCGTCGGCGTAAACGGCGGCAAGGCGGGCTTCAAAGCGGCGCTTGGAGGCCGCCCAGGATTCATTCAGGGTCTTCATTGGCAAAGGGCACCTCCCGGAGGGTCCCGTCAGGACCCTTTGTGAGCTTGACGATCTGCTGCTCCGCCTCGTCCAGCAGCTTGCCGCAGGCGGCGGCCAGCTGCGTTCCCTCCTGGAAGAGCTTCATGGATTCCTCCAGGGGGACGGAGCCATCCTCCAGCTTTTTGACGATCTCCTCCAGACGGTTCATGCTTGCTTCAAAGCTTTGCGTTTTGAGTTTCGGCATAGGGACCTCCTTCCGGTGTAAATCGGGATTTGTCGAGTTGTTTGTAGCGCGGGCAATCTGCCCGCAAAGCACCGTATATTGAGGAGGAACGGCGGGCAGATTGCCCGCGCTACATTCATACAAATCCCGATCTGTGTTTTAACGGTGATCCGGTATTGTGCGGATCGTTCCGTCCTGGAACGTGATATCAAGGATCTCTCTTGTTTTCGCTGCTTCTGCCGACGAGATCAGCCTTCCGTCCGGCGCGGTGACAACGGCGTAGCCGCGGGACAGGACCTTCAGGGGGCTCATGGCGTCCAGGGCGGCGGCCAGGCGGGTCAGCTCCCGGCGACGGGCGTGCAGGGCGGCTGTTTGGGCGGCTGTCATGGCCTGGAGGGCCTGGTCCAGGCTCTGGCGCCGGTCCTGGATCTGTCGGATGGGGTCCTGACGATTCAGCCGGGCGTTCAGGGCCTCGGTGCGGCTCCGGGCGAGCTGCAGCTTCCGGTCCAGAGCAGCTTTCATGGACTTTTGCAGTCCGGCCAGCTGGACTTTCAGCTCTTCCCGGTCCGGGACGGCCAGCTCCGCGGCGTTGGAGGGGGTGGCCGCCCGCAGGTCCGCCACGAAATCGGAGATGGTCACATCCGGCTCGTGGCCCACGGCGGAGATGACCGGGATCTCCGACGCGGCGATGGCCCGGGCCACGGGCTCCTCGTTGAAGGCCCAGAGGTCCTCCATGGAGCCGCCGCCCCGGCCAACGATCAGCAGCTCCGCCAGGGCCTCCCGGTTGGCATAGGCAATGGCGCGGGAAATCTCCCCGGCGGCCTCCTCGCCCTGGACCCGGACCGGCAGCAGGATGAGCTTGGCGAGGGGGTAGCGCTTGCCAAGGATGCGGAGCATGTCGTGGATGGCGGCGCCAGCGGGGGAGGTGACAATGCCGATCCTCTGCGGATAGGCAGGCAGCGGCTTCTTGCGGGACAAATCAAAGAGGCCCTCGGCCTGAAGCCGCTGTTTGAGCTGCTCAAAGGCGAGCTGAAGCTCCCCTGCCCCGTCCGGGATCAGTCGGGTGCAGTAGAGCTGATACACCCCGTCCTTCGGATAGACCGAGACCCGGCCCACCGCCAGGACGGACATGCCGTTCTGGGGCCGGAAGCGCAGGGAATAGGCGCTGCCCTTGAACATGACGCATTTCAGGGAGGCCTCCGCGTCCTTCAGCGTGAAATAGTGGTGGCCGGAGGGATAGAGCTTGTAGTTGCTCAGTTCGCCCCGAACGCAGACGTTTTGCAGGGCGGGCACGTTGTCAAAGGCGGCCTTGATCAGGTGATTCAGTTGGGTAACGGTCAGAATATTATCCATACGATTCTGTAATCGGCGGACAAGCGATGCTTGTCCCTACATTTTCTGACTTTGGTATTTCAGCCAAGTCAGGACGGCGATGCCTAAGGCGTTGTCGGTGGAGCAGCGCGGTTCGCCGAAAATCGCCTCCGGCATTTGGCGGCGAAGCAGGCTGTTGGAGGCCACGCCGCCGGAGAAGAGCACCGGCAGGGGCTGTGCCTTTTGGGCGTTCCGGGTGGCCTTCTTCACGGCCTCCACGACGGAGCGCAGGGCAAAATAGGCGGTCTCGGCCTCGGAGGCGCCGGTTTCGCGGTAAGCCTGGACCTGATTTTGAACACCGGAGAGGGAGAATTCGGTCCCGTTTACCTTGACGCGGAACCAGTTTTGTTGTCCAAGATGCGGGGCGTCGAGGGCGCCGCCCCCTACGTGCTCCTCTGATCGCTGATCCCTGATCCCTGATCCCTCGCCTGCCAATTCATCTAAAGCTTTGCCTGCGGGGAAGTCCAGGCCTAACAATTGACCGGTTCTGTCAATGAGCTGGCCTGCGGAGATGTCCGTGGTGCCGCCGAGCTTTTCGCAGGCGATCTCCCCTTCCGCTGTGGTGCGGACCAGCAGCAGCTCCGTGGTGCCGCCGGAAAGATGCCAGGCCAGAAAGGCGGTGCCCAGCAAGTCCATGCGGCCCGCGGAATAGAGCACCGCCGCGATATGGCCCTGCTGGTGGGAGAAGGCATAGAGGGGGACGTGCAGGGCCGAGGCCAGGACCCTGGCCTGGGATTCCCCCGCCAGGAAGCAGGGCATATAGGAGCCCTCCACGGCCCTGGGCCTTGTGCTGACGCCGACGGCGGCAATCTCCGCCGTGGGAAGAGACGCAAAGAGCCTGTCGGACAACTCCGGCAGGCGCTTTACATGGGAAAACAGGGCCTCCGATTGGCGAAGGCCAAGGGCTCCGGAGGCCACGGGGAGCAGACGGGAGAGGTTCTCCCCTGCCCTTCCGTCAAAGGCCGCCACGGAGGTGGTATAGTTGCTGGTGTCGAATCCGAGGGTCCTCATGCTTCCGGCTTCCTGTCCCGGGAAAAGGCGCCCAGAATGCCGTTGACGAAGGCCACGGTCTCCGGCTCCTCGTATTTCTGGGCCAGCTTGACCGCCTCGTGAATGGCAACATTCATGGGCACATCCTCGACGTAGAGGGCCTCGTACATGGCAAGCTCCATGATTGCGCGGGCCAGGCGGGAGATGCGGCTCACGTTCCAACCGATGGAGTACTGTTTCAGAAAGTCCTCCAATTCCGCTTGTTTGGAACAGACGCCCTCCACGACCCCGCGGATATAGGCCTGCTGTTTGTTCCCCGGTCGGTCGGAATAGACATCGTTCTCGCCGGAGAGCTGGGGATAGTAAGCCTCGTCAAATCGCCCCTCCAGTACGGTCTGGACCGGTTCGCCGGTGCACTGCACGGCGTAAATCAGATGGACGGCGATTTCTCTGGCAGCAGATCTGGTCATAGCTGCGCTCCGTTTCTCAGTTCTTTCCCATGGAAATGCCAACCACGTTGACATCCACGCAGCCGACCTTCAGCCCGGTCATGGATTCCACGGCGCTGCTGACGGCGTTCTGCACGTTTTTGGCGATTTCCACCACAGAGTGGCCGTAGAGCACCGTCAGACCGCATTCCAGGTCCACGGAATCTTCTCCGAAGCTCACACGGACCCCCTTGCGGTCGTTCTTGAGGTTGACGACGCCCTCGATGTCATGAATGGCGGCAGTGGCGATGGTGACGATGACGTCCTCATTGATGTTGACACTGCCGTTTTCCAGCTCTCTGGTCATGTAATCCTTATTATCTGCCACGGTTGTTTCCTCCTTTGTATGGGGCTTTTTTCCATTGTATCACAAATTGGAAAAAATACAACTGAAAAATTCAGGAATTTACCTCAATAATCCGGATCTGGGAGAGGTCGTAGTTTGTCTGGGACAGCACGATGTCTGTCAGCACGGCCACATCCGTCTCGGACAGGCCCGGAGAGGCCACGGCCAGGTCGATGCCCTCCTCCGTCATATAGGCCACGCACTCGGCATAGCCCTTGGACAGCACCAGGCTCTCAATGGAGGCCTCGGACAGGGCCAGATTGACAATGGATTCCAGCTTCATCGCAGGGACGCTCATATCCTCGCTTTCCCCGGCATAGGAAATGGTCTCCTGGAGCAGATGCACGGCGCTGTCCCGGCTCTGCTGGCGGCTGAGCCGCATTTTGGCGAAGACCTCCGAGGCCGTGCCCTGCGGGGAGGCTGCGGCCTCTGCCAGCGCCTCCGGGCCCTCCGTCTCGCTGCGGATGACCAGGGCGGCGTCGTCCAGAAGCTTCTCCCCGTCCAGGGTGGAGACCAGGTCCACCGGCTTCTTTTCGTCGTATCGCCAGTTCAGATAGATGCCGCCGCAGACAAAGAGCAGTACGGCGGCGACGATGGCGTTTCGTTTCCAACTTTTCATCTTAGTTCCCCCATTCCTTCATTTTCACAACTGTGATTTGGTCCGTGCCGAGCTGGAGCAGGGCCGAGACCGCGGCGGTGAGCTGATAGCAGACCTGGGGGTCTCCCCCGCCCTCCGCCACTACCAGGGCGCCCTGAAAGCTCGGATAGACCGTCGTCACAACGGCTGCTTCATTGTATGCGCTGCCCCGGTTCAAAATGAGCGTCTTTTCCTCCCGGCTTTCCGTCCGCCGCTCCCCTTCGGAAGAGGCGGACTGGGAGAGCTCCGTTTGATAGCGGGTGACGGGACCTGCCTCCAGGGTCAGCATGACCCGGACCCGGCCCGCCCCCTCCACCTGGGAGAGCAGCTCCTCCAGCCTCTGTTCCGTCTGGGCGCGATAGCGCTCCGCGGCGTCCTCGCTGTCTTCGGCAGCGGCAGGGCTCGGCTGCGCCTGCTCCGGCTGCTTCTCTTGGCCCGTGGGCCAGAGCATCAGGGCCACGCCCGCCAAAAGGATCAGCAGCGGAAGCCTCCAGCGGCGCAGCAGCAGCGGGAGCTTTGCCAAATCATCCCGGAGCTTCTTCATCCGTTCTCCCACTTCTGCCGCTCAGCCGGGATCTCCAGCTCCCGGCGGATTCGATTCCCCAGCGCTTCTTTTTGCTCCGGCGTCCAGAGGCCGGTGACGCGGACCCGATACGGGATGAAGAGCCCGTCCTCCACCCGGAGGGTCTCCACCGAAAAAGAGACTTCCAGCTTCAGCTCCGCCGCCTGGGTCTCGAGCCAGCTGACGGTCTGGGCCTCCACCAGGCCCTGTAAGAGCGCCTCATTCTTCTCAAAGGCCTCGGCCTGACGCTGGGCTTGGGTCAGGCCGGTCATGAGCTCCGGCAGGGCGGAAAGGTCCACCTGGAGCAGGGGCTTTACCGCAGTCAGCAGCAGCAGACAGCCGCCGCAGAGCGCCACAAGCTTCCCCGCCCGCTTGCCCCGCAGCGGGACCTGACACAGGCTCACCAGAAAGCCGCAGAATATCAGGCGCAGCAGATAGGTTTTGATGGCTGTCATGGGCTCACCGTCCGAATACAGAGTATCAAAATCATCAGAGACATCAGGCAGGCGATGCCCGTCAGGGCCAGCAGCAGACCCAGGACCTGGCCCAGCTTTTCCACCAGAGCCGCCACACTGCCCGCGCCGAAGAGGCCGCAGAGGGCGGCAGCGAGCTTCAGCAACAGGTAATGCAGCCCGACTTGCAGAAAGGGTCCCAAGGCAATGCCGAATACCGCCAGCATCCCATAGAGGCCCACGCCGGTTTTCAGCAGGGAGGCCGCGCTGAGGAGGGAGCCGGAGGCCTCCGAGACGAGATTGCCCACCACCGGGACCATGCCTGCGATCACGCTGCGCAGCGTGCGGAGCTTTTGCGTGTCCAGGGTCCCGGCGATCAGCCCTGTGACGCTCAGCACCGCGGTGTAGCCGTACATCACGCCCTTGATGGCTGTTACCAGCATCCAGTGCAGCAGCTCCCGCAGCTTGCTCAGGTTTTTCATCCCCAGGCCCTCCTCCGCGGCGCAAAGAAGCAGCAGGAGATACAGCATGGGCACCAAAAGCTTTGTCACCAGGCTCAGCAGGGCCTCCAGCATCACCATGGCAAAGCCCGAGGTAGCCGCGGCGTGGAGCTTCCCGGAGGCTGCCAGCAGCGGCGTCATCGCGGGCAGCAGAAGCGCGGTATACTGGTGCAGGTCCGAAATGGTCTGGGTCCCAAGGCCGATCATAGTTCGCAGATTTCCCGTGCAGGCCGCCAGAACGGTCAAGGCCCCCAGCAGGGGCGCCGCAGCGCCGGTCTTCTCGTTGTCCTTCAGGAGGGCGCAGAGCAGCGCGGCGGCCAGAATCATCCCCACAGCGGCAAGGCCCTCCCGCAGATGCAGCTCCTGGAGCTGGCCCAGGGTGGCGGTCAGGAGCCGCAGGAGCCGGAGCCCGAAGCCCTCCAGGGCGCCGTCATACTCGCCGATTTGGGCAATGACAGCCTCTGAGAGCCCCGCCTCCGGGTCTGCCTCCCCTTGCAGGGCCGTCATCGCCTCCTCCGCATAGACGGGAACGCTCAACGCAGCGATCAGGAGCAGGGCCGCCAGCAGCGCCGCCAGCCGTCTCACAGCAGGCCCTCGATCAGCGCCAGGACGGCCTGAAGCAGGGGCAGGCTGACACAGAGGCAGAGGATCCCGCCCCCCAGCTCCACCACCTTTGCCAGCGCCGTCTGTCCGGCGTCGGCGCAGAGACCGGCGGAGATCTCCGTCAGCAGTCCCATGCCGAGGCATTTCCACAGGGGTTCCGCCAGCTCCGGCTCCAGGCCCGCCTTGGCGGCCAGGGAATTTGCCAGGCTCAGCAGCGGCCTCAGGGCCTGCAAAAGCACCGCGGCGCCTAAGGTACAAGCGCAGAGAGACAGCACCAGGGCCAATTCCGGGGACTGTTTTTTGACCAGGACCGTCAGCAGGGCCGCGGCCACCGCAAAGACAGAGAGCTTCATCGCCGTGTTCATCAAAAGTGAAACAGCTCCTTTACCAGGGAAAAGAGGTCGGCGATCTTCTCCACCACCAGCATCAGGACCACCACAAGCCCGGCGAGGGTGGTCATGGTCGCCTGTTCCTCCCGCCCGGAGCGGATCAACACCTGGTTGAGTATGGAGATAATGATGCCCACGGCGGCGATTTTGAAAATCAGGTCGATGTCCATTACAGCACCAGCACCAAAATGGCCGCGCCGGTGGTCAGCCCTAAAAGCTGATAGCTTCGGCATTTCCCCGCCAGCTGCCTCCGCAGCTCTTCGGACAGGCGGGACAGCTCCTCCGCGGCCAATCGGAGCTGTCCCACCTGGGTCTCCAAATCTTCACAGCCGAAGCTGTCAAAGAGCCGTTCCAGGGCCAGAAGTCCCGGCTCGGGCAGGAGCAGTCCCGCCTCCCGCGCCGCGAGCTCCGTCAGGCCCGGACTGCCGCCCTCGGGTCGGGCCGCCTCCCGCCGCAGGACGGAAAAGAAGACGCGGACCTCGCCTCTGGAAGAATCCGCCATCCGCTGACACAGGGGCACAAACGGAGTGCCCGCGTAGTGGAGCTCACCCGTCATACGCTCCAGCGCCGTACAGAGCTCCCGCAGCTGCTCGTCCGTTCTGCGCAGCCGCAGGGCCGCGTGAAGTCCCACCCATGTGGAGGAGAGCAGGATCATCCCCGCCGCAATCCATCTCAAATACTCCATGATTCATCCTTTCACAGTGTATACTTCTGTCCTCCCCCAGCACGGCCACGGTCTCAAAAACCGCGGCAGCCAGCAGGGACCGATAGACGGGCCGCCGCCGCAGGTCCTCCGGCGAATCAGCATGGGCCGTCGCCAGAAAGCGGACCCCGCAATAGGAGGCCCGGACCAGAGCCTCTGCATCGGCCTCCCCGCTGATCTCATCCACCGCGATCCAGTCCGGGGACATGGTGCGGAGCAGCAGCTCCATGCCGACGGCCTTGGGGCAGCCGGTCAGAACATCCGTCTTGGTCCCGACGTTGAGCTGGGGCACACCGTTCCAGCAGGCCGCCAGCTCGCCCCGTTCGTCCACCAGCCCAACCCGCTGTTCTTCCCCGTCTGAAAGCTGCCGCACGCAGTCCCGCAGGAGGGTGGTTTTCCCGATGCCCGGCGGGCCGAGCAGCAGCAGGGAGCCGGGGTTCCGACGCAGCCAGGCGCAGACCGCCTCGCCGCAGCCGAGGCGTTCCCTTGCCAGGCGCAGATTCAGCGACTGAAAGCTCCGCATCGTTTTAATGCTGCGCCCTTCCGCGGTAACGCTCCCGCAGACGCCCAGCCGGTGCCCGCCCCGCAGGGAAAGATACCCGGCCCGGAGCTGCTCCTGGACCGCGTAGACGGAGCGGCCCGCGGCCCGCTGAACGATCTCCTCTAAGAGGGCCGGTTCCGCCCGGTCCGGCCCGCCGCGGCAGCGCAGGGGACGTTCCCGGCGCTCCGAGACCCAGACGGGCGGACGCGCTGCCCGGAAGCGCAGCTCCTCGACCCGTTCCCCCTGCTGCGTGAGCAAGGCGCGGACGGCGCTCTGCCAGGGCTCGGGAAAGAGCTCCGGGATGTGAACTTGTTGCTCGTCCATGTTGATCACCTGGGACATGGTATGTGCAGCGGAAATAAAATATGCCCTGCGAAACCGGTTCAGCGGTTCCGCAGGGCAGCAGGGCCGATGTGGGCAGCAGGGCCGATGTGGGCATACTTCGTGACTCTTCGAGTTCGGCCCCTACGTTCTGAATATTATTTGTGGACCTTGCCCTTGTTGAAGACGTTCCACAGGGGGCCGGAGATGCAGACGGAGGAATAGCAGCCGCAGATGATGCCGATGCAGATGGGCAGAGCGAAGTTCCGGATGGAGCTGACGCCTAAGATCAGGAGCATGAGCATGACGATCAGGGTGGTGACGGTGGTGTTGATGGAGCGGCTCATGGTATCCCAGATGGAGGTGTCCACGATCTCTCCGAAATTGCCGGTCTTCATATTCTTGCGGTTCTCCCGGACCCGATCGAAGACCACGATGGTGGCGTTGATGGAGTAGCCTAAGATGGTCAGGGCCGCGGCGATGAAGTTGATGTTGAAGGGGATGCGGAAGATGACGTACATGCTGAGCATCACGAGCAGGTCGTGGATCAGGGCGCAGACCGCCGCGATGCCGGACTTGAACTCGAAGCGGAAGGCGATGTAGATCAGGATCAGGATGACCGCCACCAGGGAGGCGGTGAAGGCGGCCTTGGACAGGTCCTTGCCCACGGAGGCGGAGACGCGCTCCACCTGATAGCCCTGCTCCACGTTGACCTCAAAGGCCTCGGCGATGGCGTGCTGGACGGCCTCGACCTCTTCGTCGCTGAGCTCCAGGGCCTTGATGCGCAGGCCGTTCTCGCCGGAGGAGGTGACAGAGGAGGGGGCCTTGCCGATGGCGTTCTGGTAGAGCTCGGCGGCCTGGTCGGTGACGGCCTTGTCTACGCTGACGGGAAGCCGGAATTCAAAGGTGGTGCCGCCCACAAAGTCGATGTCAAAGTTGAACAGGCCGGGAACACCGCAGAAGGTCAGGATCAGGCTGACCAGACCCACGGAGATCAGCGCCAGGGAAATGAAACCAAAGAGCTTGAAGTGCTTGGTAAAGCTGAAGCTTCTGAATTTATCCATTGTGTCAGCACCTCCTTTCATTCCGCACAGTAGAGCTTGAGGTTGGTGATCTTCAAGCCCACGGCAGTTTTCAGCAGGACCTTGGTGAGGACCAGCATCACCAGCATGGACAGGGCCACGCCGATCAGCAGGGTCCGGGCAAAGCCTAAGATGGTGCCGGAGCCCTGCCACAGCAGGACAAAGCCGGCGATCATGGTGGTGACGTTGGCGTCAATGATGGCGAGCATCGCCCGCTTATAGCCGGATTCAATTGCAAAGCGCAGGGTCTTCCCCAGCCGCAGTTCTTCCTTGATGCGCTCAAAGATGATGACGTTGGCGTCCACGGCCATGCCGATGGTGAGGATGATGCCCGCAATGCCGGGCAGGCTCAGATTGATGTGCAGCACGGAGATGGCCACCGCAAAGAGGGCCGCATAGGCCGTCAGGGCGATGCAGGAGATCAGGCCCATGAAGCGGTAGACCACGATCATAAAGAGCATGACCAGGATCAGACCGATGAGGCCCGCGGTAAGGCTGGTGGAGAGACTCTTCTCGCCTAAGGAGGCGCCGATGGTCTGCTGCTTGGCCGTCATCAGCTCAAAGGGCAGACGGCCCGCGGAGATGATCTTCGCCAGATACCGGGCCTGTCCCTCCGGGTCCTCGGCGGACCCGATGGAGATGACCACGGCGTCGGTGTCCAGGACCTCGCTGACGTAGGGCGCGGAGATCTCCTCGCCGTCCATCTGAATGGCAAGATAATTCTTGCCGTCGGACCGGGAGACCACGGCGGTGGTCGCGTCGCGAAGCTTGCTGCGTCCGTCGGCGTTCAGGTCCAGCTTGACGTGGTGCTTGCTGATGCCGGTGGAATCAATGGGGGAAAATTCATACTCCGCCCCCTCAATCTCCGTACCGGAGAGCCAGATCTTGCCGTCGGCATCCACAAAGTTGACCACCGCGGTGGCGCCCAGCTGCTGGACGGCCTTCTCGGGGTCCTCCACCGAGGGGATCTCCACCACAAGGCGGCGCTCGCCGGAGATGTAGCAGGTAGCCTCGGTGTAGCCCAGGGCATCCAGACGCTGCTGCATCATGGTCCGGGCGACCTCCATGCCTGCCTCAAGCTCTGTTGTATCAAGGGTGTCGGGGACTTTGGCTTCGTAGGTGATCTCAGAGCCGCCCACCAGGTCCAGGCCCAGGACGACGCCCTTGGAAACCGGCTGGATGAAATCTCCGATCCCGTGCAGAGCGGCAAAGAGCAGCGCACCGACTACCAGGACCACGATCACCAGCGTGAGAATGGATTTTTTCATATACGAATCATACCTCCTGATTGGATTCCACGGTATTATACAACAAAGTCCGCCTAACGTCAACAAAAAAATCGGACGCCCGGAGGCGTCCGATCTTTTCGTATGTTTCTGCGGTTTACTTGTCGGAAGCGGTCGGGGCTCTTTTCTTCCGGACAGCGCCGAGGGCTGTCAAGGCGCTGCCGCCCGCCAGGACCAGGCCGGAGGCGATGGCCATGACGAGATAGCGGGTCTGCGGGTTCGTGACGCCGCCGGGATTCTCGCCCGCCGAGACCCTGTGCAGCAGGGTCAGGGAGAAGATCAGGAAGCCCAGCCCCACCAGGGCCAGAACGGCGCCGTAGATGAGCATGGAGACGTTCTTGTCCTCGGAGAAGCCGAGGATGCGGGCAATGGCCGGGGCGAGGATGACGTTGATGGCGACCTCGATCAGGAAGTTGACGCCTACAAGGCCCACGATGGCATAGGTGAAGGTGGAGCTCGTGCCGCTGGCGGCGCCCCACTGGGCGATGGTGTCCCAGAAGAAGATGCGGCAGCCGATCAGGAAAATGCCGGTGTTCACGATGGGGCAGACCAGGGCGGCCAGCACCACAGCGGCGTACTTGTTGTACTTCTCCATGAAGCGATAGACCAGACCGGAGCAGAGGCCCGCCAGGACGCCCTTGGCAATGACGGTGACGACGGTGCCGAAGACGCTGACCGCCATAAACGGCGCGGCGTCGCCGGAGAGCAAAATGACGGCTGCGTTGACGAGGCCGAACCAGGCGCCGTACCAGACGCCCAGCAGGGCTGCGCCGATGACAATGGGGACCAGGGCCAGATTGACGTTGAAGACGCCGAAGCGGATGACCGTCCCCAGCAGGGCCAGGACCACCACCACGGCGGTCAGCAGGGCGGCCAGGGTCAGCTTGCGGATCTGGTCCTTGCCCATTCTGCCGCGGCTCGCGGCAGCGTTCTTTTGATTCTGATTCATGTTCAATTCCTCCTGCTGCTGTTCCGCCCTTTTGTCGGATACAGCGCATCAGCAATATAACACATTTTTCGGGCTTTGTAAAGAAAAATCTCCGTCTTTTCAGACGGAGATGGTTTTTTTCTTGATTTGGAAGAAAATCAGAAGCCTCTTCTCTTGTTCTTACGGGCGGCCTCGCTCTTCTGCTTGCGCTTCAGGCTGGGGCTGACGTAATGCTCACGCTTGCGGACTTCCTGCTGGATGCCGGCCTTCTGGCAGCTCCGCTTGAAGCGCTTGAGAGCATTCTCCAAGGACTCGTTTTCCTTGACCTTGATTTCAGACATTGATTTCCCTCCCTCCGACGCGTCCGGTTCCATCCAGGACGCTTTCAGGTCCTTTTTCAAAAGGCGTGGTTATTATACAGGCCTTTTTGTCAATTGTCAAGTGGAATTTATAGAAATTTTGAATATTTTGCGCCAGGCAGCCAGCTCGTCCAACAGAAAACTTCTCTCGAAAAACACGAAAAAATCCTAGGAAGAAATTGACAAACCGGAATCCTTGTGATACGATATTTTTGTACAATTTCATCCGTTCAGGCTTTTATCCCCATGGAAGCGGGTCTGAAATTGTAACTATTTTAGGAGGCTCCATTCATGAAAAAAATCTTCCGCGTTCTCTCCTCGCTTCTCGCTGTCCTGCTGCTTGTCACGACCCTTTCCTGCTTCTGCTTCGTCTCCGCAGCCAACAACCGGACCTTTACCACCGCGCCGGAGATCTACACCTATGTGCGTGACGGCTACAACCAGGGCACCCTCGGCCCCATCAGCATCACCAAAGGCACGCTGAAAAACGGCTCCTCCTCCAAGACCGTCTACCTTATCACCCTCTCCGGCACAGAGATCGTGCTCAACCAGTCCACCGAGGTCGTCACGGACCTGCTCTCCGGCTTCAATCTGAAGAGCGCCTACTACTACAACGTCGTCAACACCGTTCTGGCCAACATCCCCGTGGGCTCCAACCTCATCATCGCCGGGCACAGCTTAGGCGGCATGATCGCCCAGCAGGTGGCCGCGAACTCCACCCTCAAGGCCAAGTACAACATCATCAACACCGTCTGCTTCGGCTCTCCCC
Source organism: Oscillospiraceae bacterium (assembly GCA_017429325.1). GTDB lineage: Bacteria > Bacillota > Clostridia > Oscillospirales > Oscillospiraceae > JAFRPC01. The sequence continues at coordinate 39,946 of JAFRPC010000049.1, read as the reverse complement.
TGCTGTCCGCCGGTTCCCGCGAGGGCGTGGTCAAGCGTCTGGGCGACGTGTCCGACCCGGTCCCCTATCTCTCCGGCAGCCTGTTCAACAACACCCTCTGGGCCATTCTGGGGCTCAACCGGGAGAACGGCGGCTACGGCCTCCTGGGCATCCACGCCCACAACCTGAGCTACGCCAGAGAGGACGTCTGGGGCGCCTATGACGTGACCGGCACCAAGTACGGCAGCGCCAAGCTGATCCTGGACCTTGACACCCGCGTGTTCTATCAGTCTCCGATTATTGATTGGTGATCTTTTCATGAAAAACGGGGCCGCGATAAGCGGTCCCGTTTTTCGTTGTCTCAGAAAAGGATCTCGCACGTACCCTTCTCGAAGGAGCGGCGCATGGTGACGAAGCTGCCGACCTTCAGGCCGTGGGCGTCGGCTTCGGCCTTCGGGATGCCGGTGGTGACGACGGTGAGCTTGTTGAAGTCCTGGCTCTTGTTGGTCTTGTTGTGATAGATCAGCCGGACGGTGCAGCTCTCGCCCTTGTCCAGCATCTGAGCCACCCAGGCCTCCTGGGTCCACTCCTTGGTGGTGGGGTTCGTGACTGTGATCTCCGCGGCGGCGAGGCGGTCCTTATCCGCCTGAGACAGGCCCTCCTCCAGCTTCTTGTATTTCTTCTGCAAGAGGAAATAGCCGACGAGAGAGAGCACAAGGATTGCGCCCATGACGATCAGAAATATCGGGTCCATAAATGTTGCTCCTTCTTTATTTTTTTCCGTGGCGCACACTGTGCGCCGCTACATATCGTTTTTACTTGACGATAAGATTGACCAGTTTATTGGGAACGGCGATAGTTTTCAGGATAGATGATCCGGCGCGGGCGACGGCTTTTTGGACCCACTCGTCCGCCTGGGCGTAGGCGGCCAGCTCGTCCCTGGACAGGTCCGCGGGGGCCTGGATGGTGCCCTTGGTCTTGCCGTTGACCTGGATGGCGATGGTGAGCTCCTGATCCTTGCACTTTTCCTCGTCGTACTGGGGCCAGGCGGAGAGGGAGCAGAGGCCCTCGAAGCCCTTCTGCTGCCAGAGCTCCTCGGCGATGTGGGGCGCGAAGGGGCTGACCAGCGCCAGCAGGGTTTTGAGCTCGGCCCGGTTGCAGCCCTTGTCGCCCAGCTGGTTCACCAGGGTCATAAGCTGGGCCAGGGCGGTGTTGGCTTTGAGCTGGTCGATGTCGGACGTGACCTTGCGGATGGTCTTGTGCATCAGGTTCTCGTTGGCCTTGGAGTACTCGGTCTCGGCGTCCTCCACGGTCTCGGCCAGGGCCCAGATCTTGTCCAGGAAGCGCTTGCAGCCCTTGACGGAATTGGCGGCCCAGGCAGCGGGCTTCTCAAAGTCGCCGATGAACATGATATAGGTGCGCATGGTGTCGGCGCCGTACTCCTTGATGACGTCGGAGGGGTTGATGACGTTGCCCCGGGACTTGGACATTTTGATGCCGCCCTCGCCCAGGATCATGCCGTGGGAGGTGCGCTTGGCATAGGGCTCCCGGGTGGGGACCACGCCGATGTCGTAGAGGAACTTGTGCCAGAAACGGCTGTAGAGCAGGTGCAGGGTGGTGTGCTCCATGCCGCCGTTGTACCAGTCCACGGGGGTCCAGCGCTCCAAGGCCTCCCTGGAGGCCAGGGCCTTGTCGTTGTGGGGGTCGGTATAGCGCAGGTAGTACCAGTTGGAGCCCGCCCACTGGGGCATGGTGTCGGTTTCCCGTCTGGCGGGACCGCCGCAGCAGGGGCAGGTAGTGTTGACGAACTCGGGGATAGAGGCCAGAGGGCTCTCGCCGTCGTCGGTCAGCTCATAGCTCTCCACGTCGGGCAGGAGCAGGGGCAGGTCCTTCTCGTCCATAGGGACGAAGCCGCAGTTTGGGCAGATGATAATGGGAATGGGGTCGCCCCAGTAGCGCTGGCGGGAGAAGACCCAGTCGCGGAGCTTGAAGTTCTTCTTGGCTTCTCCCAGCTTGTGCTCCACCAGCCAGTTGGTGATGGCGGTCTTGGCCTCGGCCACGGACAGGCCGTTGAGGAAGTCGGAGTTCACTAAGATGCCGGTCTCCACGTCGGTGAAGGCGGCCTCCTCCACGTTGCCCCCGGCGATGACCTCCACGATGGGCAGGCCGAATTTCTTGGCGAATTCCCAGTCGCGGGTGTCGTGGGCCGGAACGGCCATAATGGCGCCGGTGCCGTAGGTGGCAAGCACGTAGTCGGAGATGAAGATGGGGATCTCCTTGCCGTTGACGGGGTTGATGCCCATGACGCCGCCCAGGCGGACGCCGGTCTTGTCCTTGTTGAGCTCGGTGCGCTCCATGTCGGACTTGGAGGCGGCCATTGCCTGATAGGCCCGGACCTCGTCCAGGTTCGTCAGCTTGTCCTTCCAGGTCTCGATCAGGGCGTGCTCCGGGGAGAGGACCATATAGGTGGCGCCGAAGAGGGTGTCGGGGCGGGTGGTGTAGACGGTGATCTCGTCACCTAAGGTGGTGGAGAACTTCACCTGGGCGCCGTAGGACCTGCCGATCCAGTTGATCTGCTGGGTCTTGACCCGGTCCGGGAAGTTCACGTCCTCCAGGTCGTCGATGAGCCGGTCGGCGTACTTGGTGATGCGCAGGATCCACTGGCTCCGCTCCTTGCGGACCACGGGAGCGCCGCAGCGCTCACAGAGGCCCTCTACGACCTCCTCATTGGCGAGGACGCACTTGCAGGAGGTGCACCAGTTGACGGGCATCTTGGCCTTGTAGGCCAGGCCGTGCTTGAAGAGCTGGAGGAAGATCCACTGAGTCCACTTGTAATAGCCTGGGTCGGTGGTGTTGACCTCCCGGTCCCAGTCGAAGCTGTAGCCCAGCTCCTGGAGCTGGCCGCGGAACACGCCCACGTTGCGCTCGGTGACGGCCCGGGGATGGACGTGGTTCTGGATGGCGTAGTTCTCGGTGGGCAGGCCGAAGGCGTCGTAGCCCATGGGAAACAGGACGTTGTAGCCCTCCATGCGCTTCTTGCGGGCGATGGCGTCCATGGCGGTGTAGGGGCGGGCGTGGCCTACGTGGAGGCCCTGGCCCGAGGGGAAGGGGAACTCGATCAGGCCGTAGAACTTGGGTTTGTCCGATTCGTCGCTGGTTTGATAGGTTTTATTTTCGACCCAGTATTTTTGCCATTTGGTCTCGATTTCTTTGAACTCATATTTCATGGCTCATGCCTCCAATGCGATGGGTTTCGCGTCGTTCCACATCCGTTCCAGGTCATAGAAGCGGCGGGTCTCGTCGGTAAAGACGTGGCAGACCAGGCTGCCGAAGTCCAGCAGTACCCAGGTGCCGCCCCGGTGTCCTTCCCGGTGCAGCAGCGGCTCGCCGCAGCCGTCCACGGCCTCCTCCACGGCGTCGCAGAGGGTCTTGACGTGGGTGCTGGAGCTGCCGGTGCAAATCAGAAAATACTCCGCCAGCGTTGTGACGTCTGCAACCTCCAGCAGCTTGATGTTGATGCCTTTCTTCTCCTCCAGGGCCTTGGCCGCAGTGAGGGCAATTGTCTTCGGGTTCATAGTATCCCTCATTTCTTCTTGATTTAGAATATCTCGCCGATGACATCCGATGCCACGGCATAGAAGGTCATGGCACTCAGCAGCAGGGAGATCAGCAGCAGGAAGACGCCCTTCATCCAGCCGGGAACGCCGGTGCTGTCGTCCTCTAAGACCTCTTCAAATTCTTCAGGGGCGTTTTGAAGCTGCTCCTCGTTGAGCTCCACCGGGGTCCTGAGCTTGGGGGTCGGACGTTCCCGTTCGCTTTCCGCACTCCCCTCCGTTCTCGGCGCCGCGCTGTGAGAGCCGTCGCCGATCAGCGTGTAGAGCTCAGCCAGGAAGCTCTCATCGTCCACCGCATCCCGGGTAAAGCGCCCGGTAGGCTCCTTCTGGGCAGACGCTGCGGCCTCTGCCATAGATTCATAGCTCACGGAGGCAAGGGGCTTTTCCGCAGAAGCTTCCGGCTTGGCTGGCGCCGCAGCTTGGGGAAGCGGCTTCTCCGCTTCCGGCTTCCGCTCTGGGTCCGGGGCCTCCTGTATCTCGGGGGTCAGGGGTTTCAGCACAGCTTCGGCTTCCTCCTGGGAATTCTCCTTGGCAGTCTCCAAAATGGTCCGCAGTTCTCCCAGGAAGACCTCTTCCGAGTCTGGCAGGGCCTTTGTTTCCGCCTTCAGGTCGGGCAGCTCCAGCTTGGGGTCCGAATCCAATCCGCCCTCAATGTCCAGAACCAGCTCAGATTTCCTGGCGGGTTCCATGGGAACGGCATTCAGAACCTCGTCCTGCGCTTCCTGTACGTCCGGTTCTTCCTTCTGTCTATTTCTAAAGAGCTTCACTTGGGTTGACTCCTCTCCGTAAGATTTTGATAATAGGCCAGGGCCTCCAGGGAGTTGTTGTCCACAAGCTTCCCTTTCTCCCGCAGATGTTGGACGGTCCGGGCAATTCCCTGATACACCGCGGCGTCCAAATCCTTCCAAACCAGCTCCCGCAGGAGCTCTACGCCCGGAAAGCTGCGGTTCGGCTCCATATAATCGGCGATGTAGATGATTTTCTCCAGGGTCGTCATCCCAGGCTTGCCGGTGGTGTGCCAGCGAATGGCGCTGACTACCGCTTCGCTCTCGCCGAAGATCTCCCGGGCCACAACGGCGCCTGTCTTTGCGTGCAGGAGCTTTGGGTTCTCCCGCTGCCTTTGTGTCAGCATCATAGCATATTTTTCACACAGATGCAACTGTTCATTTTTCCCCAGAGCCTTTGTAATATCATGCAGGATGCCTGCGCGGCGGGCTGCCTCCGGGTCCGCGCCCCAGAGCTCCGCCAGCTTGACAGCTGTCTCGGCTGTCCCGATGACGTGGGGGCGGCGCTTCTCGTCGTGCAGCTCCAGGGAGACCTCCCGCAGCCTGTCGTAGGGCAGGCCTTTGAGCTCCGCGCCGCAGAGATACCAACCGTTTTGGCGGATCATCGCTTCCACGGCGGGCTCCAGACACCAGGGCGCCCCCAGGGCCAACAGACGGCGGACCACGGTGGAGGAGACGGAGATGCAGCGGTTGTCCACCGTCAGAATATCGGCCTGCATCTCCCGTTTCAGGCTGTCTGCCTCCCGGCAGACCTCTTCCCAGAGCTCCGCGTCCTTGGTCCTGTGCATGACCGCCAGCTTCGCCAGCTTTGCGATGCGCTCCGGCTCACGCCAAGTGCGGAAGGAGAGCAACATGTCGGTCCCCATGATCAGATACAGCTCGTCCGCGGGGTACTGCTCCCGCAGGGTCGTGAGGGTATCGACGGTGTAGCTCTTGCCAGGCCGCCGGATCTCCAAATCGCAGAGCTCCGCCTGGGGGATCCCGGCGAAGGCGGCCTCGCACATGGAAAGCCGCTCTTCCGGGCTGGGCGAACCGGCGGGCAGGGTCTTATGCGGCGGCGTCGCGGCAGGCACGATGAGAAGCCTGTCCAGCTTCAGCTCCCGTACCAGCTCCGCGGCGGCCAGCACGTGACCGGTGTGGGGGGGATTGTAGCTGCCCCCATAGACCCCGATGCGTATCATTCCTCGCCGTCCTGTTCCGCACGGCGGCGCTGCTTGATCTGCTCGATGGCCGCCTGCTTGAAGTATTCGTTCTTCCGCTCCCGTTCGGCCTTGGCCGCGGCGCGGCGCTTCTGTGCGCCGGCCCGGACGGGATTGACTTTGATTTTTGCCTTGGCGGTGCCGGTCTTTTTGGCAAGGGTCTCGGAGCGGCGCCAGAGCACGAATTTGTTTCCGACGCACTGGATGCCCTCGGCGTGCAGCGCTTCGCAAATCGCGTCGCAGGCCTCCCGCGCCGTCATCAGAGCCGTCTCCAGGACCTTGCCCTTGATCAGCTCCCGGGCCTCCAACTGGCGGTCCGCTTCCTCCAGAAGGGCGTCGGTGACGCCTTCCTTGCCGACCATCAGAGTGGTGTCCAGCTCGTTGGCTTTTCCGCGGAGCTCCGCCCGCTGTTTGCTTGTAATCATATCGGTTCCTCCAACATTTGGCAAAGCCGGTTCAGGGCGTTTGCCCGGTGTGAGATCTGGTTTTTTCGTTCCTGCCCCATTTGGGCAAAGGTGCAGCCGTGGGTTGGCAGATAGAACACGGGGTCGTAGCCGAAGCCGTCCTCCCCGCTGGGCTCATAGGCGATCATGCCCTCACAGGTCCCGCGAGCCACGAGCTTCCGCCCGTCGGGATACAGCAGGGTGATCACACAGACAAAGCGAGCGGTCCGTTCTTCCGAACGGATGCCCTTCAGGTTCCGGAGCAGGAAGCAGAGCCTGTCCCAGTCCGTCACACAGTCCGGCGCTCCGTAGCGGGCGGAATAGATGCCGGGAGCGCCTCCCAAGGCGTCTACGCAGAGGCCGGAGTCGTCGGCGATGGCGGGCAGGCCGGAGGCCTCCATGACCGCTCGGGCTTTGAGCTCCGAGTTCTCCTCGAAGCTGGTCCCATTTTCCTCCACGTCGATGTCCAGGCCTAAGTCCGATTGCAGCACCAGCTCCATGTCGTAGCGGGCCAGGATGTTCTGGATCTCCTCTAACTTGTGCCGGTTGCGGGAAGCCAATACCACTTTCATAGACTAACGTACCTCCTCAGCAGGGAGCAGAGCTCCCGGTTTCCCTTGGCGCAGAGCTCCAACAAGGCGCACTGCTCCGCGGCGGTATAGGGTCTCCCCTCTCCGGTGGCCTGGAGCTCGATGATGCGTCCGTCCTCTGTCATGACGCAGTTCATATCCACGGCGGCCCGGCTGTCCTCTTCGTAACAGAGGTCCAGCAGGGGTGTGTCTCCGACGATCCCGGCAGAAACGCCGCTCACATAGTCCCGCAGCGGCATGGCCTCCAGTACGCCCCGGTCCACCAGCTTGCGCAAGGCCAGGGCCAGGGCCAGGAAGCCGCCGGTGACAGAGGCCGTCCGGGTGCCGCCGTCGCCCTGGAGTACGTCGCAGTCAATGGTGACGGTGCGCTCGCCCAGGGCCTTCAGATCCGCCGCGCTGCGGAGGCTGCGTCCGATCAGCCGCTGGATCTCGGCGCTGCGGGAGGCGAGCTTGAGATTGGAGATGTCCCGGCGGGAGCGCTCCCGATTGGCCCGGGGAAGCATGGAATACTCCGCGGTGATCCAGCCGCCCTGCTTGACGTGGGGCGGGACCTTCTCCTCCACCGAGGCGCAGCACAGCACCACGGTGTTCCCCATTTCAATGAGGCAGGAGCCCTCGGCGAATTTGTTGAAGTTGGAAGTTATCTTAATTGGGCGAAGCTCATCGTTTTGTCTTCCGTCGATACGCATCCTGTTCGTTTCCTTTCGTTTCCTGACCCCTCATCCGCCCCAGTGTGCGCACTGGGGCACCTTCCCCCCCAGGGGGAAGGCTTTCAGATCAGCGCTTCGACGAATTCTCTGGCCTGGAAGGGCATGAGGTCGTCGATGCCCTCGCCGACGCCGATGTATTTCACGGGGATCTGCAGAGCGTCCGCCACGGCGATGACGATGCCGCCCTTGGCGGTGCCGTCCAGCTTGGTCAGCACGATGCCGGTGACGCCGGCGATCTGCTTGAACTGCTTGGCCTGGAGCAGGCCGTTCTGCCCGGTGGTGCCGTCCAGCACCAGCAGGACCTCCTTGTCGCTGTCGGGCAGCTCCCTATCAATGATGCGGGCGATTTTGCCCAGCTCGTTCATCAGGTTCGACTTGTTGTGCAGGCGGCCCGCGGTATCGCAGATGATCACGTCCGCGCTTCTGGCCTTGGCCGCGGAAATGCCGTCAAAGACCACCGAGGCCGGGTCCGCGCCCTCGTGCTGCCGCACCAGCTCCACACCGGCCCGCTGGGCCCAGATCTCCAGCTGGTCCGCCGCGGCGGCCCGGAAGGTGTCGGCGGCGCAGAGCAGCACCCGGCGTCCTTCCACGGAGAGCTGATTTGCCAGCTTGCCGATGGTGGTGGTCTTCCCCACCCCGTTGACGCCGATGACCAGGATAACGGAGGGCTTCGTTCCCAAATTCAGAGACGGAGAACCGACTTCCAGCATTTCGGTCAGAATGTCCCGCAGGGCCTCGTGGACGGAATCTTCGTCCCGGAGCTTTTGCGCCTTGACCCGCTCTCGCAGGGCCTCCACGGCCTTGACGGAGGTCTCCACGCCGATGTCGGCCAGGATCATCCGCTCCTCCAACTCGTCATAAAACTCGTCGTCCACAGCCCGGAAGGCGGGGAAAATGCTGCCAATACTCTTTTTGGTCTTGGTCAGACCCTTTTTGATTTTTTCAAAGAATCCCATTTTGAAACCTCATACAGATAGATTTTATTGCTTGGAAAGACCCAGCTCCTTTTCCAGCTCGTCCAGGTCCAGGTGGAGGATCTTGGAGACGCCCTGCTCCTGCATGGTGACGCCGAAGAGGGTGTCGGCCTCCTCCATGGTGCCGCGCCGATGGGTGATGACAATGAACTGCGTCTTGGTGCAGAGCTGGCGCAGGTAGTTGGAAAAGCGCCGGACATTGCTGTCATCCAGGGCCGCGTCGATCTCGTCCAACATACAGAAGGGCGTGGGGCGTACCTTCAGGATGGCAAAGTAGAGGGCGATGGCGACAAAGGCCTTCTCGCCGCCGGAGAGCAGCAGGATGGTTTTGAGCTGCTTGCCGGGGGGCTGGACCTTGATCTCAATGCCGCAGCCCAGGGGGTCCTCCGCATCCTCCAGCTCCAGGGAGGCTCTGCCGCCGCCAAACATTTCGGTGAAGGTCTCGCCGAAATAGCGATTGATGCGGGAGAATTCCCCGGTGAAGATCTCGGTCATCTGCTTCGTGATGTCCCGGATGATGCCCTCCAGCTCCCGTTTGGACTGCTGTACGTCGTCTCGCTGCTCCGAGAGATAGGTATAGCGCTCGTTGACCCGCTCGAATTCCTCGATGGCCCCAAGGTTCGGTGTGCCGAGACCGTGGAGCTTGCGCCGCAGCTCGGCGGTCTTCCGATTGGCTGCGGCCACGGATTCCAGCTTCGCAGCGCAGGCGGGCGCGGTGGAGGGGGTCAGCTCGTAGTTGTCCCAGAGCTTGTCGATGATCTGCTTTTCCTCCAGCCGGGAGCTGTTCTTTTTATTTTCAAGCCGCACGGTCTCCCGTTCCAGCTCCAGAATATCCTTGTTTTTCTGCTGGGCGTCCCGGTCCGTGCCGGTGCGCTGGGCTTCGATTTGATTGCGGCGCTCCAGGGTCTGCCGCAGGGAGGTCCGCAGGACCTCGGTCTTTGCGGTCTGTTCCGTCAGCAGCGCCGCGTTTTCCTCGATCTGCTTTTTCAAGCCCTCCGCCTGGGCGGCCAGCTCGTCGATCAGGTCCTGCTTTTGATTCCGGTCCCCCTCCAGGGCTGCGGCCAGCTCCTCCTGGTGGCGCAGAGTCTCCATTGCGGTGAGCTTCTCCGAAGAGAGGGCGGCGATGGCCATTTTCTTTTCCGTCAGCTCATCCGTCAGGCCGCTGCCCTCCCGGTTGAGCTGGGATTGGTCCACGGTCAGCGCGTCAATGGCGCTTTGCAGTTCCTCCCGCTGTGCTTCGAGCGCTTGACACTCTTCCATCAGCGCCGCTTTGCGCCGCTCGTCGGTGGCAGTGCGTATGCGAAGGGCTTCCAGCTCCCGCCGATTGCTTTCGGCGGCCTGGCAGATGGCGTCGAACAGGACCGCGTACTGCTTTTCCTCGCCCTCCAGCCGCAGGATGGAGTCCTCGCACTGGCGCAGCTTGCCCTGGGCCGCGGTCTGCTCATACTCTCCGAGGTCCCGCTGGCGCTTGGCCTCCTGGGCCTGCTTTTGCAGGGTATCCCGGGCTTCGGTGAGCTCCTTGACCTGGGCCGTCAGCCGGGAGATCTCGTTGGCGCGGGACAGTACGCCCGCGCTGCGGCTGACGCTGCCGCCGGTCATGGAGCCGCCGGCATTCATGACCTGCCCGTCCAGGGTGACGATCTTGAAGCGGTTGTGATACTTTCTTGCCATAGAAATGGCGTCGTCCAGGGTCTCGGTCAGGACCGTCCGGCCCAGCAGGTTCTCCATGACGCCGCGATAGGCCTCGTCGAAGTGGATCAGCTCAGAGGCGACGCCGATGTAGCCGCGGCAGGCCTCCAGGCCGCGCTCGGAGAGGGTACGGCTCTCCATGGCGGAGATGGGCAGGAAGGTGGCGCGTCCGATGTCTTTTCGTTTCAGCTGCTGAATGGCCTGCTTTGCGTCCTCCTCCGCGGAGACAACGAGGTACTGCATCGCAGGACCTAAGGCGATCTCGAGGGCCACGGAGAGGCGGTCCTCCGTCTTGAGGAGCCGGGAGACCGGCCCGTGGATATTCCGAAGGCTCCCTGCCTCCGCCTGCTGCATCACAAATTTGACCGCCTTGGAGTAGCCCTCGTATTCCCGTTCCATTTCCCGGAACAGGTTCAGTCTGGACTGGGTGGTGTCCAGGAGCACAGTCTTCTCCTGGACCTGATTTTGCAGGGCCAGGGCCTTTTCCTCCCGGGCCTTTTGCCGCATGGCGTAGCCCGCCAGGGTGTTGCGGCAGCTCTGGGCCTCCTCCTGGGCGGCCTTCAGGTTTTTGCGGCAGCCGTCCAGCTGCTTCCGGGTCTCATCCCTGCGGGCATCGGCGGCTTCGCTGTCCTGTTGGAGCTCCTGTTCCCGCTCCCGGTTCCTGTCCATGCTCTCGTTCAGGGCGGACAGGTCGGCCCGTTTTCCCGCCAGGTCGGCAACGCAGGCCGCGTGGCGGTTGCGCAGCTCCAAATAGCTGCGGTTCATGCCCTCGGAGGAAGCCGCAAGGGCATCCAAATCCTTTTGGATGGACTGGACCCGCAGCTCCAGCTCCTTGACCTCCCGGTCAATGGCGGAGAGACGGCCTCTGCGCTCCCGGATCTGCTCGGCGATGCCGCTGCGGCGGTTGTCCTCTTCGGAGAGCTCCTGGTTCAGGCGGCTCAGATTGTCTTCGAGGTTGCGCTTCTCCCCTTCTAAAACATCCCGGCGTCCGGAAAGCCGCTGGCGCTCCGCTTCCGCCTGGGAGATCTGCTCCCGGCAGAGCTCCAGCTCCGCGTCCCGGTCATGCAGGGCGGTATTCAATTCCTCCGCCCGCTTGTAGAGGGCGTCCAGGTTCTCATGTTCCTGCTGTAGGATAAAGGAGGCAGCGTTGTAGTCCTCCTCGGCCTTTTGGGCAGCGACAGCTAAGCTGCTAAGGCTGTTGAGCCAGAGGGCTACCTCCTGGCCCTTGAGCTCCTCCCGGAGGGCAAGGTATTGTTTGGCCTGTTCGGACTGCTGCCGCAGGGGACCCACCTGAAGCTCCAGCTCGGAGATCTTGTCGTTGATGCGCAGCAGGTTGTCCTCCGTGCGCTCCAGACGGCGCTCCGTCTCCTCCTTGCGGTGGCGGTATTTGGAGATCCCGGCGGCCTCCTCGAAAACCTCGCGGCGGTCCGTGCTCTTGACAGACAGGATCTCGTCGATCCTGCCCTGGGATATATTGGAATAACCCTCTCTGCCCAGGCCTGTGTCCATGAAAAGCTCGTTGACATCCCGCAGGCGGGCGGATTGGCGGTTGAGATAGAATTCGTTTTCGCCGGAGCGGTAATAGCGGCGTGTCACCATGACCTCGTCGCTGTCAATGGCGAAATAACGGTCAGAATTGTCAAAAATCAGGCTGGCTTCCGCGAAGCCCAGCTGGGGGCGCTTCTGGGTGCCGCCGAAGATCACGTCTTCCATCTTGACGCCCCGCAGGGTTTTGGAGCTCTGCTCGCCCATGACCCAGCGGATGGCGTCGGAAATATTCGATTTCCCGGAGCCGTTGGGGCCGACGATGGCGGTGATGTCGCCGTCGAATTGGAGCCGGATCTTGTCAGGGAAGCTCTTAAAGCCTTGCAGGTCAAGTGATTTGAGATACACGGATATACTCCTACTCATAGAAATTCACTATATTATAACAGAATTCCCGTCTTATTGCAAGACGGGAATTCAGCTTTTTTTGATTTAGGGCAAGGTTTTTGTCTCGCCGGAAGGCTTTAATCCTTCTCTACAAGTTCGATGGAGAATTCCACCAGCTGCAGGTCCTCACCGAAGTCACGCAGGGTCGCTTCGCCCATTCCGATCCGGAGCATATCGGCGTTCTTATCTGCGTCTAAAAAGGTCATCATGGGCAGGAGCGGAACGTGCCGGTCTGCTTCCCCGACCTCCCAGTTATAGGGATTGACCCGGTAATATCTGAAATGAACGGTGCAGTTCTCCTCGTCGATGCCGTCTACCAGGGCAAAGTAGAGCGGGAAACCGAATTCGTAAGTGTAGAACGGCGGATAGTACCAGAAGCGTCCGTCGTGGAAGAAACAGGTGAACTGCTCATTATCTTCCGCAGCTTCGGACAAAGCGGTGTCATCCACAATGCTGTAATCCTCCCGGTCAGGCGTGATGGTCCTGCCCAGCAGACTGCTCAGCGTTTCGTTGACCTGCTCCAGGGTCAGGGTGCGGCAGAGGATGTCGCCGTCTTCCTCCTCCAGAACGGATTTCTTATCGTTGTACCAACGATAGCGGAATACGAATCGCACCAGCTCTTCGTCTTCGTCCAAATCGGTATTCGTGTTGACGATGCCCTGCTGAACGAAGCCTGTAAGGAACTGATTGAAACGCAAGGATTCGTCGTCCAATTCACCTAAAACGTGCCTGGTGTTCTCAGGGGTCTCCTCGGTCGCTTCGGTAGGCACAAGGGTTTCCGGAGCTTCGCTTTCCGCTTCCGTATCCAGGATCGTGTGGACCGGCTCGGTCTTCACGGTATCGCTATAGGCGGGATCCTGTGCGGAGCTGGCGGGAGAAGCCGCGGTACCGGAGCCGCGGCTGAGCAGGGCCTTGACCCCGAAGCCGCCCGCGACCAGCAGAGCGACGGCAGCAGCGGCGGAAAGCCCCTGTTTCCAGCCGAATCTATGTTTACTTTGACTCACTTCATAAAACTCCTTTTCTTCTTGATTTTCATTTTTCTGCACGGGAGGATACATAGGAGCCAGCGGACAGTTCTTGTCCTCATACAGATCCATTAAATCCGTGATCTTGTATTTCATGTTCTGATCTCCTTTTCCAGTTTTTTTCGCAGAATCTCCCGGCCCCTGCTGAGCCGCGACCTCACGGTTGCCGGAGGAAGGTCCATTTCCGCGGCGATGGCTTCCGCCGTCTGCAAATAGAAATAGTAGCGAAGAAAGATCTCCCTGTCCTTGGGCCGTAGACTGTCCACTGCCCTTCGGACCGCGGCTGCCAACTCCTCCCGAACCGCTTCCTCCTCAAGACCGGGTCGGTCGTCGGGCAGGTCGATTTCGTCCAGGTCCATTGGCAGAGTTTTTCGGGAGCGGAGCCAGCTCTTGGCGCGGTTTCTCGCAACGGTGCCGAGCCATTGCTTCACCTTTCCGGCGTTGACAGACTCGGCATACTGCCAGAGCGCCAGAAATACGTCGGAGCAGAGTTCCTCCACGTCGGCCCATCCGCCGAAGCCGCTGAGCATATTGGAAAGGACTGTGCAGACATAGGACCGATACCGCGTTGTCAGCTGTTCCAGCGCATCCTGGTCCTTCTGCCGCAGCCGTTCCATCAGCGCGGCGTCCCGCATGGGTTATCACTCCCTTCATCAATAAGAACGCAGAAAAAAGAAAAAGAGTTGCAGAAAAATGAAAAGTTTTTTTATTTCTGTGAGTTTCTTTGCTTTTATCGTTTCGCCGCCTGTTGTCCGGCCTCCCAGTCCGCTCTCCAAAGGAGCATCTCCTTCGTGGGGATCTGTTCCCCGTCGCGCTCGACGATATGCTCCATCCAGGGCTTCATGCCAAGCTTTTGCTGCAAAGCGGCGGAGGCCGTATTGAATGCAAAATAGCCGGAGTTGATGTATTCAAGCTTCCCCTTTTCAAACAGGACCGCATAGAGTTCCCGCAGGACCTCGCTCATCAGGCCGCGCCGCCAGTAGTTCTCGTTGAGCACGTAGGACAGGGAGACCCCGCGCAGCGCCCGCATTCGCTCGTCGGATTCCAGGAAGGGATAGCAGCCGATGGACACGTTGCCGACGACCTTCTGCTCCGACAAGAGCTCCAGGGCAAAGCTGTAGGGCGGATGCGAGGGGTCCGTAAAGAATTGCAGTACGTCTCGGGCGTCTTCCAGGGTCTCGATTTTCGGATTGCCGCTCATACGCCGCTGCTCGGCCTGGGACAGATAGGCGAAGAGCTCCGGCAGGTCCGTTTCTCGAAAAGGCCGCAGCAGCAGCCGCTCCGTGCGCACAGGCTCCCGGACCAGGATCGCGGAGAGCTCCGCCAGGACCTGTTTTTGGGTGTCATTCATGGCTTTCGCCTTCTTTCGACGAAGTTTTCTTCATCATAGCACAGAAGATATTTGAATTCAATGGTACTTTTTCAAAAATTGTAGTTGCATTTTTGCTGGAACTGTGTTATAGTACATGGCGCACGGGCCCATAGCTCAGCTGGGAGAGCGCAAGGTTCGCAATCTTGAGGTCAGGGGTTCGATCCCCCTTGGGTCCACCATCAAAAGGGTACGAAAAAGATGTACCCGGCAAAAAGCCCGATTTTATCGGGCTTTTTTGTTGCCCAAAGGCCGTTTTTCAAAGTTTCAAATTCGTAGATGAAAAAACGGCTTTTCCCCTTTTGAAGATAGATACGAACCCAAGTAACAACCAAATACAGAACAAGGACGGCAGATAGTGGGTGGTACTACCTGCCGATTTTTGTTGTCCTTGGAGCCAATCGTTTTGAAAAGAAACGGTTGGCTCTTTTTTTATTTCACAGACAAAGGAGCAAGACAATGATCTTTTCAGATTCGCCCCAGCAAAAAGCATTGGAACGGATGATGACAATCCTTCGCTTCAGCGCCAATCTCGGCAGTGTGCATCATGGAGCATCTTTTGAATGTTCAGCATGTTTGATCCTCCATATTGTTCAAGTTTTCGTTATTCTTGGTTTGTTGTGAGCTGCTGTCGCCGAACCAGATCGGCGAAAAACCTGTCACGTTTCATCAGCTCGTTATAACTTCCTTCCTCGATGATCTTGCCCCCGTCAAGCACCAGAATGCGGCTGCAGTTTTTGATCGTAGACAGACGGTGGGCGATGACGATGCGGGTGCAATCCATGGCGTCCAGAGCCTTGGAGATGTGCTTTTGCGTTTTATTGTCCAGAGCCGAGGTTGCCTCGTCGAAGATCAGGAGCTTCGGCTTCGGAGCAATCGCCCGGGCAATCAAAATCCGCTGTTTCTGCCCGCCGGAAATGCCGCCCTGCCCCTCGGCCACATGGGTGTGCATTCCCATGGGGAAGGAGCGGATGTCATTGGCTGCCCCGGCGATCTCAGCGGCCTCCCAGGCCTCCGCCTGCCCCAACTGCGGGGCTGAAATCGCAATGTTGGAGTAGATGTCCCCCTGGAACAGCCCGGCGTCCTGCATGACCGTGCCGATGTGCTTTCGCACGGAGGCCGGGTCTAAGCTCCGCAGATCCTTCCCGTCGTAATACACCGCGCCGCTCTCCGGGGTCTCAAAGCCCAAAAGCAGGCGGATTAGGGTGGATTTCCCGCAGCCGGTTTTGCCCACAAGGGCCACATAGTCGCCGGGACGGATCTTCAGGGAGAGGTCCTTCAAAATGTACGGCGTGTCGCTGCTGTACCGGAAGGACACATGGTCCAGCTCCACACTGCCGCTGAGGGCGGTGACGAGTTCCTTGCCCTCTCCGGTCTCCGGCACCGCCGATAAAATGGGCTCGGCGTTTTCCAGAATGGGCTGGATTTTCGCAGCCGAGGCTGCGGTGTTCGCCAAGGCTGTAAACGCGCCCATGAGAGCACCGTAAGCCGCTGAGAAAGCAAACCATGACGCGGGCGCAACGCTGTTTTTCACAGCAAGGCCATACAGCAGGACGTTGGACAGCAGGCTGACGGCCAGGGTGAGCACGCTGCTGACTTTTACAAGCGTGGGCGGGTTGTAGACCAGCTCCGCACCCTCGGCATATAGATCCAGCCACTTGGCAAAAACGCGCTTTTCCGCGCCGGCCAACTTGATCTTCTGCACGCCGGAGAGCAGTGCGTAGCGCAGACCTGCTTCCTTGGCCTCATGTTCCAAGTGCTTGCGGTTGATTCGCGCCTGTACGAAGGTGGCGGCGGCGGTGACGATCACGGTCAGTACGGTGGCAGCCAGCGACGGCAGCGCCAAGGATGGCGCAAAACGAAGAATCTGCGGCAGGTAGAGCAGCGCGAAAATCGAGCTGAGTCCCGTGGACATGACAATCCCGATCAGCAGCGAGCAGAGTGTGCTCACGCCCATGGCGCGGCTTTTCAGCTCGCCGGGGCTGTAATCCCGGAAGAAGCTGGCGGGCAGCGACAACAGCCGCATCATCATGGAGGCCTGCACGCCCAGGCTGGTCTTGACCTCCAGCCGCTTGACGACAAGCCCTTTGACCGACGTTAAGAGCTGCGAGGCGATCAGCACGCACAGCACGCAGATAGCTGCCCCGGCCAGCGCGCTTGCCGTGCCGCTTTGCAGCACTGGGCCGGTCAGCGCCCGGGTCAGGCGCGGCAGCAGCAGGCCCACCAGCGTCACTGCCAGCGTCGCGCCGACAATCGAAGCCATATCCCGCAAAGAGACGCACCGCTTCATATAGAGAAGCAAATCCTTCATCCCCAATTTCTTTAGGGGCAGGGGGCGGTAGAAGCACCAGGCTTCTGCGTCCAGAGAAGCGGCAGTTTTTCCGGTCAGCCTGACCCGTTCCTTTGTTTTCGGGTTCGTATAGTAATATCCGTGAAAGCGACCCGGCAGCAGGGCAACCGGCAGCTTTTCCTTGCCCCAAAAGCCCAGCATGGGGCCGTAGGCGTTCCTGTACCAGCCGTCAAGCAGCTCCACCGTTCGGCGCATGAGGCCGTAATGCCGCAGGCAGTAATCCAACTGCCCTTCTGTGTCCTGTAGGGACTCCGGCGGCTCCACCGGTCTGTAGTGATAAGCCTTCAGGATTTCGTCGATGGCATTTTTTGTGACGATCCGAGCGTCGCTGATTTTTTCGGCGCTGCGCTGTCCAAGTACAACTCCTGCAACCTTGACGAAGGAGTCCTCGAGCAGCTGTTGATCAGTTGAGCGCCGCTCTTCAATTTGATTGCTGAACCAACCCATCCCGACACCTCCTATTCATTTGCCACAAGAGAGGCGTACACATCGTCCCGGGCCATCAGCTCGTCATGGGTGCCCCGCTCCACCACCTGCCCCCGGTCCAGGACGATGATCTCGTCGCAGTCCCGGATGGTGGACAGGCGATGCGCAACCACAATGCAGGTGATACCCCGATCCCGGATGGCGTTGATCACATCATATTCCGTCTTGGCGTCCAGTGCGGAGGTGGCCTCGTCCAGGATGATGATGGTCGGGTCCTGCGCCAGAACACGGGCAATTTCCAGCCTTTGCCGCTGACCGCCGGAGAGATTCTTTCCACCGTTTGTTAGTCTGTGCTGATACCCGCTGGGCATTTGCACGATGTCCTCGTGGAGCTGCGCGTCCCGGGCGGCCAGGATCATTTCAAAGTCCTGGATAGAGCTGTCCCACAGCTTGATGTTGTTTTCCACCGTGTCTTCAAATAGAACAATCTCCTGATCCACCACGGCAACCGAGCCCGTCATGACCTCACGGGGATAAGCCGTGCGCGGCTTGCCGTCAAAGAGGATCTCCCCGCTCCAGGGTTGGTACAGGCCGGAGATCAGCTTGGTGATGGTGGACTTGCCGCAGCCGGAGGCGCCCACCAGGGCCACCCGCTGGCCGGTTTTTAAGGAGAGGGAGAAATCGGAAATCAGCGGCTCCTCCAATTTGGAATAGCCGAAGGTGACATGTTTCAGCTCCACGTTGCCCCGCAGCTTGTCCAAGGGCGCGTCGGCGTCGGCTTTGGAGACAAGTCCCGGATCGTCCGGGTATTCCATCACGTCGTCCACCCGCTCCATCTGGGTGCGCATCTCCTGCAGCGCCTGGCCTGCGTTTACCATCTGTATGGCCGGAGACAAAAACGCGGACAGGAAGCCCTGGAACATCATCACGCCACCCAGAGTAAACCGGCCCTGCATGGTGAGCAGGATGCCAAGCACCAGCACAGCGTGGTTCGCCAACGTGGTCAAAAAGGTGGGGATGCCGCCCAGCAGCTGATGGGTCTGCTCCGTCAGAATTTCCTGCCGGTTGACCGCCGCCTGGTGTCCTGCCCATTTTTGAAAATATCCCTGCTCCGAGCCGCTGGACTGGATGGTTTCGATCATCTCAATTCCGGTGACGGTGGCGGCCTCCAGCCTGCCCTGCTCCCGCAGCTGCAGCCTGGTAATATGAATGCGCCGGTTGGAAATCACCCGGGCCAGCACCATATTCAGCGCCAGCACGCCGAGCCCCACGATGCTCAAAAGAATGCTCTGGGATAGCATCAGCACCAGATACAGCACCATCACGGTGGTGTTCAGAATCAGCGGGCCGAAGGTGCCGACCAGCGTTCCGGCAATATAAGCGTTCTGGTCCTGCCGGAGCTGAATATCTCCCGCCAGCCGCTGGCTGAAAAACTCCATGGGCAGATGCAGAACCTTCCAGAAAAAGCTCGTGCTGCCCACCAAGGCCAGCTTGCCGTTGATCTTGTAGGCATAGATTGCCCGAATCCACGCGGCGATCAGTTGGATGACGGCAAGTACCAGCAGGACAATCAGGAATGGCGTCAGCAAGTCCCGATTGACGCCGGTCAGCAGCCGGTCCAGAAAGATTCTTGCGGTGACGGAATTGGCAATACCAAACAGATAGGTAATAATCGTAGTCAACACCACGAACACCACCGCCGCTCCGGTGCCCACCAGCCGCTTTTTTGCAAAGGCGACGGTGCTCTCCCGCTTCCCGCCGGGGGTGAAGCTGCTGCCCGGCTCCAGAAGCAGAACAACGCCAGTAAAGGAATTGTCAAGCTCCTCCATGGAAATTTTCATGACTCCTCGGGCCGGATCGTTGATATAAGCGTACCTGCCCCGGAAGCCATTCAGCACAACAAAGTGGTTCATGTTCCAATGGATGATGCAGGGATAGTTCGCCTTTTCCCGCAGCGCCTCCGGGCTCATGCGATAGGCGTTCACCGCAAGACCGTAGCTTCTTGCGGCACGCACGATATTCTTCGCCTTGGAGCCGTCCCGGCTCACGCCGCAGTCCACCCGCACCTGCTCCAGCGGGATCCATTTTTCATAATAAGCCAGCACCATGGCAAGGCAGGCCGCGCCGCATTCCAGCGCCTCCAGCTGCATCACCATGGGGACCTTCGCGACGCCCGATTTTAGAGCAGCTTTTTTCTTTGTGATTTCCATAGTAAATCCCTCGAATCAGTTGCTTTCAAACAGGAAAGAAATCGGACGTATTTGCTGGACGACCACCACGCCGTCATAGGTTCCGTCCGGCAAAAGCAGCTCCGCATAGCACAGCGTTCGGCCGTATTTATCTGTTTCAACGGAGGCGATTTTCACCTCCTGCCCGGCCACCCGAAGGGGCATTCCAGCCTCCACAGAGCTGCCATCAAGGAGGAGAATCTCCGCCTTGTGATCCTCCACAATGACCTTCACATCCGCGGTAGTTTCCAGCGTCCCGATGCAGGACCAGACAAACAGTCCGATCAGCAGCAGGATGATCACTGCCAGCACCACCCATACGCCGGGATTGGTCACCCGCAGATAATCCGAAAGCTGATCCGGGGGGGAAATCTTCTCGACAGCCTGATTTCTGAATATACTGTTTTTTCTCTGCTCCATGATGCTCTCCTTATACGTAAACGCACAGAACCCGCGCAATATAATATACATCTTATTATAATACACCGCAAAGCGTGCAATAGTGTGACAAATCTTGTTTTTTCGACAAAAATTGTGGACACCTTGAACTTTCACCCGTTTTCTGGTATATTGTAACAACAAAAAAGGAGGGATGCGGCATGTTCTCCCTGCACCTGGATCAACAAGCCACCTATATGCTCATGGCGATGATACCGCTTGTGATTCAGGTGGGTGGGCTTGCTTTTGCAATCTCGGTGGACGCCTATTTCAGCAAACGGCAAAAACAGGTATTCGGCCTGCTGCTGACCCTTGTCCTGGGGCTCATCGCGCAGAACTACACGGAAAACCTGATTGCCGCCGGCAGTACGCCGCGAGACATGCTTCGGACTGTTCTGTCGATTTCCGGTTTCATTCTGCGTCCCATCATCCTGCTGCTGCCCTACTATTTGGTGGAGCCGGAGCACCACTTCCGGCAGGGCTGGGTGCTGGTGGGACTCAACACTGCACTTTACCTGACCGCCCTGTTTTCTCATCTCGTTTTTTTCATTGAAAATAATCGCTATCAGGGCGGACCACTGTCAAATACCTGTCTGGTCATCAGCCTCATATTGCTTGCGGGCCTGGTCTGGATCAGTGCTCGCAAATCACACCAAACAAACGGCAAGGAGATTTGGATTCCGATTGCTATCGTTCCCATCGTTCTGATCTCCATTTGGATGGACTACATCGTAGGATACTCCGAACAGCCGGTCACGTTTCTGACCATCGCCATTGTAGGCTGCTGTACGCTGTACTACCTGTGGCCCCATTTGCAGGGCGCGCAGGAGATGGTTCGCAGGGAGCGGGAGCGGCAGCGGATGCAGCTCATGCTCTCGCAAATCAAGCCCCACTTTCTCTATAACACGTTGGAGACCATCGAGGCCCTCTGCCTGACCGACCCGAAGGCAGCCAATCAGGCCACCGCCAGGTTTTCCCAGTATCTGCGCAGCAATCTGGCCGGGATCTCCGAGGACAAGACCGTTCCGTTTGAAAAGGAGCTCGCCCATGCGAAGCTGTATCTGGAGCTGGAGCAGACCCGTTTCGAGGATGCCTTGCAGGTGGAGTATCACATCACCTGTACCGACTTTTTCCTGCCGCCCCTGACGCTGGAGCCTCTGGTGGAAAACGCGGTGCGCCACGGCGTGCGTATGAAGCCGGATGGCAGAGGAATTGTGAGAATCTTTGCGGATAAGAAAACAGACTGTTATGAGATCACCGTGCAGGATGACGGCCCGGGCTTTGACACAACCGTCCCGCCCTCGGCTGGGAAACCGCACATCGGAATTCAAAACGTCCGCTCCCGCCTGGAGGACCATGGCGGAAGCCTGACGATTCGCTCTGAACTCGGAGCGGGAACCGTTGCAACGATTCGGGTGCCCATTAAAAAAGGAGGATAGATCATGCTGATCTTTGCGATTGATGATGAACGGAAGCTGCTGCAATATCTTCACGCCGCGATTGCAGAGGCTGCGCCGGAGGCGGAGATTCGGGACTTCCTGCTGGGGCAGCCTGCGCTGGACGCCATTCGGGAGGAGGGGCTGCGGCCGGACGTGGTGTTCTCTGACATCCGAATGCCCGGCGTGACCGGGCTGGAGTTAGCTGTTCGGATCCGGACGCTTTCGCCGCAGACCAGGATCGTATTTGTCACGGGTTATGAGGAATACGCGCTGGACGCATTTCAGTGCCGTGCCAGCGGCTATGTGCTCAAGCCGGTCAACGCCGAAAAGATTCGGGCGGAGCTGGACGCGCTTCCCCCGGCCCGGTTGCCCCTGGAGCCGGAAAAGCTGACGGTCCGCTGCTTTGGCTATTTTGAGGTGTTCTGGCAGAACAAGCCCCTGCATTTTCAGCGGCGGCAGACCAAAGAGCTTTTTGCCTATCTGATCAGCCGAGAAGGCACGAGCTGCACCCACGGAGAGATTTCCACCGCGCTCTGGGAAGAGGAAGACGATATGAAGCTGGCGGGGACCCGGATCCGAACGCTGCTGCACGACTTGCTTACAACGCTCAGGGAAATCGGCATGGAGGACGCGCTGATCCGCCATCGGGGCAGCATCGCTGTCAACCGCGCCCGCATCGACTGTGACTTCTACCGGATGAGGGACGGAGATATGGCCGCCATCAATTCCTTCAACGGCGATTTTATGCTGCAATATTCCTGGGCTGAGGTCACGGCAGGAATGCTGATATTCAATTTCTGAAAAAATTTTCTAAAATAACGCCTTCGGGCGTTTTTTTATGCCCGAAGGCGTTTTTTTGTCACACTATTGCACGCTTTGCCTTTTATAATTTCCTCGTTAGAATAAAAAGTGCGACCTTCCGGAGGAGGTGGTTTCATGTGATGAAACAGATTACTGCACGCCAATTCGCGATTCTGTGTAGAAGCGACCCAAGTCTCCACGAGCAGACGGTTGCGATTCCGGGATCGATTGAGCCGGAAAAAATCATTGCTCTGGCGGAGCGCAACGGCTATCGGATCGTGCCGGAAAAGAGCTGCCCGCCCGAGGAGCAAATCGAGCTTTTGGATGAGGACATGCTGGACGCAGTTTCCGGCGGAGGCGGCGGATTGACACAGCAAGAGAAGCTCGACGTACTGCACACCTGGATCTACTATGTCATGGGATTCGGGGAAGAAAAACTGATTTAGGATATTATAAACAGGAGGATTTATACATGAACAGCAACCTCAAACGTGCGCTTTGTCTGCTGCTGTCGCTGGTCCTGCTTCTTCAGGCCGCGCCGGTGACGCAGGTAAAGGCGCAGGCAGTGCAGGTGTCTCTGCCGGAGGTGCAGATCGGTGAGGACATTCTCGCAAACGATCTGTTCTATCTCGCCAGCACCTCTGCGACCCTGCGCGAAGGCGCAAATGAAACCTACTTGCTGCGTGTCGGCAGAGGCGGCGGTGCGGAGACGGAAAGCTCCGTGCTGATCAAGATCTCTGACATGACGGCGCAGTACGGCAAAGACTACACTGTCAGCGTGCCGGACGGCTCGGCGAAGGTCGTGGTGCCGGAGAACAACTGCTCTCTGATGGATCTGATCGCAGGGCAAAGCTTTGAGCTGACCGAGCTCAAGGAGGAGGAAGACGCCGAGGCCATCTTTGCGGAGGACGAAGACGGTATGGCCGCTGCGGAGGCCGGCGTGCTGGAGGCACTGAACTATCTGGCCGAGCGCAGCGGCGTCGATTTTGACGCCGACGCGCTTGACCCGGTGCAGCAGGCAAGAAACCTCTACACCGGCGTGGAGGGCAGCAGCCAGCGCGTCACCGCCACCGAGGACATGTTCCAGCAAATCCAGGACATCGCCGACGTGATGACCGAGGTCGTCCCCGGCGCAGGCGTGGTGCTGACCTATGCCCCCGGCGAGACCGAAAAGCTCCTGGAAATCACCGTGAAGGACAACCACGAGAGCGACGGCGACCGCATGTTCTTTCTGATCCTGTCCGAGACTGAGGGTACCACCACCAACAGCGCGGCGTCGAGCTGCGCCTTTACCATCGCGGACGACGAGGAGGCCGTGCTCTCTGTCATCAGCTTCAGCGCGGAGACCTATTCCGAGATCGAGGACGGCATGGTCACTGTGACGCTGCACCGCGAGGGCGCCCTGAACAGCGTTGTTTCCGCCCGCGTCAAAACCGTGGGCGGTACCGCCGAGGCCGGCCGCGACTATTCCGAGGTCAACCGGGAGATCGTCTTCCCCTTTGGCGTCAGCGATATGCCTTTGCAGATTCCGGTTTCCACCTCCGCCTTTGACGGCAAGGCCGACGTTACTCTGGCACTGAGCGAGGGGACTGGCTGCACCGTTTCGGAGCGAAACGCCACCGTGATCCTCACCGGCACCGCTGCGGCGCAGGCGACAGCAGAACCGACACCGGCCCTGAGAGCCACGGAGGAGGTCCAGAGTCTGACGCGCGTGCAAACCTTCAACCCCATCAACCTTTCAAATCCGACTTACACGGGCAGCGGCAGCAGCGGCTTCACTGGCCATAACCAGTACAGCGGCGGCCACTGGGAGATGGACTGGCAGGATGATTCCGGTATTCTCTACTATAATAGGTTTCCGTATCTGAACGTCACCTGGAAGCTGTCGGAGGATCCGGACCCCGTCTGGATCGCCGGCGCCCGTGTGACCTGGGGGACCACAGCCAATCATGATAACCATCATGCGGATCTTTCGATTCGGGTGACAAACGATTACACCAAGGCGACAAACTACAATCCGACCTATTACAATTCCACGTATCACAGCGCCCAGTCCTTTGGAAACACGACCGTGGACTTTTACCCCAGATCGGAGAACAGGTCCTCGCCGCTGAAATATCTCGGCCTGGCGTATCAGGGCGGCTCTAAATGCGACAACTGCAACTGGGTCTGGGTCTACTCGATCGAGCCCATCAAGCGGCCCTTCCTGGTTTCTCTGGCGCCGGTAGGCAACATGTCCTTCCTGAAGGAGGACGGAAGCTACGTTGCCGACGAGAAGGATGCGGCGGTTCGCGCCGATCTCAGGGACAGCGTAAACGACAGCACCGTGGCGTTTCTGGATGACTCCGTTTTCGTCACGGTTCCTGCCGACGAAACTGTGACCCGGTTCCTGCGCTTTGCAGGCTTGGAATATGTTCCCGCCGACAAGCCGGAAAACGCCATCGAGATCCTGACCAGCTCGGATAAGAGCGCCTCGGAGCTGATGCTGAAGCTGACCAAGGAAAACCTGGTTCAAATGTTCCGTACCGCCGGCAGCCGCTTCGAGAAAAACGAACAGCTCTGGCAGACCATCAGCCAGGGCCCGAACAAGGCGTTCTACCAAAACGACAGCAGCGACCAGGTGCCCACCTACGGCATTTTGCAGCTTCGACCGAAGTTTGAATACATCAATGCGAACGTGACCCTGCAGAACATTTACGAATTCCCGGTCTGCTTCACCATCAGCGGCACCGACTACTGGGTCGGCCCTATGGACTCTCTCGAGCTGCAGGGAATCCATTTGGGCGACACGCTGGCCGTGTCCAACATCAGCTTCAGTGCAGGCTACGCCGACGATTACGTTGCCACCGGCGTGAAGTTGTACTGGAAAAAGAATGTCACCGATGCGGATTATGAGGATATCTCAAAGTATTTTACCAACGGCAAGACCATCTACCTCGGCGGCGCCGGCAACCGGCTGGACTTCCAGGATGTGGTCATTCAGCCCGAGCTGACACAGCTCAACAATCAGGTGGTGGTGAAGGTCAAGACCGCCGATCTGAGTCAGTTTGAAACCATCGGCTTACTTGCCCAGGAGGGCACCGTGAACGGCCAGTACACCGAGTTTGTCTTTGCCGCTCCCGGCCAGACCATCAACGGTAAGGTTTACCCCATCTCCGTGGTGCCCAAGAGCGATAACACCGTCTGCGTCTGGACGACCTACACCGGCACCAGCTACGTGGGCGACTGCTTCCTCTTCCAGGCCGGCCACGCAGACAGCGCTTCGGAAAACGCAGTCACCCTTTCCACCGCAAACGCTTATACGGAAATGAGTCTTGGCGGAACGCTGACCTTCCAGGACTTCAACCTGCGTACCGGCGTCACCGGCACCGCCTCCTCCAGACCGGCGGAGGGTGCGATTGTGGTCGCCGGCAATATGGTGGGCATTGCGGATAATACCGGCGCAATCCACTCCAACACCATGAAGGTCCCCACCAGTCCCCAGCGCTACAAGGTTCGCTGCATGATCACCGTCAACGGCTCGAGCATCATCCGTGATGTGACGCTGCCGATCCCTGCGCGGAGCAAGGTGGTCAACCTGTCTCAGACCTTTGATTCCGGCGTCAGCGCGGTCATGTCCCCGATCTTCAAAAACGAAAATACGAAGGTTACAGTTCCGGGGCTTGCCAACTTCAGCGGTCTCGTCCCGCTGGGCGATATTGACGAGAGCTTTACGGTCCGAACCAGCGTCAAACCTGTACGCTATACGGCCGAGCGGGCCGACGGAAACGGCAGCTTCTATTCCTGTTACTACTATGAGAAGGCGGTCAGCGTGCAGCTGGTGGTGCTGGATCAGACGGGACAGGAGCGCTACAAGTTCGCCCCCGTCACAGAGTCTGTCTATAACAGCACAACCGGCGAATACACCTTCACCCAGGAGGTTCCCTTTGAAGTTGTCCTTCATGTACCGGAGGGCGTTGCTAAGCCGGTGCTTGGAAAGGATTACGTGGAGCCCGGCAATGGCGTGGACGCCGCCTATCGGTGGATTGCAAAGCAGGACGGCAGCATTACAGTTTCGGGCGAATATGTGAAATTCGCCAACAGCGCCGATCCCAGCGCCGACGGCACCAGCTTCCGTATTTTCCTGAACGGAAATGAAAAGCTGAGCCGGGATACCGAGACGAAGGGCAATTTCGCCGAGGACCGCACAACGTCCTTCAGCCTGACGATGAATGTCAATGCCGGCGACGAGCTGCTTTTTGCCGTGGACCCCGAGGGCAATGACAAGCTCGATGGGGGACGCCTCAGCGTCCAAATCACCGGCGAAGGCGAGAACAACACCGTTCTGGCAGATGACTTCTCCGACGAGCAGGGCAGAAACGGCTGGCATTACGGCATCTGTGCCTCCCACGGCGCGAACTTCGTCCGGCTGACAGGCTTTGACGAGGAAAACCAGCGGTTCTACAGCGACGGCGACGATGTGACGGTCTACCATGCCCTGCCCGGCGATCGGATCTATGTCCGATTGACCACGGACCTGCTGGCACAGGCGGAGGATCTGGAGCTCCCGCCCGACCAGATGGCGGAGCTGGAGGCCCTGCTGGAGGATGTGGATCTGAGTGTGGACCCCGACGCGATCCGCAATTACCATGTCAGCGAATATACCTATTCCAATGTAAACACCGGCTACACGATCTATACCCCCAACACCTATGTCGAACCCATCGTGCAGGGCATGGATGCCATGGATGAGCTGACCTTTGGTTCTCTGCCGCTGCTGGGCGATGTGGGCATGAACCTGCAGTTCCCCTTTGTCAATGTGGGCTGGAAGCGGCTGAGTACCGGCTACCGGATGTACATTGGCGTCTCTCCCATGCAGATCATCGACAAAATCAAAAACAGCACCACCAACCGCTTCAAGGGCGACGACGGCACCGACTGGTCACAGCTGTTTGCCATCGCGCATCCCTTCGCAACCTGGGGCGAGGGCCTGCAGGCAAGCTGGAACCAGGCCTTTAAGAACATCGGCGAGGACTTCGGCGAGAACGGCACCCGGGACGTGGCGGAGCTCGGCGCATCCCAGTGGCGCTTTGACTTTACGCTCGGCATGTATTTTGACTTCACTAACCCCACGGTGACAGACAAATACGGCATCCAGACCTCCACCTTCCGACTCAGCGGTATGGGCGGTTATGTCAGCGCCACGGTGGGCTTCAAGACCGCCTGGTATACCATCATCCCGGTGGTCTTCATCCCGGCCTACATCGGACTCACCATTGAGGCCAGGCTCATGGGCTTCTTCGGCGCCCATGCCGATACTGACAAGCCGGAGTACACCACCTATAAGGATGCCATCACTGTCCCGAAGCTCGACTTCAAGAGCGACTTTAACGACGAATTCCATTGGAGCCTCGACGTCTCCGGCATGTTCCAGCTCAGCCTGGGCGTGGGCCTGTGCGGCACCATCGGCGTGCGGCTGGTGGGCCAGGTGGACGTGCTGGTCAACTATGAGGAAGAAAACCTACCCGAAGTCCGCGACTGGGGCGCTTACCTCACATTCAAGGGCGGCGGCATGGTGGACCTGTTCCTCTTCTCTGTTCCGCTGATGTATAACTTTGCCGGGCTCAAGTTCGGCAAGTTCGCAGACTTCGAGAATCAGGACGCAAATGCAAACAGCGGCTCCAATGCGGAACGACTGAAGCAAACCGCTTTTCTGCTCCGCAGCGGCGCGGAGGAGAGCTCCGAATGGCTTGGCAACAGCACGGCTAAGCGCGGTGCTTTCACCCCGAAGCAGACCTACACCCTGGTGGAGAACAGCTATGAGCGGGCTGACGCACAGCTGATTACGCTCCGAGACGGGACTGTGGTTCTGGCCTACCTCTCCAACGACCCCGACAAAGGGCCCTATCAGCGCACCACTCTGATGCTGACCACCTACAAGAACGGCACATGGGCCGAGCCGGTGGCCGTGTCGAACGACGGCACCGCCGACTTCCAGCCCTCCATCGCCGAGACAAGCGACGGGCGCGTGCTGATAGCCTGGGCCTCCACCGAGGCGAACGACATCACCGACGAGACGACCACCGGCGAGTACCTTCGCAGCATGGAGATCTTTGCCGCCTTTGCCGAGGTCAACACAGATGGAAGCATCACTGTGGGCGAGACTGCCCGGATCTCCCATGACCGCCGCGCTCAGGCGGGGCAGGATGCCCACTACTATGACGCCAACCCCACCGTCGTCTGCGACACCGAGAGCGGCGACGCCATCATCTACTACATCAAGTCCGGCTCTGCCACCGAGGACGTGGGCGAGCTGGCAAATCCCTATGTGAACGACTCCGTCATCTGCTACCTGCCTTACGACAGGGCCAAGGATAAGTGGATGACCGACGAATTCTACGACGACGAGATCTACGGCGAAACACCGGAAGATGTCGCGGCCAATGAGCAGTTCCTGATCGACAACTTCTGCGGTCAGCGCTTCCTGGACGCGCCTACCTTTGAAACCGCCGACGGTGGACGGGAATACTATTCGATCCCGGATTTCACAGCCATCGGCTACGACGGAATGGCAATCTACGCTTACACGGTTGACCGCGATTCCAGCAACGACACCGAGACCGACAAAGAGATGTTCCTGCAGGTCTACTCCTTCCGGGACCACTACACCTACTATCAGATCCGCCTGACCGAGGACGTGCTGGCAGACGCGCTGCCGCAGCTCATTCGCACCGAGCAGGAGGTTGACGGCGAGCGTGTGATGAACACCAAGCTCTTCTGGTACCGCGGCGGACAGGGTGTGTGCTACATCGACGTTTCCGATCTGCTGGAAAACGGCATCAACCCCGACGGCAGCCTCAAGATGAAGCTTGACGGGTCCACCAACACGGTGACGCCGATCCTGGTTGACTCCATTCGCCAGTCGGAGCAGCAGGCCAATCAGATGGCGGACTTCCACGTGGCGCAGGATGAAAACGGCAGTATCTATGTGATTTGGACAGACGCAGTCGCAGGCGCGGACGGGCTGCTTTCCGCGCAGGAGATCTTCGCAGTCAGCCAGTATGTAGACCCTGAGAACGAGCTTGGCACTAGTTGGTCTAAGCCCTATCAGCTCACCAATACCGGCCTGCAGAACGACGAAATCACCCTGACCCTGATGGGAAGTGAGCTGCTGCTGGTGCACAACCAGTATCAGACGGAGCTAACCGAGGATGCAGAAAACCCGCTGGCGATTTCCGATATGCGTCTGGTTGCTACTACGCTGGAGCCCTGCGGCTCGGTCAAGGCCCGGAATCTCACGCTCTTGGAGCCCGCTGCGGAGAACGCAGAGGAAGGCGCGCTTGTGCCTGCCCAGCTGCCGCAGCCCGGACAGACGGTCACAGTGGAGTTTGAAATTTCCAACGACGGTTTGACGCCTGCCGAGGGCTACCATGTGGACGTCTATCAGATCTCCGGCGAGCGGCAGAAGAAGGTTTACAGTCTGGATCAAGACACCCGCCTGCGGCCCAACTCCACTGAAACCCTCAGCTTCCAGTGGACGATTCCATCTTCGCCGAAGGGCACATACCTGCAGGTCGAGGCAACGGAAAATCGTTACAGCGACCGGACGGTATATCGCTCCGAGCCGCTGGAGCTCCGGGCTGACTATGCGCTCACCAGCGTGGGCAGCTACCAAGCCGAGGACGGCTTCCACCTGACCGGCGTGCTGACCAACATCGGCAACGCCGCCACGGCAAGCGGTGAAAAGCTGCTTGTCCGCCTGACCGGTCCCTATAACCTTGATCAGGAATATACCACAGCCGAGCGGATCCTCTATCTGGATCAGATCGAAACGCTGGGTGTCGGCGAGAGCGGACGCTTTGACGTCCTGCTGAACGTCTCTGCCGGGATGCTGGAGCGCGACCGCTATATCACCTTCTCCGCGGAGGTGGCGAAGGAGATCACGATCTCCGACCTTTCCGGCAATCCTGTGACCGATTATGAATCGCTGAGCAATGACGAGCATGTGGAGTGCTTCCTGACCCGGCCGATGAGCTTTACCCTCAACGGAGGTGAGCCCATTGCGCTTGCTGTGGAGCAGACAAAGGATCTGACCGCTTCCATGGAGCTTGGCGAACTGCTTGGCGGCGAGAATGTCACCTTCTCCGTTGCGGATGTAAATATTGCCCGCATAGAGAATGGAAAGCTGCTTGGCGTAGCCGAGGGTGAGACCACCGTTTATGCGACCCATGTTGCCACCGGCACCACCGTCAGCGTTCCCGTGCGAGTCAGCGGAGCCTGGGAGAACCCCTTCACCGACGTGGAAGAAGGCAATTTCTACTATGACCCGGTGCTGTGGGCCTACTACCACGACCCGCAGATCGCTGCCGGCACCAGCGCTACCACCTTCTCGCCCAACGACGGCGCAACCCGCGCCCAGGTGGTCACTTTCCTGTGGCGTGCAGCCGGATCTCCTGAGCCGAAGACCGGAACAAATCCCTTCGAGGACGTACCGGAGGGGACATACTTCACCGAACCTGTGCTGTGGGCGGCGGAAGAGGGCATTGCAAGCGGCACCAGCGCAACCACCTTCTCGCCAAATAACACCTGCACCAGAGGTGAGTTTGTGACCTTCCTGTACCGCTTTGCCGGAAGTCCGTCCATCGATGACGTTGACAATCCGTTTGAAGACGTAGACGAGGGCAGATTCTACTATTGGCCTGTTCTTTGGGCAGTTGAACAAAAGGTCACTGCCGGAACAAGCGAAACCACCTTCTCTCCGAAAAAGATTTGTACCCGCGGTGAGATCGTGACCTTCCTCTACCGCTATATGGGCGAGGAATAAGAAATCACCTATCCATACACAACCCGGCCTCCGAAAATCGGAGGCCGGGATCAGGCATATTTTGAAAGGAGTTCAAAAACCATGAGAAAGACGAAAAAAGAGCTGGAAAACAAGGCACAAGAAGCCGTGAAAAAGGCAACAGAGGCAGTCAAGGCAGCCAACGAAGCACTCGTCGAAGCAAACACCGCCCTGCAGGTCATGCACGCGCTCTCCGAGGATGAGCTGGACCAGGTCGCCGGCGGCGAAGGCGGCAGCGCATGGAACGACGTCCCCATCGTCAAGCCGCATCCGTACCCCGTGAAGCCCGATCCCGAAGAACCCTGAGTCACTTCAATCCATCGAAAGAAACAAACCTTTCAGGAGGTATGCAATGAAACAATTCAAACGCCTGGCGAGCCTCTGCCTAACGCTGCTGATGCTCCTGGGTTGTCTCTCCGGCCTGACACTTGGCGCAAGGGCAGAGGAGACCGACCCTGTCAGCTACGACGTCTGGGTTCTGGGCACACAGGTCACAGAGGAAAACAAAGGCGACGTGCTGGAGGACGGCACCGTGCGCTATGATCCCGCCGCGAACACGCTGTATCTCGACAGCCTCGGCACGCGCACCTATAATGGCGAATCCGCCATCGAAGCCACCGGGGACCTGATCCTGGAGCTGAGCGGCAGGACCATCCTCAACCAGTCGGACTACGGCGTCCGCGTCACCGGCTCGCTGCGGGTCCGGGGCTCCGGCTCGCTGACCACCACCGGCAAGGATACCGGCGTCTACGCGAGCAGCCTGTATCTGGACGACGACGAAAACAAGACGGGCCTGAATGCCAACGGTTACTACTACGGCATCCGGGCCGGAGAACTGCATCTGCGGCAGGGCACACTCACGGCCACCAGCTTCGGCTATGCCAACGAGACCTCGGACCCGGTGCCGGGGGCGGGCATCTACGCCTTCCTCGGCGTGCTGGAGATCGGCTCGCCCATCGACTTGCGCTACAGCCGAAGCAACGTCACCCTGACGGCCAGCGGCGCCCAGGGTGCTCCGGCCATCTACGCCTTCCAGGGCATCTGGCTGAGCGACAATGTTCAGGTGACCGCCCCGGCGTCGTACACCCTCAGTGCCGACGGCCGCACCGTGAACGACGGCGGCAACCCCGCGGCCAGCGTCAGCGTTGCGCCTAAGGAGGCAAAGATCCTGCTGCTGAGCGCGGACTGGGGCGGAACGCTGGTCAGCGACCAGCCGGCGGGCAAAGTCTATCCCGGCCAGCCCGTCTCCGTGTGGGCGGTGCCCGACGAGGGGATGTACCTCAACGACATCAGTATTGATGGGGAGACCGGCCCGGTATCGCCAGTCACATGTAGCAACGGCACCTATACCTTTACCATGCCAGACGAGGACGTTTCGGTCTATGCGAACTTCTCTGACTGGCCATTCTATGATGTGTTGATCTCGGAAGACATCACGGGCGGCAGCGTGACGACTGCGCTGCTGCGGCAGCCGGAGGGAGAAACGGTTGAGCTGACCGTCACCCCGGAGGAGGGCTATGAGTTTACCTCCGTACAGGTGCAAACCGCCGGGGGCCAAACCGTCGAGCTGACAGGCGCGGGGAGCGACTGGTCCTTTAAAATGCCCGCCGAGGATGTGACTGTCTCGGCCACGTTCCGGCAAAAGTCCTATGCCATACAGGTGACGTCCGCCCAGCATGGCTCGGTCAGCGCCTCTTATAACAGCGCTGTGCCGGGGGCCTCGGTCAATCTGTACATCTCCGAGAATGCGGGCTGGCATCTGGAAACCATCACGGTCAAGGACAGCACGGGCAACGAGATTGAGCTCATTGAGTTCCTCGAGGCTTGGAAATTCACCATGCCCGCCTCGGCGGTGACGGTCACGGCGACCTTTGCAGAGGGCTATCCGCTTATCGTGGGCGGCGTACGCGTCACAAGCACCAACGCCGCGGACATCTTCGGCGACGGCAAAGCCAGCTTTGATTACCCCAGCAGAACCCTGACGCTGAACGATCTGGTCGGCCTTGCCCAGACGAGTGGAAACGATGCGCTGATCGAGGCAGACGGGATTGATTTGAAGATCACCGGCACCGCCACGCTTGCGCAGACCGGCTCTGCGGAGGCGGATTACGCCATTTTCGCGCCGACCAGCACCATTACCATTCAGGGCAGCAATACGGAAATCAAAACAAATACTCAAAAAGGCGGCATCGTGGCGTCCAACGTCTCCTTTGAGGGCGGCGCAGTCGATATCTTTGTGGGGCAGCAGGATGCCATCGGCGTGAGGGTCACGGGTGAAACCGGCTTGAGCTTCGGCAGCGGCATCCGGACGGTGAAGCTTGCATCCAGCCATGGCTATCCGGCGGAATTCAGCCGCCTGAGCATGAACGGTGTTTTCCTTTATGAGCCGTATCAGGGCGGCAGGAACGGCAAGCATTTCTGTGACGCCAGCTTCAACGCGGAGAACGTGCACACCGTGATCGTCATGCCGACAAGCGGAAGCTATACGGTGCAGACCAGAATCAACAACGGCAATAACGGCACCGTCACGGTGGAGCCCTCCGGCAGCATCGCCCCCGGCACCAGCGTGACCCTCACCTACACGCCCGGTACGTCGGCAGACAGCTGGATCGACAGCCTGCGGCTCACCTACGATTCCGGCAGCGTTCCCTTTGAGGCGCTGGGGAATGGGCAGTTCCGCTTCATCATGCCGGCATGGAACGTGTACGCGAATCTGAACGAGATTGCAAACGACGGCGAATACGATGTCACTCTCGCGACGTTCGGGGACGGCACCCTTACCTCGGACGTCAGCTCGGCAAAGATCTATGACACGGTGACCATCAGCGCAGTGCCGAACCGCTACAGCAAGCTGAGCGGCTTCCTCGTGACCGGAGCCAGCGACGGCACCGTGGTATCCGTGACCGTGGTGGATGAGAGCACCTATACCTTCCGGATGCCGAAGGGCGGCGCCAAAGTGGAGGCGTACTTTGACAAGATCAAATATCCCTTGGTGTTTGAAACCTACGGCTACTATGGACCGACAGACGAACCCTTCTACTGGCTGAATGATGATGAAACTCATGAAATAACCGAGAATTACATCATCATGCCGCAATCCGGGTATATCAAAGTGTACGTCCGAACGCCGGAGGGCTATACCTGCTCCTATGACAATCTCTACCGGATCAGCGGCGGCTCGGCAGAGATTGCCGGAGGCGTTAACGGCGGCTCAAGGTACAATATGCGCACGTTCAAGATGAGAGAGGTGACCGACGATCACATCACGATCTCGATCCTCTGTGAGCGGGAGGTGGACACGCCGGTCAGCTATCCCGTCTGGATCGGTAACACGCAGGTGACCAACCGCAACATGGGCGACATTTTCAAGAACGGTCAGTGGCGCTATGACCCCGACACCCAGACGCTGTATGCGGACAATCCCGGTTCGATCAGCTTTAACAATACTTTGGCTCAAAGCAACACCCTGATCAAGGCCAGCGGGATCGACCTGACCGTCGTATGCAACGGCACCCTCCGCAGTGATCAGACGGGTGTGAACGTCGGCTACGGGATCTGGGTAGAAAACGGCAGCCTGACCGTCAATGGCGACATTACCGTATACTCGAGATCAAATGCGCTTCTGGCGGACAACATCCATATTGCCGGCGGCAATGTGAGGGTCGTCGGAATCGGTGGGAATTATACCAACGTCAACTGCCGCAACGGCGGTACGCTTTCGGTAAGCAACGGCGCGCGGCTGACGTCAGCCCCTGGCCAGTGGCAATCCTATAATGGCGTGTGGTATGACCACAACGGCAAGGCAGTCGCGGCGGGCAGCGTCGTGTGCGGCTCGGAGCTTGCCATCACGACCCCCGCGGGCGGCTACTGCAACGGGGTCAACGTGGTGAATGCCAGCGGCAGTGTGGTGAACCGTGTGGTCATCGGGAACAAGCCTCTGTCTGTTACGGTGGACCCCGCCAGCCACGCGGCCATCTCCGTCAGCCCCCAGGCCAACAACCTCACCCTCGGCACTGAGGTCAGCTTCACCCTGACCCCCGAGGCGGGCTACACCCTTGGCGCGGTGGAGGTCCGAACCGAAACGGACGACCGGGTCCCCTTCACGAAAGAGGGCGAGACCTACCGCCTCACCATGCCGATGGAAAACGTTACGGTATATGCAAGCTGTGCGCCGATCCTCTACAACGTCATTGTGGCGGATACCGAGCACGGAACCGTGATCCCCTCTGCGACCACCGCAATAGCTGGCCAGACCGTCAGTCTGGAGTATCTGGCGGATCCCGGATACATGCCCGGTGTCGTTATGGTAACGGATGCGGACGGCAACCGCATTCCGGTGACGGAGGACGCCTTCGTGATGCCCTTATCCGACGTGACCGTCACCGTCACCTTTGACCAGGGCGAGGTCCTCTATCCTCTGTGGCTGGGCGACACCCAGGTCAGCAACCGAAACTTTGACGACGTCCTTGGCGACGGCACGGCAAGCTACGACCATAAGACCCATACCCTGACGCTGCGGGGAACCTGCACCTGGACGGCGGGTCACGCCACAGCGAACCACCCCAATACCATCTACTCAGAGCTGCCGGAGCTGATTATCCAGGGCGAAAACAGCGCGAAGATCGACACCCACGACAGCTCGACTCGTCCGCGCGGCATCTATGTGCCGAATGGCACCGTCATTCTGAAGGGCGAGTTTGAAATTATAACCTGGTTTGAAGCCGTCTGGTGCAAAAATATCACCGTTGCCGACGGAACGGTCAAAGCGACCAACTATTTGGCGAGCACCTTCCGAGCCGATAACGGCGAGCTGCGGTTTGAAAAGGGGATCGACAGCGTTGAAGTCATAGACTACAACAATGCCGCACTTGCTTACGGCAGCCTGTACATCAGCGACGATTTGGGCGTCACGACCCCGGAAGGCGGTTCCCACGACGGCAGCCGGATTTACGATTCCGACGGAAACGTCACGAATCCCAAAACCGTCAAGCTGGAACACCGCTCTGATTTCGGCGTGCGCATCGAAAGCGCCCACGGCACCGTCACCGCCACCCCCGCCAGAGCAAACCCGGGCGACACCGTGACCCTGACCGTTGTGGCCGACGCCGGTTATTCCTTTAACCACTTTACCGTGACCGACGCGGCGGGCAACGAAATCCCCGTCGGAACCGACGGCAGCTTCACCATGCCCGACGGCGAGGCCTATGTCGTTGCCCACTACGACGCCATCGACTATCAGGTGGCAGGCTATGTCGGGGACCACGGCACTGTGGAGCCCGTGCAATCGATCTACCACGCGGGCGAGAGCGTCCTTCTGCTGGTGCAGCCAGAGATCGGCTATGTGCTTTCCGAGCTCCGGGCAGAGGATGAAAACGGCGTAACGATCCCGGTGACGGAGGAAGACGACGGCTGGCGCTTCACCATGCCGGCCAGCGACGTGACCCTTTCCGCCGTCTTTGAACGCGGCGTCTATACCATCACCCCGGTGGAGTCTGCACATGGCACGCCCACCGCCGACAAGCAAACGGCCTATTACGGCGATGTTGTGAGCCTCACCGCCCCGGACGCTGTGGGCTACACCGTGACCGGCTTCGCCGTCATCGACAGCACGGGCAACCAGATCCCCGTGACGGAGAACCAATTCACCATGCCCGCCGCCGACGTGACGTTCAGCGCAATCTACACTCCCAACGACTATACCGTGACGGTTTCCGAAACCGAGCACGGCAGCGTCACGGCCTGGCCCCAGACCGCTCACTATGGCGACACCGTCACCCTGACCGTCACCCCCGACACAGGCTGCGTGGTGGAGTCGATCACCGTTCTGGACGAAGACGGCAGCGAGATCACCCTCTCGGAAAACAGCTTCACTATGCCCGCCGCCAACGTCGTGGTGCTGGTCTGCTTCAGGCTCGCACCCTATACCGTCACGATAGCGCCCGCGGAGCACGGCAGCATCACCTCGATGCCGGTGGCCGCCAACGTCGGCGACGTCATTACCCTGACCGTCACACCCGACGAGGGCTACGAGCTGCAGAGTCTTTCTGTAATCGACGCTGACGGCAGCGTGCTGCCAGTGACGGAGAACCGCTTCACCATGCCGCAGTCTGACGTCACGGTCACGGCAGTCTTTGCGCCCATTGACTATACTGTCACCGTGCTTGCGCCCGTAGGCGGCACGGTCGTAGCAGATCGGACAACAGCGCACCTCGGTGACACCGTCACGCTGACCGCGACTCCTTATGAGGGGTACAGCTTCAACTGCTGGACCGTGACCTGCGGGGAAGATCAGACCGTCCCGGTTGAGAACGACCGGTTCACCATGCCTGCGGCGAACGTCACCGTTACGGCGAGCTTTAACGCCATCAATTACGATATTACGATTGCAGATACCGAGAACGGTACCGTCACAGCGGACAAATCGACAGCAACGGTTGGCGAAACCGTCACGCTGACGTTCATCCCGGCAGAGGGCTATGTGCCGCAATCGGTTACAGTGATTGACGCAAACAATCACCCAATTGAAGTATCGGGCAATCAATTCACCATGCCTGCCTCCGCCGTCACGGTTACGGCAACGTTCGGCACGTCGGTTCCCTATGTGGACGCCCAGGGCAACCCCATGACGCCTGTTTCTGACGTTGCGTCCCTCAACGCAAGCACGACGGAGCTGACCGATGGCTGGTGGGTCGTTTTCGGCAACATTACAAATAACAACCGTCTGACCGTCAGCGGCAGCGTCAACCTGATCCTTTGCGACGGCGCAACGCTAAACGCCACAAAAGGCATTGCCGTCGGCGGCAACAACAGCCTGACCATCTGGGCGCAGTCCCACAGCGACTGCCGCGGCAAGCTGACCGCGAGGGCGAACTACAACAATGCTGCCATCGGCAGCAATCAGCTTGGCGTCGGTATCATCGTGATCAACGGCGGTGAGATTACCGCAACCGGAGGCAGCTACGGCGCGGGCATCGGCGGCGGTCTGCACAGTTCCGCTGGCAGCATAACCATCAACAACGGCAAGGTTTCTGCCACAGGCGGAACAAACGCAGCCGGCATCGGTGGCGGCAGCAATCCCGATTGGGGCGGACACTACGGCAGTCTGGATACGATCATGATCACCGGCGGCGAGGTCTCCGCTGTCGGCAACGGGTACGGCGCCGGCATCGGCGGCGGCGGTACGGAGATATATGCTGCCGGCGCCGGAAACGTGACCGCCATCACGATCACCGGCGGTCAGATTACCGCCAGCTCCCCGAACGGCTACGGCATCGGCCCGGGCGTCAATTCCAAGAATGGAAAAAACAACGGCCTTGTGGGCGACGTCATCACCTTCGGCTGGACCGAAGAGACAGACTTTATCCAGTCCAGCCGTAACGTCAGCGCCGACAATCTGACCTTTGTGCAGGGCAAGTTCTTCTTAATTGATGGCGAGGAGATTCTTGCCACCACATCCAACATTCAGAATGCCTGCAAGCTGATTCCCATTCTGAACCCCTTGTTCAGCGTGACTGTGGACGGCGGTATTATAAACGGCACAGTCGCAGCTGACGTGCAGAAAGCTGCCTCGGGCGACACAGTCACCCTGACTGTGACCCCCGACGAGGGCTATGCGCTGGAAAGCCTGTCCGTGGCGGATGCGGAGAATCGCGTTGTAGAGCTGGCAGTCGAAGAAAACGGAACCTATACGTTCATCATGCCCGCCTCCAACGTCACCGTCACTGCCACCTTCACCCGGATTTACACCGTCACAGTTCTTGACACACTGCACGGCACTGTGACCAGCGACAAAGCGACCGCCCGGCCCGGGCAGACTGTGGTTATCACCGTCACGCCCGACACGTGCTACCGCCTGGATGCCCTCACCGTCACGGATGCAGACAACAATCCTGTGACCGTCAGCGCAAATTACACCTTCACCATGCCGGCCTCCGACGTGACCGTCAGCTCAGTCTTCAAGGCAATCGACTACACCATCACCGTCAATGCGCCGACCCACGCTACGGTCACAGTGCCCGAAACCGCCCATTACGGGGATACAGTTCCCCTCACCGTCACTACCGACGCGGGCTATCCGCTCACGTCAGTTACCGTCACTGATGAAGACGGAAACGAGATCCCTGTGACAGACGGCAGCTTCACCATGCCGGCCTCCAACGTGACCGTCACGGTGCAGGTCGCCGCCACAGACTACACCCTCACGGTGCCGCCTGCTGTCAACGGCAGCGTCTCGGCCAGCAAATCCGTTGCCAACGCCGGCGACGAGATTACCCTGACGGTGGAGCCTGCGGAGGGCTACGTCCTGGATCGGATCTACGTCTACGACTTTGTCTACCATTCCATCCCCCTGAATGAGGACAACACCTTCACCATGCCCGCGGCGAACGTCCTGGTGCTGGCCTACTTCAAGCTCGCGCCCTATACCGTCACGATTGCGCCAACCGAGCACGGCACAGTCACTGCGGACAAGACCGCAGCGAAGGCCGGCGAACGCGTGAACCTCACCGTGACACCCGATGCCGACTGGCAGATTGCCTCGCTCACCGTCACAGACGCAGAGGGCAACGAGGTCGACCTGGTGAACGGACACTTTACCATGCCCGCCTCCTCGGTCACCGTCACCGCAGTGTTTGAGGAGGTCATGCACACCGTGACCGTGTCCGATACCGTCAACGGCACCGTCACCGCAGATCCGACCTCAGCCCATACGGGCGACACCGTCACCCTGACCGTCACGCCCGACGAGGGCTGGGAGCTGGACACACTGACTGTAACCTACGGCGAGAACCAAACTGTAGATGTGACGAACAATCAGTTCACCATGCCCGCATCCGATGTCACTGTGACCGCCACCTTCAAGCTCATCGACTTCACCGTAACGGTTGCGGCTTACGAAAACGGCACCGTGACTGCCGACCCAACGGAAAACCTGCATCTCGGGGATACCGTCACCCTGACCGTCACTCCGGACGCAGGCTATGCGTTGGACGCCCTGCTTGTCAAGGACGCGGGCAACAACGAAATCGCGGTGGAGCATGATCAGTTCACCATGCCCGCCTCCAACGTCACTGTCACCGCGACCTTCAAGGCCATCGACTACACTGTGACTGTGGCAGAAACAGTCAACGGTACTG
>JAFRPC010000003.1 GCA_017429325.1 Oscillospiraceae bacterium | reverse complement strand
GACCGCGTCCTGTTTCGTTTTCGGGAACGCGCTGGATTTGCCTGCGGCAGATTGTCCGCCAAGGCGGACCGGGCGCTCAGTGATCGCCCCAACGGCGGAAAATCGTAGGGGGCGGCGCCCTCGACGCCCCGTGCCAAGGTATCGAAACGGAAAACGGGTCGTCCAGGGGCCGACCCCTACGGCGGGAACGGCGGGTTTACGCCGTAGGGGC
Source organism: Oscillospiraceae bacterium (assembly GCA_017429325.1). Classification (GTDB taxonomy): domain Bacteria; phylum Bacillota; class Clostridia; order Oscillospirales; family Oscillospiraceae; genus JAFRPC01. The sequence continues at coordinate 85,149 of JAFRPC010000003.1, read as the reverse complement.
GCTTATCAAGCGCCCGCGGACGCGTTGTAGAGGGCGGATGCCCACATCCGCCCTCGCTTGCAGGCAAAAATCGGTAGGTAGGGCCGATGTAGGCATCGGCCCCTACGGGCGACTGAACAATTACATGTGAACTATGAAACAGGACGCGCCCCCCCAGAAAGGGACCGCGTCCTGTTTCGTTTTCGGGAACGCGCTGGATTTGCCTGCGGCAGATTGTCCGCCAAGGCGGACCGGGCGCTCAGTGAGCGCCCCTACGGCGGGGACGGCGGGCCGGGCTGCTCTAAGAGTTTCCAGAGCTCGTCGCCGAGCATTTCATGCAGATCGGAAAGCTGTTTCAGGAATTCATTGTCCTCTCTGACGGTTATGGTATTCGGATGCTCCGGACCCAGGACGCGCTCAAACACCGCCAGGGCCTTGTCGCTGTACCGGAGCGCCTGTTCCAAATCATGGATCTTATAATACAGCATCGCCATATTTTGCCAGGTGAGCGCCGTGTTCGGGTGCGCCGGGCCAAGGACCGCTTCCCGGATATTCCGCGATTTTTCATGGAATTCCAGCGCTTTCTCATTGTCGCCCATGGCCCGGTAAACTAACCCCAGGTTGTTGTAGGTCGTCGCCGTGTCCCGGTGCTCCGGGCCAAGGACCGCTTCTGAAATTTTTCTGTCTTTTTCGTAGTATTCCAGCGCCTTCTCATAGTCGCCCATGGCATAGTAAACACTCGCCAGGTTGTTGTAGGTCGTCGCCGTGTCCGGGTGCGCCGGGCCAAGGACCGCTTCCCGGATCATCCGCGCTTTTTCTTGGAATTCCAGTGCTTTGTCATAGTCGCCCATGGCCTGGTAAACTGACCCCAGGTTGTTGTAGGTCGCCGCCGTGTCCGGGTGCGCCGGGCCAAGGACCGCTTCTGAAATTTTTCTGTCTTTTTCGTAGTATTCCAGCGCCTTGTCATAGTCGCCCATGGCCCGGTAAACTAACCCCAGGTTGTTGTAGGTCGCCGCCGTGTCCGGGTGCGCCGGGCCAAGGACCGCTTCTAATATTTTCCGCGATTTGTCGTAGGATTCCAGCGCCTTGTCATAGTCGCCCATGTCGTAGTAGAGCAACGCGATATTGTTGTAGCTCGTTGCCGTGTCCTCATGCTCCGGACCCAGGGCGGCCTCACTCAGCTTCACCGCTTTTTCAAAGAACGCCAGCGCCTTCTCATATTCCCCCAGGTCTTGCAGGACCGAGGCGGCGTTGTCGCAGATATCCCCGCTCTCCGCGTCCTCCCGGGTTTGGGCGGCGGCCAGGGCCGTCAGCCGATGGGCCAGCCAGGCGCGGAGAGCCCGGTCCAGGCAGTTCTCGAACAGATTCCGGAGCAGCCAGGCGTACCAGTCCGTGGTCTCCCGGTCCGGGCTGGGCTCCGGCGGGAAGAGGGCCTCCAGCCGCCGCGGCTCCCGCCGAAGGAGCTCGCCGTAGTCCGACAGGACCCGCCCGAAGAAGGTCTTGACAGCGCCGCGATCCTCCAGGACGGCCCTGTAGAAGGCGCTCCGCTCGGCGTCCCCGGCCTGTACCAGGCCCTCCATCACAAAAAACTCGCCCAGCAGGTCCGGCCGCAGGGGCCGGAGCTTCCCCGCCTCCAGCAGGTCGGCCTTGGTCAGCAGGACCTCCGCCGGGGAGAGGGTCCAGCTCTCCAGGCTGGCCCCGTTGGCCTCTGCCTCCCGCTTCAGGCAGGCCCATTCCCCTGGCAGGAGCTTTTCCAGCCGCTCCGTCGTGAGCGCCCCGCTGCCCGCCCCCAGGACCGTCACGGTCTGCCACAGGCTGCGGCAGGCTCCGAGGAAGAGGCGGGAGCCCGTTTTATGGTAAGGCGTCAGCCGCTTTTCCAGCAGGCTCCATTCCCGGTCCACGAGCCGGGACAGCAGTTTCTCCCGGGTCCAGTGCTCCGTCTCCGGGTCCCGGACCCAGGCGTCCGCCAGGATCAGGGCGTAGAGGGGCCGGACCAGTTCGGGGTCGATGGCCTCCAGCCGGTCCCGGAGCGCCGCTTCCTTTCCCTGCGGCAAGGGGTGCAGGGTCTTCCCTTCCGGGTCCGGGGTCTGGCAGACCTTGTCGGCAAAGGCCCGGATGATTTGCGCCAGGGGGTCCCCCGCCGCGTCCCGGCGGAGGGGTTTCAGATACAAGGGCTGGCGGTTTTGACAGGCGGCAAGGATGTGATGGTCCCCGCCCGTGACCTGGTCCAGCCAGATAATATGGCCGTTTTCGTCCCGGATGTCCCGCTCCAGGAGCAGCAGGCGCAGGGGCTCCCGCCGGTCCGGGCCGGGCCCGGACAGGGCCTCCAGCAGGGTATGCAGGGCCTCGGTGTGCTGCTGCACATAGTCCACCAGCAGCAAGGTTTTTCCGGGGCAGGCGGCGGACAGCTCCGCAAGCCCGGTCCCCTCCCCCCGGAGCAGCCTGGGCGGCAGGACATAGACCTCCCACTGCCCGGTTTCCAGCAGGCGGTTCTGGAGCTCGAAGGCCAGGCGGGTCTTCCCCGCGCCGCCTGGGGCTGTGACGGCCCACCAGCAGAAGCGCCGCTCCGGCTCGTCGGTGACGAAATCCAGCAGCTTTTTCATATCCTCGTCCCGGCCCAGCAGGGGGACGGCCCTGGCATTGTACACAAAGAGGTTGTCCGGCTGTCCGGCGCCTAAGAGCTGGAGGGTTTGGCCGCCGACTTGACGCGCCGGGGCCGCGGACACCGCCTGCCCCAGGCGGGTACTGAGCTCTGCCTGCGCAAGCTGCTCTGTCCGGGAAAAGTAGTTTTCAACCAGGTCAGCCAGTGCTCTTTGGATATCAATTGCCCGCAGCGCTCCTCGATCCCCGCAGTTTACCACCCGGTCACACAGACGGGTGGTATCCAAAATATCCTCTTTTGGGTCAAATACCAGGCCGTGTTTCTCGAAGCCTTTTTGATAGTTCGGAAGGTGATCGTCGATCGCAAGGAACAGAAAGTGTGCGCCTGGAAACCGCGCAGACTTTTCCAGGGATTTTTGGATCTTCTCATGGGTGGTCGTGCTGGAAACCTGAACCACCAAATCGCCCGCCTCTCCGCGATAGAGCAAATCTACCCCTGCGGCGTTGGGTTCTATGGCGTTTGCATTGGAAAGCCGCCAGCCAAAGAGCTGATTCAAAAATGCCCGAAAAAAGTTCTCTGCGTGGACGTTGATGGAGTGCAGATTGGAGGCGGAGCTTTGACGAACCTCGGCAACCAGCTCCGCCAGTCTCATACTGATTTGCTTGCAATAAATCTCATTGTACATCTGACGCCCCCCTTTGCCTGTGTTGTATTTATCCTATCAAAAAATGTCGGAAAATGCAAGATGACCGTAAAAAATCGGTTTTCATTTTTATGCGTTTCAACAGGCGGGGACACGGCGGACAAGCAATGCTTGTCCCTACACGCGGGGGACGGCGGGACGGGGGAAAAATCGTAGGGGGCGGCGCCCTCGACGCCCCGTGCCAAGGTATCGAAACGGAAAACGGGTCGTCCAGGGGCCGACCCCTACGGCGGGGACGGCAGGCGAGGGGACGATGGCCGACTGATAGCCGGCGCTACAGAAGAGGACGGCGGACGGCTGAGAGCCGTCCCTACAGGCGGGGACGGCGGGACGGGGGAAGTTAACGCCGTAGGGGCGCTTATCAAGCGCCCGCGGATGCGTTGTAGGGTGCGGCTCTTATCCGCCGCAAGGTGGATGAGCCGCCCGGTTTGCGGAGCAAACAATCGTTTGCGTCAGCAAACAATCCAGCCGCGTTTCCGTATCGCGACCGCGCTGGATTTGCCTGCGGCAAATTGTCCGCCAGGGCGGACCGGGCGCTCAGTGAGCGCCCCTACGGCGGAAAATCGTAGGGGGCGGCGCCCTCGACGCCCCGTGCCATGGTATCGAAACGGAAAAACGGGTCGTCCAGTGGCCGACCCCTACGGGTGGAAATCCAGGACGCGGCTCCTTGAAAAGGGCCGCGTCCTGGTTTGTTTTGTGGATTCAATCCCAGCAGGTTTCCAGCCTGCCGTCGGGGTGGAGGGTGTAGGCGGTCTGGCCGTCGGTGGTGACGCCGCGGACAGTGACGGAGCGGAGGGAGTGGCCGCAGGCCTCCCGGACCGCGGTCTTCAGCGCGGCGACGGTGGCGCGGTTGCCCTCCGGCAGGGCCTGAAGCTCCTCCAGACTGGCCCCGTACTTCTGCATCTGCTCATAGCTGAAGCGGAGCGGGTAGTCCAGCTCCAGGGCGCCGGTCTCTTCGTCCCAGCTCCGGAGGGTGAAGACCGGCCAGTTTTCGGCCAGGTAGCGCTCCAGGTCGGCCTTGGGCTGGCCGATCTGCCCCAGGCGGGAGAAAAAGCCCAGCAGCAGGCCCACGACGGCCAGGATCAGCACCAGGGCCAGGGCGGAGAGGAGGAGGAGCGTCTTTTTCATGGCGGTTCAGCTCCTCCAAAGCAGCCAGGTACAGACTGCGAGCTGGAGCAGGAACACCAGGGGCAGGCCCCAGCAGAAGGCCGGGTGGCGGCGGGCAGCGGTCTTGTGGCGGAAGACCAGCATCCCCAGCATGGCCCCCACGCTGCCCCCCAGGATGCCCAAGGTCAGCAGCGAGGCCTCCGGGACCCGTCTTCCCTGTTTGCGGGCCAGCAGCTTGTCCAGGCCGAAAATCAGAAAACTCAGCAGATTGACGCCCAGAACACAGAGCGTCGGCTGCATCAATTCCGTTGGCACGGGGTTTCCCTCCTTCCGCAGCTCCGTCCCGTCATGGCAGGGTCAGCTCCTCCACGCTGCTGCCGCCCGTGGGGGAATAGATGGCCAGGGCGACGATCAGCCGCCCGTCCCGGGTCAGGTGCATCCAATGGGCGGAAAGGCCGGAGAGCTCCGATTGGGTCCGGTTCAGCGCCGTGGTATAGGCGGCGTCGGCCTTCTCCAGGGCCCCGTAGCGCTTGGTAAAGAGCTCCAGGACCGTCTGGTTCAGGACCTGCACCGGGTCGCCCTCGATGCCCGCGGCCTCAAAAAGGGCCTTGACGCTGACCGCCTCCCCCGTTTTCTCGTCCACGGTGTAGAAGGCCTGCGCGGCGCTGCCGTCCAGGTCCAGCCGATCGATTTCTAAGGTTAGGATGCCGTCGCGGGTGTAGGTGGAATAGGTCAGGCTCTCCAGGAGCGGCTCGCCCAGGGTGGTGACGGCGTCCATGGACTGCTGGATCAGGGGCAGAAAGCGGGCCTCGATCTCCTGATTGCAGCCCATAGCCTGGGCGCCTCCCAGGTCGATCATCGGAAGCTGATAGGAATAGTATTGGACGGGGTCTGTCAGCGGGATCTCCCCCTGATAGGACAGCACCGTCTTGACGGTCTCGTCGCCCTGGGGCAGCACCAGGCTGCCGTCGGAATCCGTGGGGAGGACGTAGCTGCCGCTGTAGTAGCTCTCGTCGGGCAGCAGCTCCTCCGTCTCCCCATCTTCAAACAGGCCGCAGCCGCACAGCAGCACAGCCAGCAGCGCCGACAGAAGGAAGCAGCATAAAAAGCGTTTCATACATCAGTCTCCGAAGGAAATCGTCAGCAGCACGGGGTTGTGGTCGGAGTATGTAAAGCTCTCGTCGATGGTCTCGACGCTTTCGACCCGGAGATTCGGGGAGACCAGGAAGCCGTCGATGACGTAGTACTGGGTGTTCTCGGTATCGGCGGGGTCGTAGGGCTGGTTCAGCAGGCGGCAGCTGGGCACAGCATCGTCCCAGACATAGCGCCAGCCCTCGGCCAGCTCCGCCTCGTCCAGATAGCCGGGAGTCCAGAGCTCTTCATGGGTGTTGGGCCAGGTGCTGTCGGAGCGGGGGAAGATCTGGTTCCAGTCGCCGCCGGCCAACACGTAGTTGCCCTTCTCATACTCCTGGGCCAGGAATTCCCGAAGCTGCTTGCTCTGGGCCAGCTTGCCCTCGCCGTCGTCATAGGCCTCCAGGTGCAGGTTCACCAGCACCAGCTCCTTGTCGCTCCCGGCCACGGGGATGCGTGTCACCAGCAGGCAGCGCTTGAGGTTGACAACGGACACCGGCCAGGAGAAGGGAGAGGGCAGGCTGATGCGGGTCGCCTCGCGGATGCCGTACCGGGAGAAGGTCAGCAGGCCGGAGCGCACCTTGCCGATGGTGGGAACCGGGAAGGGCACATAGTTGGCGGAGAAGTTCAGGGCGTAGGCCGAGGGCCGGGACAGCTTTCCCTGCATGGATGCCGCCTCGTCCACCTGGTAGCTGCGCTTGGAGCCGGAGTCCACCTCCTGCAAGAGCATAAAGTCCGGGTCGCGGCCCGAGAGGAAGCCTTCAATGCCCGCCAGATTCTTGGCCACCAGTTCCTTGGAATCGGGCCGGACCCCTTTGCCGCCGTCCATGAAGAAGTCGCTCTCCTCGCCTAAGCCGCAGTAACCCACGTTCCAGGACAGGACCGTGAAGCTGGACTTGTCCAGGGGCTGTGTCACGGCGTTTTCCACCGTCACAGGCTCTTCGGCCTCGGGGCGGTACTCGGTGATGGTGAGCCAGGTGAAGAGCGCCACGGCGGCCAGCAGAATGACGCCGAGGAGAATGGCAAGCGCCAGAAGAATACGCTTAAAAACTTTCATGGGAATGCCTCCTGTCTGTATATTGGGGGATCGTCAATTGTATGTGGCTTTATTAAATTTCGCGGTACATGCCCGCGGCGTCGTCCTTGCGGACGTTGTCCTCCACCCGGAGGACCTCTACGTTCAGGGTGCTGGCGCCGAAGCGGATGGAGATCTTGTCCCCCACCTTGACCTCGTAGCCCGCCTTGGCGGGCCGTCCGTTCACCGTGACCCGCTCCGCGTCGCAGGCCTCGTTGGCGACGGTCCGACGCTTAATAATTCTCGAAACCTTTAAATATTTATCAAGTCTCATAATACTTCTTACCTCTTACTGATTACTTTCCGCAGATATTCACCGGTAAAGCTTTCCGGGTCCTGTGCGACCTGCTCCGGCGTGCCTGCGGCGACCACTCTGCCGCCGCCGTCGCCGCCCTCGGGGCCCAGGTCGATGATCCAGTCGGCGCACTTGATGACGTCCAGATTGTGCTCGATGACCAGGACCGTGTTGCCGCCGTCCACAAACTTCTGGAGCACGTCGATGAGCTTGCTCACGTCGTCCACGTGCAGACCCGTGGTGGGCTCGTCCAGGATGTAGAAGGTCGCGCCGGTGGAGCGGCGGCTCAGCTCCGTCGCCAGCTTGACCCGCTGGGCCTCGCCGCCGGAGAGGGTGGTGGAGGACTGGCCCAGCTTGAGATAGCCCAGGCCCACGTCCACTAAGGTCTGTACCTTGTCCCGGATGCGGGGCAGATTCTGAAAGAACTCCAGGGCCTCGTCGCAGGTCATCTCCAGCACGTCGGAGATGGTGGCCCCCTTGTAGCGGACCTCCAAGGTCTCGCGGTTGTAGCGCTTGCCCTGGCAGACCTCGCAGGGGACGTACACGTCCGGCAGGAAGTGCATCTCGATCTTCACCAGGCCGTCGCCGCCGCAGGCCTCGCAGCGGCCGCCCTTGGTGTTGAAGGAGAAGCGGCCCGGCCCGTAGCCCCGGAGCTTCGCGTCCTGGGTGGAGGCAAAGAGGTCCCGGATCTCGTTGAAGAGGCCCGTATAGGTGGCGGGGTTGGAGCGGGGCGTCCGCCCGATGGGGCTCTGGTCGATGCAGATGACCTTGTCCAGAGATTCGACACCCAGGAAGCGGTCATGCCTGCCGGGCCGGATGCGGGCGTGGTTCAGGCTGCCCGCCAGTTTCTTGTAGATGATCTCGTTCACCAGGGAGGACTTGCCGGAGCCGGACACGCCGGTGACGCAGCAGAGAGTCCCCAGGGGGATGCTCACGTCGATGCCTTGCAGGTTGTTCTCCCTGCAGCCGCAGACCGTCAGCTGTTTGCCGGAGCCGGGACGGCGGAGCGGCGGGACCGGGATGTGCTTTTTGCCGCTGAGATACTGGCCAGTGAGGGAGCGGGGCTCCGCCTCCAGGTCCGCGATGGAGCCCTGGGCCACGATCTCGCCCCCGTGGATGCCCGCGCCGGGTCCCACGTCCACCACGTAGTCGGCGGCACGAATGGTGTCCTCGTCGTGCTCCACCACGATCAGGGTGTTGCCGATGTCCCGCAGGCGCTTCAGGGTCTCCAGCAGCTTGTCGTTGTCCCGCTGGTGCAGGCCGATGGAGGGCTCGTCGAGAATGTAGAGGACACCCATAAGGCTGGAGCCGATCTGGGTCGCCAGGCGGATGCGCTGGCTCTCGCCGCCGGAGAGGGAGGCGGCAGCCCGGGAGAGGGTCAGGTACTGGAGCCCCACAGATCGCAGGAAGCCCAGCCGGGCCCGGATCTCCCGGAGGATGGGGGCCGCGATCATGGTCTCGGTGGGAGGCAGCTCCAGCTTCTCCATGAAGTCCAGGGCCTTCGTCACGGGCAGGTCGCAGTAGTCCATGATGGACACGCCCCCCACGGTGACGGCCCGGGAGATGGGAGACAGACGCTTGCCGCGGCATTCCGGGCAGGGCGAGGTGGACATGCACTCCTCCAACTCCCGGCGCATGGCGTCGGACTGGGTCTCCCGGTAGCGGCGCTCCAGACTGGGGACGATGCCCTCGAAGGCCTGCTCCAGGGTGCCCCGCCCGTTGGCCCGCTCGTAGTAGAGCTTCAGCTTCTCCCCCTTGGTGCCGTAGAGGATGGCGTCCAGGGCCGCCGGGGAGAGCTTCTCCACCGGGTCCGTCAGCCGGAAGCGGTAGCGCTCCGCCAGGGCGTCGAAGTACATGCGGGAGATGGAATCGTTGCGGATGCTGCCCCAGCCGCTGGCCTGGATGGCCCCGTCCAGAATGGACAGGCTGCGGTTCGGGATGATGAGGTCCGGGTCCACCTTGAGCTGGAAGCCCAGGCCTGCGCAGTGGGGACAGGCGCCGTAGGGGTTGTTGAAGGAGAACATGCGGGGACTGAGCTCTGGCATGGAGACGCCGCAGTCCTCGCAGGCGTAGTTCAGGGAAAAGGTCAGCTCCTCCCCGCTGTCCACCTGCTGGATGACCGCCAGGCCGCCGCCGTGGGAGGTGGCGGTCTCAATGGAATCTGTCAGGCGGCGGGTGATGTCTCCCCGTCGAATGAGCCGGTCCACGATGAGCTCGATGTTGTGCTTTTTGTTCTTGTCCAGGGGGATGTCCTCGGTGAGGTCGTAGAGGCTGCCGTCCACCCGGACCCGGGCAAAGCCGGACCTGCGGGCGTCGGAGAAGACCTTCTGGTGCTCGCCCTTCTTGCCCCGGACCACCGGGGAGAGGACCTGAAAGCGGGTCCCCTCGGGGAGCTGAAGCACCTTGTCCACGATCTGGTCGATGGTCTGCTTGCGGATCTCCTTACCGCAGTTGGGGCAGTGGGGCACGCCGGTGCGGGCCCAGAGCAGACGCAGGTAATCGTAGATTTCCGTGACGGTGCCCACAGTGGAGCGGGGATTCCTGGAGGTGGTCTTCTGGTCGATGGAGATAGCCGGGGAGAGACCGTCGATGGCGTCCACGTCGGGCTTGTCCATCTGGCCCAGGAACATCCGGGCGTAGGAGGACAGGGATTCCACATAGCGCCGCTGCCCCTCGGCATAGATGGTGTCGAAGGCCAGGGAGGACTTGCCGGAGCCCGAGAGGCCCGTGAAGACCACGAGCTTGTCCCGGGGGATGGTCAGGTCGATATTCTTGAGGTTGTTGGCCCGGGCACCCCGGACGGAGATGAATTCGTTCATTTGGAGATCCCCATAAACAAAAGTGGTTTCGGAAATATCGTATTTGTTATTATACCAGAAAAGCTTGAAATACGCAAGAGGAAATCGGAAGCGATAATTCCGATTTCCTCTTGTGTATTTTCGTTCTTTGTAGGCGATCCGGTACCTTGGGCGGCCAATGACCGCTCCTACGCGGGTCTGTTGCCTGTTGCCCGTTGCCTGTTGCCTCGTCTGGGCGGGAAACGGCGGGCGGCCAGTGACCGCCCCTACAGGCGGGCCTGTTGCCTTATTTCTGTACGGGATCCAGATGGCCGTCGTGGTTGGTGTCCAGCAGGTTGGGCTTCATATCCTCGCGGATGCTGACGCCCCGGGCGATGCGCTGCTTCTCCACCAGGTCGGAGAGCATCTCCTTGACCCGGCGGGGTTCCCGGATGCGCTTGATGTCGAACTCGGAGGAGGTCTTGTCAGAGGAGCAGCAGTGGATGGTGCCCACCCGGTCGATGCGCTCCCGCAGGGTACGGCTCAGAGACATGTCCAGAATTCGGTAGAGGCGGATCTCCTCCTCCGTCTGCTTGAAGACGCCCTTGACGATCAGGAGCTTCTCGTCCGTGAGAATGTATTTGGTAAAGGACCAGGGCAAACCGAAAATCGTGTGTTTGCGGTCAGACCATACAGTGTTGTTGGGGAGCTTCATATACGTTTCCTCACTTTCTATTATTCACATCAGCGAATCGGAGGGGACCCCTCCACCGCCCTTACGGGCGGTCCCCCTCCCCTGCAAGCAGGGGAGGTTATTCCACTTATTCCACGGTGACGGATTTTGCCAGGTTGCGGGGCTTGTCTACATCGCAGTCCCGGAGCAGGGCGACGTAGTAGGCGAAGGCCTGGAGGGGGATGATGGTCAGACTGGGCTGGAGCAGCGGGTGGGTCACGGGGACGGTGATGATGGAGGGCACTGTCTTTCGGATCTCCTCCGCAAACTTCTCAGAGGTGATGCCGAGGACCTCGGCGCCTCTGGCCCGGACCTCCTTGACGTTGGACATGGTCTTGTCGAAGAGCTCGTCCACCGTCGCCACGGCCACCACCAGGGTTCCCTCCTCGATCAGGGAGATGGGGCCGTGCTTGAGTTCACCGGCGGGATAGGCTTCGGAGTGGATGTAGGCGATCTCCTTGAGCTTCAGGCTGCCCTCCAGGCAGATGCCGCTGTCCACGTTGCGGCCGATGAAGAAGGCGTCGTGGACCTTGAAGTACTGCTCGGCATAGTAGCGGATCTTGGCAATGTTATCCGGGGTCAGGCAGAGGGAGATCTTCTGGTCCAGCTTCATCATCTCCGCCACGATCTGGTCAAACTCCTCGGGGCGAATGGTCCCCAGCAGGTCGGAGATGTAGAGGGCGATCAGGTAGATGACGCTGAGCTGGGTGGAGAAGGCCTTGGTGGTGGCTACGGCGATTTCCGGACCGGCCCAGGTATAGATGACGTCGTCCGCCGCCTTGGCGATGGCGGAGCCCACCACGTTGACGATGGCAAGAGTCCGGGCGCCCTGGCGCTTGGCCTCCTCCAGGGCGGCCTTGGTGTCGGCGGTCTCGCCGGACTGGGAGATGATGAGCACCAGGGTGTCACGGCCCAGGACCGGCTCGGAATAGCGGAACTCCGAGGCCAGGACCGGCTCCACGGGGATGCGGCAGGTCTTTTCGAGGATGTGCTTGCCCAGGCAGCCCACATAATAGGAGGAGCCGCAGGCCACGATGTAGATGCGCTTGAGTTCTTCCAGGTACTCTTTGGAGAGGGTCACGTCGTCCAGGACCACGCGACCGTCCCGGATGCGGGGGGACAGGGTGCCCTTGACAGCCTTGGGCTGCTCGTGGATCTCCTTGATCATGAAGTGGTCGTAGCCGCACTTCTCGGCGGCGGAGATGTCCCAGTCGATGGTTTCAGGCACCTTTTCCACGGGATCGTAGAAGGCGTCGTAGAAGCGGGCCTTGTCCTTGGTGAAGATGACGGTGTCGCCGTCGTTGAGGTAGACCACCTTGCGGGTGTACTTCAGGATGGCGGGCACGTCGGAGGCGATGAAGTTCTCCCCCTCGCCGAAGCCGAAGATCAGGGGGCTCTCCTTCTTGACCGCGATCATGGTGCCGGGCAGGTCCTGGCACAGGATGCCCAGGGCGTAGCTGCCCTCCAGCTGGCCCACGGCCCGGCGGACGGCTCTGGGGAAATCCTGGAGCTTGTCGTAGTAGTACTCCACCAGATTCGCGACGACCTCGGTGTCGGTCTCGGAGCGGAAGTGCTTGCCCTTGCGGACCAGGTCTTCCTTGAGCTTGAGATAGTTTTCGATGATGCCGTTATGGACCACGGCAATTTTCCCGGCGTCCGCCATATGGGGATGGCTGTTCACGTCGGAGGGGGCGCCGTGGGTCGCCCAGCGGGTATGGCCGATGCCATAGGTGCCGGTGATGGCCTTGCCGCCGTCAATGAGGCCGCTGAGATTGGCCAGACGGCCCTTGGATTTTGCCACCTTGAGTTCGCCCTCGGACATCACGCAGACGCCCGCGGAGTCGTAGCCCCGATATTCCAGCTTGGAAAGGCCGTCCAGCAGGATGGGCGCCGCCTGTCGGGTCCCAAGATAACCAACGATTCCACACATATCTATATAACCTCCAAAATAATCGGTGCGCTTGCGGTAAAAAAGCGGTATGCAGGGGATGTATAGGATATTATAACACAGATGTACAGAAAATACAAGTATTCAAGTGTCAAGATTCTGTGGAGTCAGCGGCAGCTGCACTGGGACCAGGGCCCGGAGGGAGCCGAGGGTCTCCAGGCGCACCGCCGCGGCGCCCATGGTGATCAGGGCTCCGCAGCCGGGACTGCCGTCGTCGTGGACAAAGAGGGGGCTCCAGCCCCGGCGCAGGTTCTCCTCGGAGCCCCGCCAGGTGCCGCCGCTGAGATGGGACTGGGCCACGAGGGTCTTCTCCCCCAGGGCGTGGATCAGGCGGTTGCGCTCCAGGGCCCGGTAGGGGGCCATAGGCAGATGCCAGCCCTGCTCACAGAGAAAGGCCGTCCGCCCGTCCGTCGGCGCATGGTCCTGCAAGCCGTCCGGGACCACAGCCACGACGGAGCCCCCCGCCGCCAGGCAGGCCTCCTGGGCCGTGCGGTCCGCGCCGCGGGCGTTGCCGGAGACCAGCACGAAGCCCTCCCGGGCCGCCAGCTCTCCCACCTGGCGGGCAAAGGCGGTCCCCACGGGGCTCAGCTCCCGGCTGCCCACCAGGGCCACGGCGGGGCGGGACAGCAGGGCCGCGTCCCCCCGGCAGAACAACACCGCCGGGGCCAGGTCCCCCAGGCGGCGCAGCCGGGCCGGGTAGTCGGGGGAAAGGCGGGTCAGGGGCCGGATGCCCAGCTCCGCCGCCACGGCGAGATAGTCCTTCAGAGCCTGCTCCCGGTCCAGCAGCGCCGCCACCCGAGCGGCAAAGGGGGCCGTACAGCCCAGCCTGCGCAGGTCCGCCTCCGTCAGAGGCCGGTCCCGGTCCGCTTCCGTCTCCAGACCAGCCAGAGCTCCGGCCCGAAGGCTCCGGAGCTGGGCCGGGGTCAGAGGCTTTTTCCCGTCTGCCAGCTCCGCGCACAGCAGCAGGAGGCCCCGTTCCGCCGCGGTCATCTGCGGCGGCGGGAGACCGGCGCTGCCTGCTTCCGCTCCACGGGAACGAAGCCGGTCTCGGTGATGGCCACGGGCTGGATGGTGAAATGGCAGTACTTGGCGATCTCGTCCAGCTTGGCCTGTTCGGGGAAACTGCCGATGACGGTGTAGCTGACGCCCCGCTTCTGGGCGCGGCCTGTGCGTCCAATGCGGTGGATGTAGTATTCATTCTCCTGGGGCACGTCGTAGTTCACCACGCAGTCCACGTCGTCCACGTCGATGCCCCGGGAGGCCACGTCCGTGGCGATGAGCACCGGCAGCTCGCCTTTCCGGAAGGTCTGCATGGTCTTCTCCCGCTGGGATTGGGGGATGTCGCCGTGCAGGCAGTCCGCCGGAACGCCCACCCGCCGCAGCTCGTCGGAGAGGCGCTGGCACATGACCTTCGTATTGCAGAAGACGATGGTGCGGCCAAAGCCCCCTAAGTAGAGGATCCAGCGCAGGGCGTTGACCTTCTCCAGGGCAGGGACCGTGACGGAATACTGCTCAATGTCGGGTCGGCTCTCGGCGGCGGCGGGGACGGTGATCTCCACCTCGTCCCGCTGGAACATCCAGGAGACGGTCATGACCTCCTGGGACATGGTGGCGGAGAAGAGGCCCAGGTTCCGCCGGTTCACGGTCTTCTGCACGATGCCGGTCACGTCCTTGAAAAAGCCCATGTCCAGCATCCGGTCCGCCTCGTCGAGGATCACAGTCCGGACCTTGTCCAGCCGGAGGGTGCGGCGCTTGAAGTGGTCCATGAGGCGGCCCGGCGTGGCGACGACGATCTGCGGGTTCCGTTTGAGCTGCTTGAACTGGGGCTCTAACTTCTGGCCGCCGTAGAGCACGGCGACGCGGATGTTGTCATAGTGGGTCAGCAGGCCCCGGAGCTCGTCGCCGATTTGGAGGGCCAGTTCCCGGGTGGGGGCCAGGATCAGGCCCTGCAGCTCCTCCACCGTCGGCTCGATGTGGGCGATCATGGGGATGCCGAAGGCAAAGGTCTTGCCGGTGCCGGTGGGAGCCTTGGCGATGACGTCCTTCCAGTCCATCAGGGGGCCGATGGCCTCCGCCTGGACCCGGGTGGGATAGCCGTAGCCCTTCTCCTCCAAGGCCTGTAAAATGGGCGTCGGCAGGTCAAGGGCCTGAAATGGGATGGGTTCGTTCATAGTTTGTGATTCCTTTGGTATTGTTTTCTTTTTATAGTACCACAGTTCGGGCTTATTTGCAAGCCTCAGAAATCCTATTGCTTTTTTCGCCACAGAAATCCTATTGCTTTTTTCGCCATATAGTGTTATAATAGGACGAAATTCAGCAAAAACCACAAGAACTTGCGGGGGATGATTCTATGACCTATTCCAGTATTCCGTTTTTATGGTTCCTGGCGGCCTTTCTGGCGCTCTACGGGCTCTGCCCGGCGAAGTATCGCCGCTATCTGCTGCTCCTGGGCAGCGTGGTCTTCATTGCCGTCAACTCCGTCATCGACGCGCTCTGGGCCCTGCTCTTTGCCGTGGTGAACTTTGTGCTGGGCTTCTGCATTCAGCGGACCGCCTTCCGCAAGCCCGCCACTGCCGCCGCCGTTGCCGTCAACGTCCTGGCCCTGGCTACCTTCAAGCTGGTGGGGGTCCAGCCCATGGGCGTCAGCTTCTACACCTTCGCCTTCATCTCCTATCTGGTGGACATCAGCCGGGGGCAGCTCGTTTCCGAATATGACCCGGTGCGATTCGCCAATTTCTCCTTCTTCTTCCCCAAGTTCCTCACGGGCCCCATCACCCGCTACGGCGAGCTGGGGACAGAGCTGGACAAGCCCAAGACCAGCCTGGAGAAGCTGCAAACCGGGCTGGAGCGCTTTGTCCTGGGCTTCGCCATGAAGATCTTCATTGCGGACAAGCTGGCGATCCTCTGGAACGAGCTGGTGAAGATCGGCTTCTCCTCCCTGACCACGCCCCTGGCCTGGCTGGGCGCCTTCAGCTTCAGCATCCAGCTCTATATCGAGTGGCAGTCCTTCATGCTGATCGCCACGGGCATTGCCGGGATGCTGGGCTATGAGCTGCCGCTGAACTTCAACTATCCCTATCTGGCCCGCTCCATCGGCGACTTCTACCGCCGCTGGCACATCACCCTGATGCGCTGGTTCAAGGACTATGTCTACATCCCCTTAGGGGGCAGCCGCAAGGGCATGGCCCGGACGGTGGTGAACATCCTCTTCGTGTGGCTGCTGACCTCCCTTTGGCACGGCCTGGGCTGGAACTTCCTGCTCTGGGGCATGTCCCTGGGCCTGTTCATTGTGATCGAAAAGCTCTGGCTTGGCCGCCTGCTGGAAAACAGCAGGGTCCTGGGGCATCTCTGGGTGCTGATCCTGATCCCCCTGACCTGGGTCTGCTTCAAAATCGGCAGCACCGCGGAGCTGGGCGCCTACTTCTCCCGCCTCTTCCCCTTCTTCGGCAGCGAAAATCTGATCCCCGGCAGCGAATTCTGGCGCATCCTGAAGCAGTTCGCCATCTTCCTGGCCCTGGGCATCCTGTTCTGCTTCCCCCTGCCCGAAAAGCTGGTCCACCGCTTCGGCAAGACCTGGGTCGGCGCGATTTTGCTGGCGGCCCTGTTCTGGTGGGCGGTGTATGAGCTGAACCGCAACGGGAGCAATCCCTTTATGTATCTGAATTTCTGAGGCCCATAGGAGGAACCGATCCATGAAACAATCCTCTTCCCGGCGCTTTTCCGCCGCCGCTGCGGGTGCGCCGCTGCTGCTGGCGCTGCTGGCCGTCGGCATTCTGTTCTTCGTCGGCATGGGCGTCAAGGCCCTGAAGGAGAAGACGCCGGACCCCGTGGAGAGCTCCACAGAAGCCGCCTCCGGGCTCCCCTCCGGGACCACGGAACAGGCTGCCTCCACCGAGGCCTTCGCCACGGAGACCCTTCCCACTGACGCACTCGTCACCACAGAGGTCACGGAGCCTCCCACCACCGAGGCGCCGCCCCGGATGATGACGGTGGACGACGGCTATTTCTATGACGCCCTCTTCATCGGCGACTCCCGCACCGACGGGCTCTGGCTCTACAGCACCCCCGGCGCCTGCAAGCACTACTCCGGCACCTCTATGAACATCTACAAGCTCATGGACTCCGAGGAGGAGGCCTACGGCTTCAAGGGGCTGCGGAACCTGCTCCAGGGGATGCAGTTCGGCAAGATCTATCTGATGCTGGGCATCAACGAATGCGGCTACAGCACCGCCTCCTTCTCCGAGAAGTACAAGTCCGTGGTGGAGGAGATCCGCAGCTATCAGCCCGATGCCATCATCTATCTGCAAAGCATCCTCTACGTGACCCAGCAGCATGAGACGAACTATCCGGTCTTCTCCACCGCCAACATCAAGGAGAAGAACGCCACGATTGAGGTTCTTGCCAACGGCGTGGACACCTTCTACCTGGAGGTCAACGACGCCCTCAACGACGGCACGGACCACCTGCCCGCCGAGTACACCGGCGACGGGGTCCACCTGTACGCCAAGTACTACCAGCTCTGGCACGACTATCTGCTGGAACACGCCGTGGTGGACGCGAAGCACCCCTGGGAGCCCGACAGCACCGAGCCCGTCGGCGCGGAAGCCGAACACCCGTAACGATAACAACGACCTGCAGCGCCGATCCGGTGCTGCAGGTCGTTTGTATTATTTTGCGTTATCTTTTTATACCAGTTCCCGGAACAATTCGATGTTCTCCGGGCAGGCCTGCCGCTTCCCGGCCTGGATCTCCCGGACCACCTGCACGATGCGGTCGTTGACGGGCGTCGGGACCTCGTGCGCCCGGCCCTCGGCACAGACCACGCCGTTGATGGCCTCGATCTCGCAGGGCTTCCCGTTCCGCAGGTCCTGGAGCATGGAGGGCACGATGGCCCGGTGCTTTTTCATGGCGACGGGCACCATCAGCTCGGCAAGCTTCCGCTTCACCGGCCCCCTGTAGTAGAAGAGCTTCGTGATGTCCTTGCCCTGGACCGGCGCGAAGACCGCCCCGGCGGCCCGGCCCACGTCGATGCACTCCTTCATGCAGCGGACCGCCAGCCTGCGGGGCAGGGCCTTCTCGCTGACCTCCCCGAAGGTCCCGCCCAGGGCGGTGCCGATGCCGGAAAAGGCGGCGTTGATCAGCAGCTTGGACCACCGGGCCCCCAGCAGGTTGTCCTCCAAAACGACGGGGCACATCTGCTCCAACAGGGTCTTCACCCGCTCCAGGGCTGCCGCGGGCACCCCCTCCATGCCGCCCATGTGGAAGCTGAGGCTGTCCGGCGCACTGGTGAGCTCCACCGTGCCGGGGGAGACCAGGCTCGCGCCCCACTCCACCACGCAGCCGACGGTGCGCTCCTGGCCCACCAGGGCGGCAATGCCCGGCTCCGGAATGCCGTTCTGGAGGGTGACAAGCACGCCCTCCGGTCCCAGCAGGGGGCGGAGGAAGGCCACGACCTCGGGGTTGCGGAGCTGCTTCGTCATCAGGAAGACCACATCGTAGGGTCCCCTCATCTCCTCGGGCAGGCAGGCGGTCACGGGGACCGTGAAGTCCACAGTGCCGGTGATATGAGCGCCGTGTTCTCGCAGGGCCTCCACATGGGCCCGGTTGTGGTTGACCAGCTCGATGTCAGTCCCGTTTTTCGTCAGATAAGCGCCTAAGACCGTCCCCAGGGACCCGGCGCCGTAAATTGCGTATTTCAATTTCGTTACCTCGGTTCTTTGCGCATGAGAATGCACAGGATTTCCGCATTATCATAACACCTTTGCTTTTGAAATGCAAGAATAACCGTATCACGGCCCATCAGAAAGGAAGTAATGCTATGAATGTACAAAAGCTCCCCGTCACCATCCTCCGCGGCGGCACCAGCAAGGGCGTCTGCATCCTCCAGTCGGACCTGCCTGCCGACAAGGCCGCCTGGGAACCCATCCTGCTCCGGCTCATGGGCAGCCCCGACCGCAAGCAGATCGACGGTCTGGGCGGCTCCCAGTCCGTGACCTCCAAGGTTGCCATCATCCAGAAGTCCGCCCGGCCCGACGCCGACGTGGACTACACCTTCGCCCAGGTCTCCGTGGACAAGCCCCTGGTCAGCTACAAGGGCAACTGCGGCAACATCTCCTCCGGCGTGGGCCCCTTTGCCATTGAGAAGGGCCTCGTGGAGGTGAAACAGACCGGGTTCTTTTCGTAACATTGGGGACGTTTCGCAATTCCCAAAAAATTCCGATTTCCTTTGCATTTTCTCTCCCTGTGTTGTATAATAGAAAGAACTGATTGGAAGCACAGTTTGCGGGGCATCCGGCGTAGGCCTCTGCGGCGTGGACGGTGCGTTTGGGGAGGTGGACCAAAGTGAAGGAGCTTATACTGCCCCAGGGCGTCATGCTGGCGCCTATGGCAGGGGTGACAGACTTCGCCTTTCGGGAGGTCTGCGCCCGGACCGGCGCCTGCGCCACGGTGACAGAGATGGTCTCGGCCAAGGCCCTGTGCTACGGCGACAAGAAGACGGCCTCCCTGCTGCGGCGCAACCGGGGCGTCCTCTGCGGGGTCCAAATCTTTGGCAGTGAGCCCGAGTTCATGGCCCGGGGGGCACAGCTCGCCCTGGAGCTCTCCGGCGCGGATTTCGTGGACATCAACATGGGCTGTCCCATGCCGAAGATCGTCAACAACGGCGAGGGCTCCGCCCTGCTGAAGGACCTGTCCCTGGCAGGCCGCATCATCCGGGCCGTGGCGGAGGCCGTGGACGTGCCTGTCACCGTCAAGACCCGCAAGGGCTGGGACAAGAGCCACGTCAACGCGGTGGAGCTGGCGAAGGCCGCGGAGGACAACGGAGCCGCTGCCATTACGGTCCACGGACGGACAAAGACCATGCTCTATTCCGGCGTGGCCGACTGGGACATCATCGCCGCGGTAAAGCGGAGCGTCTCCATCCCTGTCATCGCCAACGGCGACATCGCCTCCCCGGAGGCCGCGCTGCGCTGCCGCAGCCGGACCGGGGCCGACTGCCTGATGGTAGGCCGGGCCGCCTTTGGGGACCCCTGGCTCTTTGCCCAGATCCAGGCCGCCCTGGCCGGACAGCCCATCCCGGAGCGACCGCCCCTGGCGAAGCGGATGGAGCTGGCCCTGGAGCAGATGGAGCTGGCTCTGGAGGACAAGGGCGAGCACATCGCCTGCCTGGAGGCCCGGAAGCAATTGGCCTGGTATCTGCGGGGCGTCCGATTCAGCAACTACTATAAGCAGCAAATAACCAGGATCTCGGTCATGGAAGACGTGTACCGGATCATTCGCGGAATACAGAGGGATTTGCAATGATAGACGAACAAGCGATCATCCGGCGCGTACTGGCCGGAGAAAACAACGCCTTTGGGGAGTTGGTGGAGGAATACCAGGACAAGGTCTACAACCTGGCCCTGCGGATGTGCGGAAACAAGGACGACGCCTTCGACCTGGCCCAGGACTCTTTTTTCCGGGCCTGGAAAAGTCTCCCCTCGTTTCAATTCGACTGTTCCTTCTCCACCTGGATCTTCCGGCTGACTTCCAACATCTGCATCGACTGGCTTCGGGTCAAGAAGCGAAGGCCCACCGTCTCGCTCACCTCGGCAGCCGAGGAAGACGAGGAGGGGCAGATGGACGTTCCAGACACCGACAACGACCCCGAAGCCCTGCTTTTGGCCGCCGAGGACAAGGCGCAGGTGGCACAGGCAATGAACCAGCTTCCGGTGGAGTACCGGGAGATCCTGACCATGCGGGCTATCAACGACATGAGCTACGCTGACATTGCCGCAGTCCTGAAAGTCCGGGAGGGCACGGTCAAATCCCGGCTGAACCGTGCCCGCATCGCCTTGAAAAAAATTTTATTGCAAATTGGGAACAATTTGGAATCAATTTCGTCTAAACCAGCAGAAGGGAGGGATATGCTATGAACTGTACCCAAGCCATTGACCTGATGAGCGCCATGCTGGACGGGGAGCTTTCCCCCGAGCAGGCCGCAGAACTCCAGGCGCACCTTGCAGTCTGTCCCGAATGTGCACGGCTGATGGAGGCCATGCAGGGCTTGGACGAGCAGGTCGCCGCCCTCCGGGAACCCGCCCCCGAAGGCCTGAAGAAAGGTGTGCTCTACCGCATCGACCAGGCCACCGGCAAGGCCAAGACTCCCAAGCGCCGCTGGTTCGGCGCCGGTACGGCCATGGGTGCCGTGGCTGCGGTGCTGGTTCTGCTGGTGGGCGTCGGCGTGATCCCGCTGAAGCCCCAGAAAGCAGCGGCCAAACCCGTCGAAACCAACGCGCCCGCCTGGGACGCGGTTCCCGAGACCTTGGCCCCTGAAAAAACAGAGCCCATGAAAAACCCCGCCGCTCTCGAAACAAGGACCGCCGAAGCGACCCCGCTGCAACCGACAGAAACACAGACTCTGCCTCTGGACACAGGCGCAGAAGAACCCCAAAGCGAAGCGATTCCCACTGACACTGCCTCCGGCTGGATGCAGACCCCTGAGACCGCTGCCCCCGATGTGGTACAGGAGACCGCAGAGAAGGGCGACAACTACTATCTCAGCGGCGGAGACAGCAACAAGCGCCGGGAACCTTGCCCCCTGGACGAGGAGACCCGCGCCCTCTGCGCCGCCCGCAGCCGCTCAGAAAACCGGATGCTGCTGCTCTACACGGAGTTTGACGCTGAGAGCATCCTGAAGCTGCTGAAAACGGAGGAACCGAAGCTCTACGAGCTGCTGGCCGACGCGCCCCGCAAGGAGGAGGACGGGCTCTGCATCCTGGATACCAGCTGCGGCACAGTCCTGGCTCTCCACGAGTGGCTGCTGGAAAACCTGCCCCGCTCCGAGGTCATGGACCCGGAGATTCGCAGCGCAGAGCAGCAAGTCATGATCCGCATGGCAGCGCTGGACCCGGACAACGAAAGTCTGTACCGGATCATCACCTGGGAGCCCCACTCCAATCCCGTCGAGTGGCCGGAGATCTGGCCCGACGCCTGGGCCGTCCGTCTGCGCACGGAGGAAAACTGGGCGCTGTTCTTCCCCCAGGAGAGCTACACCCCCGCAGCGGATAAGTCCGCCGCAATCGCCTTCCTGCTGCCGGAGGAGGATTAGGCGCGGAAACAGAGACGGCTCTGTAGGGACGGCTCTCAGCCGTCCGCCGTTCCCCGCCGTAGGGGCGCTCACTGAGCGCCCGCCGTACCCCGCCCGGACAAGGTAAGAAGGCTCTCAGCCGTCCGCCGTCCCCCGCCGTAGGGGCGCTCACTGAGCGCCCGCCGTACCCCGCCCGGACAAGGTAAGAAGCCGTCCGCCGTTCCCCGCCGTAGGGGCGCTCACTGAGCGCCCGCCGTACCCCGCCCGGACAAGGTAAGAAGTAAGAGGTAAGAGGTAAAACGAATCCCGTGTTCACCCGGGGCGATCCCTTTTTGGGGTCGCCTCGGGTCGGTTTTTCCTTCGTTCTTTTTGACAATCGACCCTTTTTGTGCTATGATACAGACGTACAAAGATTGTTTCTGGGAAAGGGCAGCCTCTTATGAAACGAATCCTTTGCTTGCTTTTCATTCTGCTCTCCCTCTCGGCGCTGTGCGGCTGTGAAAGAACGCAATTCGTGCAGACCGATGAACTGGAAGCGATCTACGCGGAGAACAGGGAGCTGCTGGAAACGGCCGCCGATGCAATCCAAGCCGCCTTTGCCGATGCGGATATCCCCGGCGAGGGATGGCCGAACTGCTGGATCTACAGGGAAGGCGGAATCGAATGGATCAACGAACCAAGCGTCGTACATGGAATGCTTTGCTTCCACGCTTCTTTCCATCACGAGCCCGGGAAAGCCGATCCCCGGGAGTTCGTATTGACGGAAACTCTCTGCGATGAACTGTACCCGGCGGTTGAACCGCTGTTTTCCGCTTCCGTAGTGGATCGCATCTTTCGAAACGACAGGACCATCCAATTTATCGTCCAGAGCGAATGGGGCCAGGAGGCATTGATTGCCTATCAGCCCAACGGCGGCGAGCCAAGCGGATCTTTTTCGGAAGCTGTGCTCCAAAAAGAGGTCGCTCCGAATTGGTAGGTCATGACAGACCACGATTGAACGGGAAAAAATAAAACTCAGAGGTCCGACGGGTGAAGCGGGGAACGGATTCTTCGCTGCGCTCAGAATGCCGGGAGCGGGAGACGGCGGCGCTCATTGAGCGCCCGGTCCGCCGCAGGCGGACAATTTGCCGGAGGCAAATCCTGCAGCGTAGGATTGCCCTGCAGGCAATTGTTTGCTTCGCAAACGCGGGTGATCAATGATTGCCCCTACGGCGTAATCCTTACTGATCCCGATCTGCGCGGTATGAAAAAGGAGGCTATGATGGACCCGACTGAAAACGCCCTTGACCCTGCACAGCCCTCCAAGGCCCGGCGCGTCCTGGGCCGGATCGGGGCGGCAGCGGCCTGTCTGCTGCCCGGGGCCGTCCTTGGCTTTACGTTTTATTCTCTGATCTTTGGAAGCCTTCGGCTCAACTGGGGCTCGTTCCTGCTGCTGATTTTGGCGCCTGCGCTGATCCTGGTCCGCTTGCTCCTTCTGTTTCATTCCGGGCGGAAGGCTTTGGATAAGGCCCTTCGCGCCGTCGTCTGGAGCCTGCTGACCCTCTGCTGGTTCTTCGTTGGCGTCAGCCTTTTCTCTCTGAACCTGCCCCTGGAATACCACCGGGTCTACCGGCAGGACGCGCTGGAAGAATTCACGACCCGGCAGAATTCCTGGTTCGTGAAGACCACGGAGCTCCTGTCCGAGCTGGACCCCGGCCAGCCGGAGGAGATAGCCCTGCACCGCTGCTCCCGAATCTTCTGGTTTTTTGAGACTGACGCGGATATCCTGCTCTGCCGCTATACGCCGGAGGCCTATGCCGCGGAGAAGGCTGCCCTGGAGCGCTCCCTGTCCTATCGGACGGAGCCCATGTACGTCATGTACTATGAGGACGGAACCACGGGCGCGACGGAGCCGACGGTGCGCCTCGGGAACGACGAGTTTCGTTTCTTGGACTCCGGCCCGGACCTGGCCCTCCCGTTTTTCAAAACCAGCGGCATCACCGTCACCAATGACGAGACCTGCGAGATCGCTTTCATCTACTACACCGATACGGAAGCCGACGGCATTGACAGTATGACCCGGTTCCTGGAGGAGGAATGCTTCTGGAACTGGATCCGGTAAAAAAGGGAAGGAACCCATGGAACAAAAAAACCGCCTGCCCCTCTGGGCCGTCGCGGCCCTGGTCCTGGTCCTCTGCGGCAGCTTCACCGGCTGCACATTTCTGGCAGCGCTGGGGCTCATGGCGGCGACGGACACCGGCGTGGAAGTCTATGAAGACTGCGCGGAATACAGCCGCTTCATCGGCCCCCGGGCGGAGAATCGTTTTATCCGCACGGCCCGGGAGCAGGACAGCTTCATCTTTCCCCTGGAGATCCGGCAGGAAATGGAGGTCCAGGCCTTCAAGCTGGTCTATTATGACCCCTGGGACCCCCAGTGGCTCTGCTATCTGACCGTGGAATACCCCCAAGCGGCCTACGAAGCGGAGTTGGACAGGCTGGCAGCCTTTCCCCGGGAGGACTATGCGGGAATCTACTCCGTCACCGGCTTCGCGGACCCGGAGGACCCCCTGGCCATAGACGCCGACGACTACATGGGCTTCGTTTACGCCATCCGCACCCCGGACCGGTCCAGAAGCGTCACCTACGTGCTGATCTGGTTCCACAACTACTTTATGGATCTGGATTACAACGCCTACATCCCCGCCCCCTACCTCCCCCTGGGCTTCGACGCAAGCCCGGCCAACCCCTACCGACAGGCCTACTGGGAGGCCCACCCCATCGATCAAACACACGGAAATCCAGCGCAGGGCGATACAGACCCTGGACAAAAGTGACGGAACACCTGACTGCCGGTGAAAAGCAAGCGCCTGCGGCGCTGGAGATACAGTACAGCTTCCGGACGGAGCCGGTGATCGGCTATTCCAAATTGAACGGAGATGACGCGCTGCTTCTGGAGCCCTACGTCAGGATCCGGAACGACGCATTCCGTTTTCTCTTCCCC
This sequence comes from Oscillospiraceae bacterium, assembly GCA_017429325.1. Taxonomy (GTDB): domain Bacteria; phylum Bacillota; class Clostridia; order Oscillospirales; family Oscillospiraceae; genus JAFRPC01. Next base: position 60,752 of record JAFRPC010000003.1, on the reverse strand, counting down.
TGGGACGGGGCGGACGAATACGGGGACCGGTTTTTCAAGACCTGTCTGCTGTTTGTCACCAACGATAAGACCCATGAGATCGGCTTCGTCGCCTTTGACGACTTCGATTTGGACGAGGCAAGGGACCTGACGCAGTTTAACAACGAGTACTGCGGCTGGTCCGTGATCCGCTGACCCGCAGGGGGCGCCCCCCGGACGCCCCGCAAAGCCTTCCCCTTGAGGGGAAGGTGCCCAGCGCGCACACTGGGGCGGATGAGGTGGTGTATCAATAGAAGCCCCCTGTAGGGATGGCATCCTGCCGTCCACCCGCCGCAGGCAGGGGACCTTATATTTTGGAGGAACGCCCATGAAACGCATCAAGCTTTATCCCATCCTCTCCGCCGCGGCGATCCTGGCTGCGGTGATCGCATTTGTCCTCCTCTGCTATCTGTTACAAGTCGAATTGGAGGACCATTATAAAGTCTTTGTCGTGACCGGCAACCATGCGTCCTATTATTCTATAGTATTCTCCAATCCCGGCGTACTGGCTTGTCTGGCCGCCGTCCTCGTCACCGGTGCCGCCGCGATTGGGACGGACGCCCGCGCCATCCATCAGGAAGAACGGGGCTCGCTGGTCCTCCTCACCCTCGTGTGCCTTACATTGCTCAGCTTTGCGCTGCTGTTCTGGCTGGCTGTGAAAATGCTTTAGCGAAACGTGTCATCGGTGACGGTTCTCTATGACACGCAAGTTAACAAAAAAACGTGCCAACGAAAACTGTCCTCTTTGGCACACATAGTAAAGAAAAGGATAGATCGCTATGAAACGAGTACTTGCCCTGCTGCTCTCCCTGCTGGCGGCGCTGGCGGGCTGCGGACAGGCTGCGCCGACCTCCCTGCCGGAAACAAGCACCACAGCTGTCCCGGCCTCCACGGAAGCTTTTCCTGCAAAAACCGTTCCTTCTATCGAAATCGAAGCATCGTTTCCCATGCCAGGAGACATGCTCACGGACGAGGAGATGCTCGACGTCTGGAAAACAGTCATTGAGAGGATGTCCGAGGAAGACCCAACGCCTAAAGAAGCTCTTGCAAAAGCTCTCTCCAGCGTGGAGCTGCTGACCGCCTGCGGTGAGGAGCTGCTGGCCCATTATCCGGAAACGCCGAAGTGGACCGCAGCAACATTTGAAGTCTCCATCATCCGGGACGACTGGATCGAGCTTTGGCATGAGAGCTCCAAGGAACTCATCGATTTTCACAGCGAGAACTGCCGGGTCCTTTTGGAGGATCCGACATTCAAATCCGTGACGGCAGCGCCAGGAATGGTCCAGTTTTCTCTGGGCGGACGGGGCTTTGGGCCGGAGACGGAATACTATGACCTGTACTACATCCCCTCCGACGACGTCAGCGGCTGCTTCGGTTATTCCTCCAGAATGACCTTCACGGAGCAGGACGGCGGCTGGTTCGGACGGATTGACGGCGACGACACCTTCTTCTATCGGGAGATCGGCGAGCACCTCTATTTCTGCATCGCACACTTTTGATTTTGGTAAAGACTTAACGAAAAAAGGAGAATGACAGGTATGGAACAGGAAACACAAGCTCCGCTCCCGGTACAGGATGCGGAACCCTTGACCACCGCGCCGGAAGCCGAAGACGCAATCGTCCCCGACGACGCCGCAGGTCTGGAGAACGGCTCCGGGCAGACAGCCGCCGCGGAGGGGGAAGCTCCTTCCGGCGAAGCGGAAGCCAAGCCGGACAGCGCGGCAGCCTCTGCCCTCGTTCCCCCGGAACCGGGCGAAACGCCGGACGCCGCAGACGCGGCTGCCCCCGCCCAGTCGCCGAATGCGGAAGCCGCTCCGGAGGGACCCGATGCGGACAAGCGCTATCAAAATAAATACGCCGCGCAGTACCGCGCCGAATTGGACCTGATGCCAGAGGGCATGGAGAAAAACTATCTTCTTGACCGGGTCTTTCCGCAAATGAAGTATTACAGCGACAGCAGCCGCGTCTGCAAGAAGATGTATCACCGTCTCACCATCCTCTGTCTCATTTTCAACGGGCTTGTGCCGTTTCTCATCCTGCTGGAGGATGTTGCATACGTCGGCCCGTTTATGAAATACCTTGTCGCCGCCCTCAGCTCTGCCGCCGGGATCCTGACGGCTGTATTGGCACTGAAAAAGCACCGGGAGCTGTGGGTCCAGTATCGTCTTTGTCTGGAGCAGTTGAAGCGGACGGTGAACATGTACTTCATGAACGCGGGAGAGTTTGCGAACCTGACCGACGACCCGGAAAAACGGAAGCAGGCCCTCTTTACGGTTTGCGAAAATATCTCCATCGGCGAACACAATCAATGGGCCGCTCTGGAGCAGAAGGATGATAAAAAAGAGGATAAGTAAATCACAGAACGATACCTGCTCCAACAAGATGAACAGGAGGACGCCTCTTATGAAACACAGAAAGCAAGGACCGGGGCACGCCACAGCCCAGGGGCGCAGACGGCGGTATCTCTGCCTCGCCCTGACCCTTTACACCCCTTTGCTCACCGCAGTCGTCCTGATCGTCACCTATACGCATCCGATAGACTTCTCTCTCAGCGAATATCTCCTTCTGATTTGGCCGCTGTCGGCGATGGGCGTGCTGCTTGGCGCCATGTTTGCCGCCCTCGAATTCTACGGCCTTTTGTATTTGATTTTCCCGCTGCTGGGTCTGCTGTCACTGCTGCCCCTGGCGGGCTGGTTCTTGGGCAGCGCCGGGAAGGAGGCCGGACCGCGGCTGATTCGGGGCTGCATGATCGCACAGCTTTTGTTCGCGGTGGCTGGCAGCATCATCCTGCTCCCTGCCAGTTTTATGGCGATCGTAATGGATGCGCCTTGGGCGATCCTACCGGTCCTTCTGCTGGTGGCGGTGCCCATTGCGACGCTGCTGGCCGTCAACGCCTGGTGGGAGACACTTTGACCCCACGATTTCCGAATCGGGATGGCGGGCGAAGGGGGGACGGATTCTTCGCTGCGCTCAGAATGACGGGAACGGGGGACGGCGGGCCGTCGAGGCGTCGGCCCCTACGATAACATAAGGAGGAACGAACCATGGACATGATGGAAGCAATACGGGTCCGGCGGAGCGTTCGGAGCTTTGACGGGCGGCCTCTGACGCCGGAGGACCGGGCCGCGCTGCTGGCGCTGGCCGAGACGACACGGAACCCCTACGGGCTCCCGGTGCGCTTTGCCCTGCTGGACGGGGCGGAAAATGGCCTGTCCAGCCCTGTCATCGTCGGCGCCTCCCACTGGCTGGCGGGAAAGCTCCCCCGGACGCCTCACGCCGAGGAAGCCTTTGGCTTCGCCTTCGAGACGCTGCTGCTCCGGGCCGTGGCCTTAGGTCTGGGAACGGTCTGGCTTGCCGGGACCCTGAGCCGCGGTGCTTTCGAGGCCGCTATGGCCCTGGAGGCCGGGGAGGTCCTGCCCTGCGTCAGCCCTGTGGGCTACCCGGCAAAGAAGATGTCTCTGCGGGAGCAGCTCATGCGCAAGGGGACCGGCGCGGAGACGCGGCTGCCCTTTGAGACCCTCTTCTTCGACGGCAGCTTTGATCAGCCCCTCTCCCCTGCCGCCGCCGGAGAACTGGCCCCCCTGCTGGAGGCCGTGCGGCGCGGGCCATCGGCGGTGAACCGGCAGCCCTGGCGGGTGGTCCGGGATGGCGACTGGCTGCACTTTTTCGAGAAGTCCAGCCGCGGTTATGCGGATAAAAGCGGCTGGGACCTGCAAAAGGTGGACCTGGGCATTGCCCTGTGCCACTTTGCCCTGGCCGCCGAGGCCCTGGGCCGCCGCGTCAGCTTCTCCCTGGAGGCTCCCGCCCTGCCCCTGCCCAACGGGATCCGGTACATTGCCTCCTATCTCCTGAGCTGACCGCGCTTTCAAGCAACAGAAGCTCTCAAAAAAAACGCATCTCAAGCTCTTAAAAAACGCAATCTCCAAATAAAACACACTGCGGGAACAGTCGTTTTTCGGCTGTTCCCAAATTTTTTGAATAATTTTTGGATTTTTTTTATCACCATTTGCGCAGCTATACTGCGAAAATGGTATCCTCACGAAATAGGTGGCATCGGGCGTCTCCCGCAAGCCCGATGCCAGATGAGGGGGCGTCCGTGCGGGGAATCGCGGACAAGCAATGCTTGTCCCTACAGGCGGGTCTGTTGCCTGTTGCCCGTTGCCTGTTGCCTTTCCCGGGCGGGGGACGGCGGGGCGGGAACGGCGGACGGCTGCGAGCCGTCCCTACAGAGCCGTCCTTACGGCAGAAGATGAGCGGCATCCCGTGGCGCACACTGTGCGCCGCTACAACAAGGCCACTTCTTACTTCTTCCCTCTTACTTCTTACCTCGTCCAGGCGGGAGGTGGCGGGCCGATGTGGGCATCGGCCCCTACGGTGGGGGCGGCGGCCAGGGTCTGGCCGCCCTGCGGCGGGGGCGGCGGCCAGGGTCTGGCCGCCCTACGGCGGGGGGCGGCGGCCAGGGTCTGGCCGCCCTACTACGGCGGGGGCGGTGGCCAGGGTCTGGCCGCCCTACGGCGGGGCGGCGGTTTTTTCTTGCCTATCCGGCGGGGCTGTGGTATAATCAAACAAAAACAGGAATGGACGGGGAATGACGATGACAGGCAGCGACAAACGGGCCTGCGTGGGGCTGCTGGCTCACGTGGACGCGGGCAAGACCACTCTGGCGGAGGCCATCCTCTACCGCTGCGGGCTTCTGCGGAGCCTGGGGCGGGTGGACCACGGGAACACGGCCCTGGACTTCGACCCGCTGGAGCGGGAGCGGGGCATCACCATCTTCGCCTCCCAGGCCCACGTGGAATGGGGCGGCTGGGAGCTGACCCTGCTGGACACGCCGGGCCACGTGGACTTCTCCGCCGAGACGGAGCGGATGCTCCAGGTGCTGGACTGCGCGGTGCTGGTCATCAGCGGCATCGACGGGGTCCAGTCCCACACCCGGACCCTCTGGAAGCTGCTGGCCCACTACCAGGTCCCCACGGTCCTCTTCGTCACCAAGATGGACCTGGCCCGCCGGGGCCGGGAGGAGCTGCTGGACGAGCTGCGCCGGGAGTTTGGCGACGGGGCGGTGGACTTCTCCCCCGACAACGCCGGGCGGGACGAGCAGCTGGCCCTCTGCGGCGAGGCCGCCATGGAGGAATATCTGGACACGGGGGCCCTCTCCCCCGACACCCTGCGGGACCTGCTGGCGGCCCGGGAGGCCTTCCCCTGCTTCTTCGGCTCCGGCCTGCGGCTGGAGGGGATCGAGGCCTTTTTGGACGGCTTCACGGGCCTGCTGAAGCCCCGGACCAGGCCCGAGGCCTTCGGCGCCCGGGTCTTCAAGATCTCCCACGACGCCCAGGGCGTGCGCCTGACCCACCTGAAGGTGACGGGCGGCGTGCTGCGGGTCCGGGACACGCTGACCTATGACGGGCTGGAGGAGAAGCTGACGCAGCTCCGCCGCTACAGCGGCGGGAAATACGCCGCCGTGGAGGAGGTGCTGCCGGGCCAGGTCTGCGCCGCCGTGGGGCTGAGCGCGGCCCGGAACGGCCAGGGCTTCGGCACCGAGGCCGCCGCCGGGGCGCCGGTGCTGGAGCCGGTGATGCACTACCGGCTGGGCCTGCCCGCCGGGACGGACCCCCGGCTGGTGCTGCCCAAGCTCCGCCAGCTGGAGGCCGAGGAGCCCATGCTCCGGCTGCGCTGGGACCCCCGCCTCCAGGAGCTCTCCGTGGGCCTCATGGGAGAGGTCCAGGCGGAGATCCTGAAGAGCCTGATCCTGGACCGCTTCGAGCTGGCCGTGGAGCTGGGCCGGGGCCGCGTCCTCTACAAGGAGACCATCGACCGGGCCGTGGAGGGCGTGGGCCACTACGAGCCCCTGCGGCACTACGCCGAGGTCCACCTGCTGCTGGAGCCCCTGCCCCGTGGCAGCGGCCTGGTCTTCGCCTCTTCGTGCAGCGAGGACAAGCTGGATCGGCACTGGCAGCGGCTGATCCTCACCCACCTCATGGAAAAGGAGCACGTCGGCACCGCCATCGGTGCACCCATCACGGATATGAAGATGACCCTGGCGGCGGGCAAGTCCCATCTGAAGCACACCGAGGGGGGCGACTTCCGCCAGGCCACCTACCGGGCCGTGCGCCAGGGCCTGATGCAGGTCCCCTCGGTGCTGCTGGAGCCCTGGTACCGCTTCCGGCTGGAGGTCCCCACGGCCCAGATCGGTCGGGCCATCACCGACATCCGGGCCCGCTTCGGCTCCTTCGACACCCCGGAGGACCTGGGGGGCATGAGCCTGCTCCGGGGCCGCGCTCCGGTGGCCGCCATGACGGACTACGCCCGGGAGGTAGCCGCCTACACCCGAGGCCTGGGCAAGCTGGCCTTGGAGGTAGAGGGCTACGAGCTCTGCCACGACCCCGAGGCCGTCCGGGCTGCCCACCCCTATGACCCGGAGGCGGACCTGGACAACACGCCGGACTCTGTCTTCTGCGCCCACGGGGGCGGCTTCACGGTGAAGTGGGACAAGGTCTTCTCCAATATGCACTTAGAGAGCGTCCTGGCTCCGAAGCGGGACGCCCTGGCCCCCGCCCGGCGGCGGCTGTCCATCAGCGAGAAGGAGCTGCAGGCCATCTTAGAGCGGGAGTTCGGGCCTATCAAACGGCCCCGGTATTCGGCAAGCGTTTGGAAGGGGGCCACCCAGGAAACGAGCCGGGAGACGGACGCCCCCTCCCAGGGCTTTCGGGCGACGGACGCCCCTCATCCGTCATCCGCCTTGCGGGAGACGGCGGATGCCACCTTCCCCCGAGGGGGAAGGCTGTTGGTGGTGGACGGGATGAACGTCATCTACGCCTGGCCTGAGCTGGCGGCCCTGGCGGAGAAGGACCTGGACCAGGCTCGGGAGCGGCTCATGGAGATCCTGGCCAACTATTCCTCCTTCACCCGGACGGAGACCGTACTGGTCTTCGACGCCTACCGGGTCAAGGGCGGCAAGGGGGAGCGCTTCAGCTTCCACGGCGTCCGGGTGGTCTATACCAAGGAAAACGAGACCGGCGACGCCTACATCGAGCGGCTGGTCCACGACATCGGCAAAAACGAGCAGGTCCGCATCGTTACCTCCGACAGTCTGATTCAAGTCTCGGCCCTCCGGGCCGGGGTCCTGCGGCAGTCCGCCCGGGAGTTCGGTGAGGAGATCGATCGGATCTACGGGGACATCGAGAGCTTTCTGAGGGACCTGAACCGGCAGAAGCTGGGAACCGTGGGGGAGAATCTGAAAAACGGGTAATTGTTCAGTCGCCCGTAGGGGCCGATGCCTACATCGGCCCTACCTACCGATTTTTGCCTGCAAGCGAGGGCGGATGTGGGCATCCGCCCCTACGACGAAGGGGGCTACTGAATAGATACAAAAACGGAAGTTAGTCAGGACAGATTATGTCAATCGTTTTCGGTTTTTCCGCAAAACGGGACCTTCGTTCGCGGGTTTTCCCCATAGCGGTGGAAAAAGCCCGCGAGGCCTGAATTCATCAGGCCTCGCGGGCTGTGGAAAACTATGTGGAAACTGTGAAAAACTATTTATGCGGCGGAAATATTCATAGATATTTTGTTAACTCAACAGAAGCTCTGGAAAGTATTCCTCCACGAAGTCTACGCGCTCGACCTGGAAGCTCTGGCCGTTCAGATAGGCCAAGGCGCCGGCGTCGGTGGTGAAGGCGAAGCGCAGCTTGTAGGAGTACAGGGCCTGGTAAGTCCTATCGTAGCGCTTGTCCAGCCTGCCGTATTTCCCGTCCCCCAGCAGGGGGGTCCCGGCGGCGGCCAGCATGGCCCGGATCTGGTGGGTCCGGCCCGTGAGCAGCTCGCACTCGACTAAGGACAGGCCCGCCCGGCTCGCCAGGGTCCGATAGGCGGTGACGGCGGTCTTCGCGCCGGGCTGGGGCCTCTGGGTCACGTAGACCCGGTTCTGTTTGGCGTCCTTGAAGAGGTAGCCCTCCAGGCGGCCCTCCGGGGGCCTCGGCGTCCCGTGGACCACGCAGAGATAGCGTTTTTCCAGCTCCCGGTCCTTGATCTTCTGGTTGAGGATGCGCAGGGCCTCGGCGTTCTTGGCGGCGATGACGATGCCGCCGGTGTTGCGGTCGATGCGGTTGCAGAGGGCCGGGGCGAAGGCGTTCTCCTCCCGGGGCTTCCACTCTCCCTTGGCGTAGAGATAGGCCTGGATGTGGTCGATCAGGGTCCTGCCGTACTCGGAGCCGTCGTGGGGGTGGACGGCCTGGCCGGGCTTCTTGTCCACCAAGAGCAGATTCTCGTCCTCGTAGACGAGGTTCAGTCTGGGCGCCGTGACGGTGAGATATGCGTTCTCCGGCTTCGGGGTGTCAAAGAATTCGTCGTTGATGTAGAGTTGGATCAGGTTCCCCTCGGCCAGCCGCGTGTCCCGGTCCGCCCGTTTGCCGTCGATTTTGATGCGCTTGAGCCGGATGTACTTCTGGGCCAGGGAGGCGGGCAGCAGGGGGACGCTCTTTGCCAGGAAGCGGTCCAGCCGCTGCCCGGCGTCATTTTTTTTGACGGTGAGCTCTTTCATGGGTCCGCCGTCACAGCCGCTGGAGCCTTGCCAGGGTCTTATTCTTGTACTCGGGGTCGCCCGTGACCTCCCGCAGGATCTCGATCTCGGGAGGCGGTACCACCTCCGCCTCGTCCGCTCCGGCGTAGGCAAACATCACGGCCCGCTCCCTGGAGAACGGGTACACGTCGATCTCAAAGCGCTGGCGCTTGTCGTTGAAGCGGTACTTGACCTTGTGGACGGGCTGGAGCTCCGGTTCGGCCTCCAGCAGATAGCTCTCGTAGGCCTTCGCGGAGATGGGGCGCTCGGTATCCCACATGGTCCCGTCCTCCATGAGGTGCTTTTCGGTGTAGAAGTAGAGGTACTCGGAGCCGTTCTTCTGCTTGCGGATGCGGCGTTCGATGCGGGGATTCGTGATGACCAGATAATTCTGGGTCATCTCGAAGGGCACCGCGCCTCGGTTCACCACCAGCTTGTTCATATCCGGCATGGCAATGAGGTACTTGTGCTTCTTGTCCATGGGCTCGGGACGGCCCACCACCCGGAAGATCTCCCGCATAGCCCGGCGGATCTTCTTCTCGAAGTCCACGGCGTTGTCCACGATTTTCAGGTTGGGATGCGAGCTCCAGGCCCGGAGGGTCTTGTCGTCCATCTCCACAGCGGCGTCCAGGCTCTCGGTGCGGGCGGCGTTGCCCAGGTTGTAGGCAAACTCCGCGCCCTTGGCGCAGGTGACGAGATGGATGACCGCGTCGTATTTCGCCATCGCCGTCTCGGTGGTAAGGCCGAATTTGGCGATGACCTGCTCAAACTCGGCGTCGGTGATGTAGGCCTTGTCGTCCAGCAGGGCTCGGTCATAGACGATCAGGACATTGGGCTCCGGCACCACCTGGGCCGCCTGGAGGGCCAGGCGCTCCTTGTGGAGCTGGTCGGCCACCACGTAATCCTGGAACTCCAGCATGGACATGCAGTTGCCGAAGGGCTTGATGCCGAAGCCGCTGATGAGGTCGGTGGCCGTCTCGGGAATGGTGATGACGCGCCAGCCCTCGTCCTGCTTGAATTCCTTCAGGATGCGGGAGATCAGGGTCGTCTTGCCCGCCGCCGGTCCGCCGGTGAGGACGATTTTAACGATATTCTTTTCCACGGTAGCGCCTGCCTTTCTATGGTTTTCTCTGTCTATTTTACCACAGACTTCCGGCGTTTGCAACAAAAAATCCGTCCGGAGCAAAGAGCGGTCCTGCATCCGACGGCTGTCGGACGCAGGACCGCTTGGACCTCATACTGAACTCCCATAGAAAGATTGAAAAATGTTCCGAGCAGAAATTGCGCCAGACGAGGCGGAGGACGCAGGCGGGCTTGACGCCCGGCAAGGACGACAACGAAGTATGGCACAATTCCTGCCGGAACAGATTAAAGGTTTCTATGGGAGTTCAGTATCAGCGCTTGCGGAAGGATTTGCAGTCGGTGCACTGGTCCTCGGTGGGGTTGTACTCGTGGGTGCCCACCAGGATCTTGTTCAGGGAGCAGTAGTCCTCCTTGCCGCAGTGGTTGGCGCACTGCTGCACGGTGCAGGCAATGCAGTGGTTGGCAGAGCCGGAATGGCAGGAATCGTTGGTGTACATGAGAATGCCTCCTGTAAATAGTATGAGTGCGGCAGGCTTGTGCCGCACTCATATTATTGCCATTTTTACAAGGTTAATACTTTGTTTGAAGGCATTTGCGCTGACGGCTGGGCATTGAGATATTGCCGCCATCGCTGTCCATGTTACTTCTATCCGCGCGGTATGAATTGTAAATCAATAAGCCCCGCAGGCGAAATATAATAAATATCTCCAGGTTTTTGCGTCTACAATGCCGGTTGGGTCATCGTCACCAATTATTTCTTTCTGAAATAGTTTCACAGCTTTTTTCGTACTAGAATTGAAGACGCCATTTGCTTTTCCGCAGTAGTAAACTTTCACTCCATTTTTATCGCGATATTCATTGAGGATCGTCTGAACCAGTTTTACCAAGTCGTTTTTGTCGTTTTCCTTAAGTTTGCATTTGCTGAGCAGCTTGCTCCACGTTTTTGGGCCAACAATTCCATCGACATCAAGATCATATTTTTTTTGGAATTTCTTCACTTCTTTCTCCGTTTTGCTTCCAAAGGTTCCGGTACAATCAAGGTCTGCGCCGTTTGAGTGGACCAGCATCATCTGCATCACTTTGACAAAATAATTCGATTTTTCTCCGCGTCTAAGTGTAGGCAGCTTTGATGGCACAGTAATCTTTGCGCTGGCTACTATTGTAATAAGCTGTATGCAAATCAGAAACATGCAGAGAATTGCAATGGTTTTTTTCATTTTCTTCATGTAAGCAACCTCCAAAAGATTACAAGATAAATGATTCCACATACAAGAAAATCACTTCTGAAATACTTAATACAAATATTCACTATCTGATGGCCGACCGCATTGCGGTCTTTATTCTCTTTGGGGAAGGACGGGCGCTCAATGAGCGCCCCTACGGCTTCTTTGCTTTCGGTTCTTTCGGGGGACAGGCCGATGTGGGACGCCTGCAAATAAAATGAGACGAACCCCTCCACCGGCCTTGAGGCCGGTCCCCTGCCAAAGGATGCCAGTTGCGTCAGCACAGCCGCCGCAACGGCAATGAAATTCACAACAGTCCCACGGACTGTTGTGCCCCTGCAAGCAGGGGAGGTTTTACTACGCGGTAGGTGCGGCGGGCGGTTCGGTGGGGTGGGGGGCGAAGGAGGGGAGCTGGTCGGCGGCGTAGAAGCGGGAGTAGACCACGGTTTTGTTCCACGGGTCCACCAGCACCTGCCAGAGGGTTTCGCCGACGGAGAGCTCATAGCAGACGGTCTCCCGGGCGGTGGGCTTCTCCTCCGGGTGGAAGCCCTCTAAACAAAGCTGCTCCAGCCGCCGCTGCTCCACGTAAAAGCCGTCCCGGTCAAAGGTCCGGGTCAGGGACTCCGCCAGGACCTCGCCCTTTTGATAGCGGGCGTAGGAGGTGATCTCCCCGGAGGCGAAGGGCGGATAGAGGGATTGGCCCTGGACCTGGAAGGCGTTAGAGCGGAACTCCTGCTTGCAGACCTCCAAGGAGGTGGTGTAGGTGCAGGGGATCTCCCCCACCGTCCGGGTCAGGCAAAAGCCGCCGGCGGTCAGGAAGAGGACGAAGGCCGCCGCAGGCAGCAGCAGACGCAGAAGCTTCTGGTCCGCGTTGAGCAGCAGATAGGCGGCGCTGATCCAGGCCAGGGCTGCGGCCAGCAGGGTCAGACCCAGGAAGAGCAGATTCTCCAGGTGGATCTGGGTGTAATCCGGATAGAGGTGGGGCCAGTCCAGAAGCTTTGCAGTGTGCTTCCAGAACAGGACGATCCCGGCGATGATGAGCGCCGCCGCGGCGATGCGCTTGAGCCAGAGCTTCATGGAACGGCCTCCTTTGCAAATACATTCCCGGGGTGAGGGACAGCGGGCAGATTGCCCGCGCTGCCGATTTACACACAGCGGGGAGGACGGCGGGCGGTCAATGACCGCCCCTACGGCGGAGAACGAAGGATGGTCTGTCAGTTGGACAGGTTGCGGGTCTCCAGCAGCTTTTGTTTCAGCTGGCCCTCGATCTTGCGGAGCTCCTGCTCGGCGGCGGCCCGCTTCTGGCGGCCCTCGGTCTGGATCTGGAGCACCTCGTCCAGGGTGGTAATGAGCTGCTGGTTGGTGTGCTGAAGGGTCTCAATGTCCACGATGGCCCGCTCGGACTCCTTGGCGGTCTCGATGGTGGCCGTCTTCAGCTTGTCTGCGTTCTTCCGGAGCAATTCATTTGTCATATCTGTCACCGCCTGTTGTGCCTCTAAAGCCTGCTGACTGTGGGTCAGGCCCAGGGCCAGCACCATCTGGCTCTTCCAGAGGGGGATGGTGTTGACCAGGGAGGTCTGGATTTTTTCGGACATCAGGGTGTCGTTGTTCTGGAGCAGCCGGATCTGGGGGCCCATCTGGATGGAGACCATCCGGGTCAGCTCTAAGTCGTGCAGCTTCTTCTCGAAGCGCAGGCAGAGGGCGTCATAGTCGTTGGCCGCCTGGGCGTCCTCGGCCAGGCCGGTCTTCTCGGCCTTGCGGCGCAGCTCCACCAGGGTGGTGTTCCGCTCCTGGGCCAGCTTTTCCTTGCCCGCCAGGATATACATGGTGAGCTGCTTGTAGTAGTCCAGGTTCTTGTCGTACATCTGGTCGAGGATCACCACATCCTTCATCAGGGTGCGCTGGTGTCCCTCCAGCTCGTGGGAGATCTTGTTGACGTTGACCTCGGCCTTGCTGTACTTGGCCTTGAGGGTCTCAATGCCGGAGCCCGCCTTTTTGAACAGGCCCAGGAAGCCCTTGCGCTCCTCGTCGGCGTTGAAGCCCTTAAGCTCCACCACCAGAGAGCTGATCATGTCGCCCACCTCGCCCAGGTCCTTGGTCCGGACGGCAGCCAGAGCGGCGTCGGAGAAGTCCGCCACGTTCTTCTGGGCGCCCGCGCCGTACTCCAGGGAGAGGTTGGGGTTGCGGATGTCGATCTTCTGGGCGAAGTCGTGGACCACCTTCTGCTCCGCCTCGGTGAGCATGGAGTAGTCGGGACCGGCCTCGGGCACGGCGGGCTCCGGCTCGGCGGGGGTCAGCTCCAGCGTGGGGACCGGCTCCAGGGACGGGACCTCCATGGTCTGTTCGGCCTCCTGGACCAGGGTCTGGGCCGTCTCGGCGGCTTCTTCCATCTTCAGTTCGGGAACGTAATCCATATCAGAATCCTCCTTATTCAGCTTGTTGCAGAATCCTACGCCTGTATTTTATCGCAAAACCTTCCATAAGTCAAGAATTGTAAAGTTGACTTCATGAGATTTATTCGATATAATGTAGGTTAGAATCAAACTGGGAGGGATTTTCCATGCTGAAGCTGGCTCCGTCGATTCTCTCGGCGGACTTTGTCAATCTGGAGCGCGACGTCCGCGCCTTAGGCCCTGCCGGGGCCGATTACGTCCATGTAGACGTCATGGACGGCGTTTTTGTCCCCAACATCACCATCGGCATCCCCGTGGTGGCCGCCCTGAAAAAGATCTCCCCTCTGCCCCTGGACGTGCATCTGATGATAGACCGGCCCATTCGCTATGTGGAGGACTTCTGCAAGGCCGGAGCCGACATCCTGACCCTCCACGTAGAGTCCGACTTCCCCGCCAACACCCGGGCAGCTCTGGAGAAGATCCGGGCCCTGGGCGTCGTCCCCGCCGTCTCCGTCAAGCCCAACACCCGGGCCGAGGCCGTGCTGCCCTTCCTGGAGCTCTGCGGCCTGATCTTAGTGATGACCGTGGAGCCCGGCTTCGGCGGCCAGAGCTTCATGGAGGACATGATGCCGAAGCTGCGGACCCTCCGGGAATGGATCGACGCACGGAACCCCGGCTGCGAGTTAGAGGTGGATGGCGGCGTCAACGAGCGCACCGGAAAGCTCTGCGCCGAAAACGGCGCCAACGTCTTAGTGGCGGGCAGCGCCTGGTTCAAGAGCCCGGACCCGGCGGAATTCTGCAAAAAGCTGAAGGCATGACCCAGGAATTGAAGGTTCTATTCTGCGACGAAGTCATCCTGGTCTGTGAGAAGCCTGTCGGCGTGCTTTCAGAACCCGGATCGGGGAAAAACCTGCCGGAGCTGGCTGCCGCCTGGCTGCTGGAGCGGGGCGAAGCGCCCGAAGTCCGCACGGTACACCGGTTGGACAAGGCCGTGGGGGGCCTCATGGTCCTGGCCCGGACCCAGGCCGCCGCGGCCTCCCTGATCGCCCAGATCGCCGCCCACCGCGTCGAGAAGGAATATCTGGCCGTCCTGCGGGGCGTGCCGGAGCAAGACGAGGCCACCTTGGAGGACCTGCTCTTCCACGACAGCCGCAGCAACAAGACCTTTGTGGTGCAGCGGCCCCGCAAGGGGGTCCGGGCGGCGAAGCTCTCCTATCGGGTCCTTGGCCGGGCCGGGACGGAGGCGCAGCCCCTGACCCTGGTGCGCGTGCGGCTCTACACAGGCCGGACCCATCAGATCCGGGCCCAGTTCTCCGCCCGGGGCCTTCCCCTGTTGGGGGATATCCGCTACGGCAGCAAGGCCGGGCACGGCCCCGCCCTGTTCTCCTGCCGCCTGGCCTTCGACCACCCGGCCACAGGCAAACGGCTCTCCTTCGATTTGACACCCCATGGAGAGCCCTGGGACCAGTTTCGTTCCCTCTATAATCATACAAATCATCAACAATGTGAAAGCTACAAAACATTGAAAGAGGTATGACCATGATCAATCAAGCCATTGCTTCCTTAGTGGAGTACGCCGTCCAAAAGGGCCTCATTCCCGCGGAGGAGCGGGTCTTCTCCGTCAACGCCCTGCTGGAGCGGATGAAGCTGGACAGCTACGAGGCCCCCGCACAGCTTCTGGACAAGCCCGTCCACGAGCTGCTGGGCCTTCTGACCGACGACGCCGTTGCCCGAGGCCTCTGCGAGGACGATCCCACCGCCAGAGACCTCTTCGACACCGGCCTCATGAGCTGCCTGACCCCCCGGCCCGCCGAGGTGCGCCGGGAGTTCCGCCGCCTCTACGCCCAGTCGCCGGAGGCGGCCACCGACTGGTACTACCGCTTCAGTGGCGCCACCAACTACATCCGCTGGGACCGGATCCGCCGGAACCTGGTCTGGAAGGCCCCCACGGAGTACGGGGACCTGGACATCACCGTGAACCTCACCAAGCCCGAGAAGGCCACCACCACCGGCGCCGCCTTCAAGGCCGCCAAGGCAAGCGCCGTCTCCTATCCCAAGTGCCTGCTCTGCGTGGAGAACGAGGGCTACGCGGGCCGCTGGAACCACCCAGCCCGGCAGAACCACCGGCCCATCCCCGTGGTGCTGGACGGCGAGGACTGGTTCGTGCAGTTCTCCCCCTACGTCTACTACAACGAGCACTGCATCGCCTTCTCGGCGCAGCACACCCCCATGGTCATCGACGACCACGCCCTGCGGCAGCTTCTGGACTTTGTGACGGTCTTCCCCCACTACTTCATGGGCTCCAACGCGGACCTGCCCATCGTGGGCGGCTCCATCTTCACCCATGCCCATTTCCAGGGCGGCCACTATGACTTTGCGATGGCAAAGGCCCCCGTGGAGACGCCCCTAATCTTCCGGGGCTACGAGGAGCTGGAGGCCGGGATCGTCAAGTGGCCCATGAGCGTCATCCGTCTGCGAGGCGCCGACAAGGCCCGGGTGGCGGAGCTGGCCGGGAAGATCCTGCGGCTCTGGCGGGGCTACACCGACGAAGCGGCCTGCATCTTCGCCGAGACCGAGGGCACGCCCCACAGCACCGTCACCCCCATCGCCCGCCGCCGCGGCGCGGACTACGAGATGGACCTGGTGCTGCGCAACAACATCACCACCGAGGCGCTGCCCTTAGGCGTCTACCACCCCCATCCTGAACTGCACCACATCAAGAAGGAGAACATCGGCCTCATCGAGGTCATGGGTCTGGCGGTGCTGCCCCCGCGGCTGAAGCGGGAGCTGGCCCGCACGGCGGAGCTGCTGCTCTCCGGCGGCGAGCTCCGGGCCGACGAGCTGACGGAGAAGCACGCCGACTGGGCGGAGGAGCTGAAGACCCGCTACGTCTTCACGCCGGAGAACGTGGAGGGCATTCTGCGAGATGAGGTGGGCGTGGTCTTCTCCCAGGTCCTGGAGCACGCGGGCGTCTATAAGCGCAGCCCCGAAGGCCAGGCCGCCTTCCTGCGGTTCGTTAATTATGTAAACCGCACACTGTAGGGACGGCACTTTGCCGTCCGCTCAGACGATTCCCGAACACCACACGCCGGACGGCTGAGAGCCGTCCCTACAAGGACACATGGGAAAAACTGACAAAAATCATAAAACCGAATACGACGACATTCAGGCTGTCTTTGCGCGGCGGGACCGGAATCGGGCGGCGCAGAGCCCGAAGGACTATCCCGAGGTGCCGGAGTTCCTCAACGAGCCCCGGCGCATCCGGGGCGGCGAGGGCTACAGCTTGGAGTCCATGCGCCAGGTCCACGAGGGCGAGGCCGTCTACGTCGGCGGGCGCGGGCAGGCTCGGCAGCCTACCTATGTCCAGGAGCCCTACTACGAGCCCCCGGTGCCGGTCCGGCAGGGCCGCGGAAAGAAGCGCAAAAAACACCGCCTGCTGCGCTTCCTGCTGCGGCTGGCGGGCCTGCTCCTGGTGCTGGCGCTGACCCTGGGACTGATCTCCGTCCTCCTGGCCGAGATGCCCCAGACCGACGCGCCCCTCGGCCCCCGGAAGCAGGGCTGCTGCGCCGTGCTCCTCTGCGGAGCCGACGAGGGCGGCGCCCGCACCGACACCATGCTGCTGCTCTTTTTGGACCGGGACGGCAAACAGGCCCGCCTGCTGAGCCTGCCCCGGGACACCATGGTGAACCGGGACAACCCGGTGCCCAAGCTCAACGGCGCCTACGGGGCCAACGGCAAGGGCCGTAAGGGAATGGAGGTCCTGCTGGGCTATGTCAAGGACTTGATCGGCTACAAGCCCGACGGCTGTCTGCTGCTGGAGCTGGAGGACTTCGCCGCGCTGGTGGACGCCATGGGCGGCGTTACCTATGACGTGCCCATGGACATGGAGTACAAGGACCCCACCCAGGAGCTCTACATCGACCTGAAGGCCGGGACCCAGACCCTCAACGGCCAGCAGGCCCTGTGGCTGGTCCGCTTCCGCAGCGGCTACGACGCGGCGGACTTGGAACGGGTGCGGGTCCAGCGGGACTTCTTAGGGGCTGCCGTCAGCCAGTGGAAGTCCCTCTCCCGCCTGCCCCGGCTGCCCTATGCCGCCCTCCTGCTGATGAAGCACGCCCAGACGGACCTGAGCTACCGGAACCTCTGCTGGCTCGCCCTGACCCTGGCCCGCTGCGAGGGCGGGATGGACAGCGACACCCTGCCCGGCGAGGCCGTCTGGATCAACGGCGGCTCCTACTACGCGGAGGACCGGGAGGCCGCCGCGGCCCTGGTCAACGAAAAGTACAACCCCTACGATAGCGAGATCCAGGCCGACGACCTGCACCCCTATGGGTATTGAGGCTAAGGCAACAGGCAACGGGCAACAGGCAACAGACCCGCCCGTAGGGGCCGATGCCCACATCGGCCCTCCGTCCCTCGCACGGACGCCCCCTCATCCGTCATCGGGCTTGCGGGAGACGCCCGATGCCACCTTCCCCCCAGGGGGAAGGCTATCCCGCCTGTAGGGACAAGCATTGCTTGTCCGCCGTCCCCCGCACCGGCGTAAAGTAAAAAGTAAGAAGTAAAAAAGTTCTTTCTCAAGGAGAAATTCCATGTCGATATTTGTAACCCTTGACCAAGGCGTCCCAGCCAACGTGGCCGACCGCGAGCCGCGGGAGCGGCGCTGCTATGAATTTCTGGACCGGCTGGGCGTCTCTTACCGTCGGGCCGACCACGAAGCCGCCGCTACTATGGAGATCTGCCGGGAAATTGAAAAGAGCCTGGGCTGCCCCATCTGCAAGAACCTGCTGCTGACCAACCGCCAGCAGACGGACTTCTATCTGCTTTTGATGGAGGGGGACAAGGTCTTCAAGACCAAGTACCTCTCCAAGGCCCTGGGCTGCTCCCGGCTCAGCTTCGCCACCGACGAACACATGGAACAGTTGGTTGACATAACCCCTGGCTCTCTCTCGGTGCTGGGCCTGATGAACGACCCGGAGAAAAAGGTCCGGCTGGTCATCGACTGTCCCGTGCTGGAGCAGCCGGAGATCGGCTTCCACCCCTGCCGGAACACGTCCACGCTGGCGGTTTCAATGGCGGACTTCCGGGAGAAGATCTTGCCCGCCCTGGGACACGAGGCCACGGTGGTGGAGCTGCCCGTCGAGCCGTAGGGGCGGTCATTGGCCGCCCGCTGCAAAAGTAAAAAAAGTAAGAAGTAAAAAGTTAGAAGTGAAATGCGGTTCCTCTGAAGGGGCGGTCATTGCCGTCCGCACGATGCTGAAACTCCACCCATACTGTCATTTCGAGCAAAGTGAAGAATCCGTCTCCCCTTCCCCACAGGGCAGTGCGGGCAATCTGCCCGCACTGCCCCGCTCGGGAACAGTTAAAAGTGAATAATAAACACAAAAATTTAGGAGTTTTCAAATTGCAACTTGAAAACACATTCGTTCTCAATTGTGCTCCGCCCACCTGTAGGGATAGTCATTGATCCTCACTTGATACTATTATATCTCAGTTTATCATTTCACGACCTAATTTCATAATGGTAGTGTAGTATTGATTAATATTCCTCTTTCATTAATCACAGAAAGGATAAAAAGGAGGATTTCTATCGAATTATTACATATTCGTGGCTTTCACAGGTATTCAGATTTCCATATATTTTCAACATATTATCACAGAAAGAGAGAGAGCAAAATGAATATTACCGTAATCTATCACGAACAAAGCATCTATGAGCGGCAAATTAGAAAAGCCATTTCCACACTTAATAGTGTCCAAAGCTATTTCATTTTTTCTCTTCAAAAGACTGACCTTCCTGTATTGAATACAGATCCTGTATGTTGGCTCTCATTCTCAGATTCTCATTCGTCTGGCGAGGGCTATAACATTTTCATTTCTGATAAGCCAATTGACGACAATTGGTTTTCCCACGAAGAACGGAATTTTTCTCTAATTTCATTAGATTCATGGGAAGATTCTTTCTCCCCTCCTTCATTAAGTGCTTATATCATGTATCAGATTGCGCAGGCTTCAATCAATTTTGAAGCAGACTTAAGTGAAGGCATGTTATTCAATCTCGTGCACTGGAAAACTCAAGGCTGTATGTTTGATTTCTGTGATAACAAGCCGGACATTAAGATTGGCATGGTGTCAGGCGCTATATGTCCAACATGTCGTGCTGCCCTTGCAAGTTATGGCACCGATGAAAAAGCTCTATCTGCTACAGAAAGCATCCTTGAAGCTGTTCGATTAGAAGCAATTGGAAAACCTATATTAATTAATCACAACGAAGCTTTTATTGTTATGCGCTTTTCTACCCACGATGAAAATGATCATGCATACAAATATGGTATTATTCCTGCACTTAATGATATAGGAATCAATTATCGTCGTGGAGATGACACAATTCTTTCGATGCCAATTCTTCAAAAAGTCCAGCAAGCAATTAAGCGAAGTAGGTTTATTATCATAAAAGTCGATGAGAAAAATCTAAATGTATATTTTGAATTGGGTTATGCAATGGGGTTAGGAAAACCTGTTTTGCTTATTTCCGAGGAACCCTTTATTGATAATCTCCCAACCGATATTAAAAACCTGGAATGCCTTACATATCCTCATGGTGATTATGAAACACTGAAAGAAAAAGTAATAAAATATTTTAAGGATAATTATCACATTGAATAATACAATCAATGCAATTACAGGCCGTTTCGCGCCTTCTCCTTCCGGGAGAATGCATTTGGGGAACCTGTTTTCGTTTCTGCTGGCCTGGTGCGCCGTGCGCTCGGAAAACGGGGAAATGGTGCTCCGGATGGAGGACCTGGACCCGCAGCGGACCTCTGCGGAATTCGCCGCGCTGATCCGGCGGGACCTGCTGGCCTTCGGCCTGGACTGGGACCGGGAGGTGCCCTGCCAGAGCACCCGGACGGCGGCCTATGACGCCGCCTTTGAGAAGCTGAACGCCATGGGGCTGATCTACCCCTGCTACTGCTCCCGCTCCGAGGTCCACGCGGCCTCGGCCCCCCACTTAGGCCAGAGCGAGTTCGTCTACGCCGGGACCTGCCGGGACCTGACCGAGGCCCAGCGGGCCGCCAAAAAGCGGCTCCCCGCCTGGCGGCTCCGGGTCCCCGCGGAAGAATGGACCGTCCACGACGGCCTCCAGGGGGACTACGCCGAGCTGCTGAGCCGGGACTGCGGGGATTTCGTGGTCCGGCGGGCCGACGGGGTCTACGCTTACCAGCTGGCCGTGGTAGTGGACGACGCGGACAACGGCGTGACCCAGGTGGTCCGGGGCCGGGACCTGCTGGCCTCCACGCCCCGGCAGCGCTATCTGTTTTCCCTGCTGGGACGGCCCGCGCCGGAGTACTGGCACGTTCCCCTGCTGCTGGCCCCCGACGGACGGCGCCTCAGCAAGCGGGACGGCGACCTGGACCTGGGGACCCTGCTGGAACGGACCACACCGGAAGCGATCATCGGGGCGCTGGCTTTTTCTGCGGGATTGCTCGAAAAAAACGAAGCGATCTCCGCGAGGGAGCTTGCAGCCATTTTCGACTGGAAAAACGTCCGAAAAGCGGACATCTGCCTGCAATTTACCGTTCCCCTGTAGGGTGCGGCTCTTATCCGCCTCAAGGCGGATGAGCCGCCCGGTTTGCGGAGCAAACAATCGTTTGCTTCAGCAAACGATCCAGCCGCGTTTCGTCAGCGATACCGTCCCGGATTTGCCTCCGGCAAATTGCGTTCGTTCCGAACGCCGGGTCGCTCACCCCTGCGGGGTAAGAGCGACCCTTACACCGTTGACCTGTAGGGGCGCTCATTGGGCGCCCGGTTTGCGGAGCAAACAATCGTTTGCTTCAGCAAACGATCCAGGCACGTTCCGTCAACGATACCGTCCCGGATTTGCCTGCGGCAAATGCGCTCGTTCCGAGCGCCGGGCGGCTCACCCCGATGGGGTAAGAGCCGCCCCTACGACGGGAACCGGCGGGCCGGCAGATTGCCGGCGCTGCAACATTGAATCCTTTGCCGGCAGATTGCCGGCGCTACATATACTAAAACAGGAGAAAACACCATGGACAACATCAAGCTTGCGGATCTGCTCTTTCCCGACGTGAAACTGACGCCGGAGGACCTGGAGGTCCAATATCCCCCCAGGGAGCTGCCCGAGGGCGCCCGGGTCACCCGTTTTGCCCCCTCCCCCACCGGCTATCTGCACATCGGCGGCCTCTTCGGGGCCCTGACCGACGTACTGGCGGCCAGGGCGTCGAAGGGCGTCTCCTATCTGCGCATCGAAGACACCGACAAGAAGCGCGAGGTAGACGACGGCGTCTCCGCCATCATCAAGGGCTTCGAGGCCTTCGGCGTGGAATTCACCGAGGGCGTCACGGGCTTCGGCACTGAGAAGGGCGACTACGGCCCCTACACCCAGAGCCAGCGGGTCGAAATTTACCACACCGTCGCCAAGCGGCTGGTGGAAAACGGCCATGCCTATCCCTGCTTCTGCACCGCCGAGGAGCTTTCCGCGCTCCGGGAGCGGCAAGAGGCCGAGGGCGCCCTGATTCGCGGCTACTTCGGCAAGTACGCCAAGTGCCGGGATCTGAGCTTAGAGGAGATCGAGGCGAAGCTGGCCGCAGGGCTCCCCTGGGTCCTGCGCTTCCGCTCCGAGGGCAGCGAGGACAGGCGCATCGTCTTTGAAGACCTGATCCGGGGCAAGATCGAGATGCCCGAGAACATCATCGACGAGGTGCTGCTGAAGTCCGACGGGATCCCCACCTATCACTTCGCCCACGTCTGCGACGACCACTTCATGCGGACCACCCACGTCATCCGCGCCGAGGAGTGGATCTCCTCCGTGCCCAAGCACATCGCCATGTTCAAGGCCTGCGGCTACAGGGTGCCCAAGTACGTCCACACCGCCCAGGTCATGAAGGTGGACGACGAGACCGGCGACAAGCGCAAGCTCTCCAAGCGCAAGGACCCCGAGGCCGCCGTCTCCTACTTCGTGGAGAAGGGCTTCCCCAGGGAAGCGCTGATCGAATACCTGCTGACCCTGCTGAACTCCAATTTCGAGGACTGGCGCAGGGCCAACCCCAACGCCGACGCCATGGACTTCCCCTTCAACCTGAAGAAAATGGGCACCTCCGGCTGTCTCTTTGATCTGCTGAAGCTCACCGACGTGAGCAAGAACGTGATCTCCCACATGAAGGCCGCCGACATCTATGACCGGGTGGCCGCCTGGGCGAAGGATTACGCGCCGGACTTCTACGCTGTCTTCACCGCGGACCCGGCCTTCTCCACTGCGATCCTGAACATCGACCGGGAGGTGCCCAAGCCCCGGAAGGACATCGCCAAGTGGGACGAGGTCCCGGCCTATCTGGACTTCTTCTTCAACGAGCCAGACGCCGACCCGGCCCTCCTGCCGGAGCGGGTCAGCCCGGAGGACGCCAAGGGCATCCTGGCCTGCTGCTGTGCGCACTACGAGCCCGGCGAGGACAAGGACGCCTGGTTCGCCCGGATGAAGACCTGGTGCCCGGCCTTAGGCTTTTGCCCCGAGGTCAAGGAGTATAAGAAGAACCCCGACGGCTTCAAGGGCCACGTGGGAGACCTGAGCTCCGTGATCCGCCTGGCGGTGACAGGCCGAACCAACACCCCGGACCTGTGCACCATTATGCAGCTGCTGGGCAAGGAAAAGGTCGCCAAACGTCTGAACGCATTTGCGGCGAAACTGTAGGGGCAAACATCGCTTGTCCGCAGAGAGCCGTCCCTACAGGCGGGTCTGTTGCCCGTTGCCTGTTGCCTGTTGCCTGATCCCTCGCATAGGCGGGCAGATTGCCCGCGCTACAAACTCCTCTCAAACGAGGTGCTGTCATGAAACTGATGATCCTGGACGGGAACTCCGTCATCAACCGGGCCTTTTACGGGGTGCGGCTGCTCAGCACCCGGGACGGGCTGTACACCAACGCCGTCTACGGCTTTCTGAACATCCTGGACAAGATGCGCCAGGAGGAGGCCCCGGACGCCCTGTGCGTGGCCTTTGACCTCAAAGGGCCCACCTTCCGCCACGAGAAATACGACCAGTACAAGGCCACCCGCCACGGAATGCCCGAGGAGCTGGCCCAGCAGATGCCGGTCATGAAGGACGTGCTGCGGGCGATGAACATCCCCATCTACGCCTGCCAGGGCTGGGAGGCCGACGACGTAATCGGCACCGTCGCCAAGCGCTGCGCCGCCGGGGGCTGGGACTGCGTCATCGTCACCGGCGACCGGGACAGCCTGCAGCTCATCGACGAGCACGTCACCGTGAAGCTGGTCTCCACCAAGGCCGGGCAGACCAGCTCCGTCAACTACACGCCCGCGGTCTTTCGGGCCGAATACGGCTTTGAGCCCATTCACCTGATCGACCTGAAGGCCCTGATGGGGGACAGCTCCGACAACATCCCCGGCGTGGCCGGGGTCGGCCCCAAGACCGCCACGGAGCTGCTGCTGAAGTACGGGACCCTGGACGGGGTCTATGAGAATCTGACCCCCCAGAACATGAAAGGGAAGCTCTATGAGAAGCTGGAAACCGGAAAGGACAGCGCCTATCTGAGCTACGACCTGGCGACCATCCGCCTGGACGCCCCGGTGGACTTCGCCCCCGGCGACGCGCTGATGGCGGAACCGGACAAGCAGGCGCTGTACGACCTGTTCGTGCGGCTGAATTTCGTCAAGCTGATCGACCGTTACCGCCTGCGCTCTGTAGGGGCGGTCATTGACCGCCCGCAAAACACCACCGGCTCCGATGCCGGGAAGTACCCCTCCACCGGCCTTGAGGCCGGTCCCCCTCCCCTGCAAGCAGGGGAGGTTATGCGCACTGGCCTCGCAATGACAGGTACGGGGCCTGCGGTCCCCGCCTCAAAGGCCGAGTTCGACGCGCTGCTGGCGGGCTGGGAACGGGCGGAATTCGTGGCCCTGGCGGCCTCGGAGGACCTGGAGCTCCTGGCCCTGGACGACGGTGCGCAGCCCGCGCTGCTGCGGCGGGCTGACCTGGGGCTGGCCTGGGACTTCTGCCTCTCATCCCTTTTCTCCGGGGAGGTCAAACTGATCGTCCACGGGGCCAAGGAACTGCTTCGGCGGCTGCTGGAGCGCTGCCTGCCCACCGAGGGCGTCGTCTTCGACACCGAGGTGGCGGCCTATCTGCTGGACGCTGCCCGGGGTAAGTATGAGCTGGCCCGGCTGGCCTTCGACTACTGCCAGATTGAGCTGCCCACGGAAAAGGAGCTGATCGCCCAGGGGGCGGCGGCTGCTTCCTCGGAGGACCCCTCATCCGGCGCTTCGCGCCACCTTCCCCCAAGGGGGAAGGCTTTTGGCGCCCGGGAGACCGTGCTGCTGGCCGAAACCGCCGCGCTTTTGGAATTATATACCCCCCTCACCGCGGGGCTGAAGGAGCAGGGCTTGGAAAAGCTCTTCTATGAAATGGACCTGCCTCTCTGCGCCGTGCTGGCGGAGATGGAGGTGGAGGGTGTGCTGGTGGACGCCGAGGCCCTCCACGCCTTTGACGAAATGCTGAAGACCCGCATCGCGGAGGCCCAGGCGGAGGTGTTCCGCTATGCGGACGGGGAATTCAACCTCAATTCCCCGAAGCAGTTGGGCGAGATCCTCTTTGAGCGGCTGGGCCTGCCCGCCGGGAAGAAAACCAAGACCGGCTGGTCCACCAACGCGGAGGTGCTGGAAAAGCTCCGCAGCAAGCACCCCATCATCGGGCGCATCCTGGAGTACCGGACCCTGACCAAGCTCCAGGCCACCTACGCCGAGGGACTTTTGAAGGTCATCGGCCCCGACGGGCGGGTGCGCACCACCTTCCAGAACACGGTGACGGCCACGGGCCGCCTCTCCTCCACGGAGCCCAACCTGCAAAACATCCCGGTCCGCACGGACCTGGGGGCGGAGATCCGAAAGATGTTCGTCCCGGCGCCAGGCTGCGTCTTTGTGGACGCGGACTACAGCCAGATTGAGCTGCGGGTCCTGGCCCATATGGCGGGGGACGAGGCGATGCAGGCCGCCTTCAACTCCGGCGAGGACATCCACCGGGTCACGGCCTCCCAGGTCTTCGGGGTCCCCTTCGACCAGGTGACGCCCCAGATGCGCCGCAGCGCAAAGGCCGTCAACTTCGGCATTGTCTACGGCATTTCGGAGTTCTCTCTGGCGGAGGACATCGGCGTGAGCCGGGGCGAGGCGAAGGACTATATCGACAGCTATCTGCGCAGATACCACGGGGTCCGGGACTTCATGAGCGCCACGGTGGAGCAGGGCACGAAGCTGGGCTACGTTGCCACCCTCTACGGGCGGCGGCGGTACATTCCCGAGCTGAAGGACGGAAAATATATGGTCCGGGAGGCCGCCAAGCGGATGGCGATGAACTCCCCCATCCAGGGCACCGCGGCGGACATCATCAAGCTGGCGATGCTCCGGGTGGACAAGGCCCTGAAGGCCGCGGGCCTGGCGGCGAAGTTAGTGCTCCAGGTCCACGACGAGCTGATCGTGGAGTGCCCCGAGGCCGAGGCGGAGACCGTGGCCGCCCTCGTCACCCGGGAGATGGAAGCCGCCGCGAGCCTGAGCGTCCCCCTGACCGCCGAGGCCAAAACAGGCCGAAGCTGGTACGAGGCAAAGTAATCACAAGCAGCAAAAAGACGCACCGTTTCCGGATCATGCGAATCCGGAAACGGTGCGTCGCGCTCGTTTCGTTTATTTCGTTCCGCCTGGGAGGAGGGCAAAGTAGCGTTGGTGCGCCCGCTCATAGGCGGCATCAAAGGTCTCGTCGCCGCCCGCATGGAGCCGGTCAAAATACACGTGCTCGTGGTCCGCCAGATCCGGGTGAAGCCGGATGATGGTCGCAATGCCCACGTTGGAGCACACGTCGCCGATCCGTTGGAATTCGATCAGCAGGTCCGTATAGGTCGCGTTGGCATAGACGTTGCATTCGCCGGTGCTCATGCGCTTCAAATGGTTCTTCTTCAGAACGGCGGTGAGCTCCTTGATCACCTGCACCAGGGGCTCGATCCGGCGGGCCGCTTCCTCATCCCGCCTGTGAAAGGTATGCTCCGATTCGTCCAGGATATTCATGATGGCGCTTTCCACGACCGCCAGCTCTGACAGGGCCGCGGCAGACAGGACCGTGTTGTTTTTATGCAGGGTGGCGGCGTGCTCGGCAATATTCACGCCGTGGTCTCCCAGACGTTCAAATTCCGACGTGACGCGGTAATACTGGTCCACCATCGCCACATGGCTCTGGTTTTGCAGATGGGGCAAAAATCCAACCATGTAATTGTTCACCCGGTCGCTCATGCGGTCGATCTCGTCCTCGTCCGCCAGGATCTCCCTGTGCAGGGCGGGGTCGTATTTGTTCAGCAGCCGGAAGGACTTCTCGATGTTGGTCCGGGAGGCAGCGAAGACGCTGAGCAGCAGATTGTAGCAGCTCTGGAAGGCCAGGGCAGGGGTGTCGTAGAAGACCGGGTTCAGGGCGTCGGTGACGGACTTGAACTTGCTCTCCTTGACGGGAACGTCCCGGACGAGCTTGTAGCTGAGCCGCTCCAAAAAGCGCAGGGTGGGGAGCAGGAGCAGGGCGCAGGCCAGATTGAAGATGGAGTTGGTGTTGGCGATCATGCCGGAGTTGGCGGTCCGGTCCCAGAGCCCGTCCAGCAGGCCGAGGCTGTGGACCACGGCGATGGCGGCCAGGACCAGGACGGATTTGCCTAAGTTGTAGAGGATGTTCACGATGCCGACCCGCCGCGCATCGGCCTTTGTGCCGATCCAGCAGACAATGGCGGTGGTAACGCAGTCGCCCAGGTAGATGCCCACGATGACGGCGTAGATGGATTTGAAGGCCAACATGCCCGTGGCCGAGAAGGCCTGGAGGATGCCCACCGCGGCGGAGGAGCTCTGCAATATGAAGGCGACTGCCGCGCCGGTCAGATAGCCCAGCAGCGGATTGTCCCCTAAGCTGGCGAAGAGGCGTTCAAAGACGCCGGACTCCGTCAGACTGTTCACCGCGCCGGTCATATTGAGCAGGCCGGAGAACAGGATGCCGAAGCCAATGGCGATGTTGCCGACAGAGCGGGCGTTTTTGAAGAAGCTGCCCATGATCAGGACGATCCCGATGATCAGGGCAATGGGCGCCAGGGTGGAGGGCTGCAAAAAGCGAAGGAAGGAGGTCCCGGAGGCGTCGATGTCCAGCAGACGGATGATCTGGCCCGTCACCGTGGTGCCTAAGTTGGCGCCGACGAGGATGCCAAGGGATTGCCGCAGCGTCAGGATCCCGGCGCTGACCAGACCGGCGGTGATGACAATGGTGGCGGTGGAGGACTGGATCAGGGCTGTGACCGCCACGCCCAACAGGAAGGCCTTAAAGGCGTTGTCCGTTACCTTGCCCATGACGCGCTTCAGGGTGCCGGAGGAGTTTTCCTTCAGGGAGTCGCCCATCAGGCGCATCCCGTAGAGAAACATGGCAAGGCCGCCCAGCAGGGAGATCACATGAAAAATATCCATAAACAGAATACCTTTCCAATCTTGTTGTTTCTTGATAAAAGGCGCAGGCCGTTCCCTTTGCGGAGCAGCAGGGCCCATTGGGTTTCAGTTTATCACATTTTCTCTCAAAAAAACAGTCTTTCCTGCTGATTTTTATAAAAAATACACGAAAGCTATGGCAGAATTAAACTTGATGTGTTATAATAAGACGCGAAAGGGGTGAAGACATGGAAATATCTGAAATTATTTCTCTTTGCAGCGGCATTGCGCTGTTCCTGTTCGGCATGACGCTGATGGGCGACGGGCTGAAGCGAGTCGCAGGCAACAAGCTGGAGCTGGTGCTCTACCGGCTGTCCAGCACAACGCTCCGGGGCGTGCTGCTCGGCACCGGCGTCACCGGCGTGATCCAGTCCTCAGCCGCCACCTCCGTCATGGTGGTGGGCTTTGTGAACGCCGGGATGATGAAGCTGCGGCAGGCCATCGGCGTCATTTTGGGCGCGATCTTCGGCACCTCCGTCACTGGCTGGGTCATCAGCCTCAGCTATATTGAGGGCAGCAGCGGCGTGCTCAGCCTGCTCTCCACCGCCACGCTGACCGGTGTGGTGGCCGTCATCGGCGTTTTTCTCCGGGTCTTCTCAAAAAAGCCGGAGCGCCGTCATGTCGGCGACATCCTGATGGGCTTTGCGGTGTTGATGTTCGGCATGAGCGCTATGAGCGGCGCGGTGTCCGGGCTCGGCAAGCAGCCCTGGTTCACCGGGACCCTGGCCTCCCTCTCCAATCCGCTGCTGGGCATCCTGGTCGGCACGGTCTTCACGGCCATCCTGCAATCGGCCTCGGCTGCCGTCGGTATCGTGCAGGCCCTCTCCGTCACCGGCGCCATGAGCTTTGAGGCGGCGCTTCCGCTGCTCATGGGCGTCGCCATCGGCGCGGCCTTCCCGGTCCTGCTCTCAGCCCTGGGTGCGAACCCCGACGGCAAACGGACCGCGGCGGTCTATCTCGTCGCCGCGGCGCTCAGCGTGTTCGTCTGCACCGCCCTGTTCTATCTGGCGAACGCCTTCTTCCACTTTGATTTCCTGTCCAAGGTCATGAATCCCTTCTCACTGGCGCTGGTCAATACGATCCTGCGCTTCGCCATGGTGCTGCTGCTCCTGCCCTTCACCGACGGGCTGGAGGCTTTGGTCCGCCTGCTGATCAAGGACAAGAAGACCCCGGCGGATGAGCTGACCCTCCGGCTGGAGGAGCGCTTCCTGGCGCACCCGGCCCTCGCCGTGGAGCAGAGCCGCCTGACGATCCTGGATATGGCGGAGCGCTCCCGGGAAGCGCTGTCCGCGGCGCTGGCGCTCACGGCAAACTACTCCAGGAACGGCTTTGAAGAGGTCAAGCGCATGGAAAGCGACGTGGACCGCTACGAGGACGCCCTGGGCTCTTATCTTGTCAAGCTGACCGGTCGGGATATGACCCGCCGTCAAAATGAAGATGTCTCCAAGTACCTGCACACCCTGACGGACTTTGAGCGCATCTCCGACCACGCGCTGAATATCGCAGAAAGCGCCGCCGAGATCCACGATAAGAAGGTCGATTTCTCCGACAAGGCCACCCGGGAGCTCTCCGTGCTCAGCGCAGCCGTGCGGGAGATCGTGCGCCTGACGACGGAGGCGTTTTCGCAGAATGATCTGGCCCAGGCCGCACGGGTCGAGCCCTTGGAGCAGCTCATCGACGACCTCTGCGACAAAGCCAAGCGCCACCATGTGGAGCGGCTTCAGCAGGGCGTCTGCACCATCAAGCAGGGCTTCGTCTTCAACGATTTGCTCACCAGCATTGAGCGCGTCGGAGACCACTGCTCCAACATCGCCCTGGCCATGCTGGAGCTGGAGGACGATTCCTTTGATACCCACGCCGGTCAAAAACGTCTGAAGGACGACGACCCGCAAGCCTTCCAAAGCGCCTACGACGACTACGCCGCAAGGTTCTCTCTGTGAGATTGGATTTCTGACTGTTTTTTTCAAAATCCGAAATAGGCACCTGCGTTGTCGTAACAGACGCCCCTGACGATGCGGGTCAGCAGGGCCTTGTCGTCGGGATACTCGCCGTTTTCGACCCAGGCGCCGAGCAAGTCGCAGAGGATGCGGCGGAAGTACTCGTGGCGGGCGCAGCTGAGGAAGCTGCGGGAGTCGGTGAGCATCCCGACAAAGGTCGCCAGATGGCCTTCGGCGGCCAGGCTTTCGAGCTGGGCCTGCATTCCCCGCTTGTGGTCGTTGAACCACCAGGCGGAGCCGTGCTGGAGCTTGCCCCGGGCCTCCCCGGTCTGGAAGGCCCCCATGACGGTCTCGACGGCGGTGTTGTCGTTGGGATTCAGGGAATAGAGCACCGTCTTCGGCAGCTGGCCGGTCTCGTCCAGGGCGTTCAGGAAGGCTGCCAGCTCAGAAATGGAGGCCTGGTCGCCGATGGAGTCAATCCCGGCGTCGGGGCCGAGTCGGCGGTAAACCCGCTTCGACAAATCGCGGATGACGCCGAAGTGGAGCTGCATCACGACGCCCTTTGCATGATAGGCCCTGCCCAGCTCCACCAGGAGGGCAGTCTTGAACTGCTTTTCCTCCAGCGCCGAGGGCAGGACGCCCGCCAGGCGGTTTTGGAAGATATGCTCCACCAAATCCTCCGCCGCGGGGGCAAAGGGCACCGCAGCGAGGCCGTGGTCGCTGACCCGGCAGCCCAGGGAGACGAAGTAGTCCAATCTGTCTTTCAGCGCGTCAACCAAAGCCCGGAAGCTCTGCGGGCCGCCGAGGCGAGCCAGATAGTCCAGATAGTCGGGTTTTTCCAGGCCCAGCGCCTTATCGGGGCGGTATGAGGGCAGCACCTTGACGGGAAAGGCAGCTGCTT
Source organism: Oscillospiraceae bacterium (assembly GCA_017429325.1). Taxonomy (GTDB): domain Bacteria; phylum Bacillota; class Clostridia; order Oscillospirales; family Oscillospiraceae; genus JAFRPC01. Next base: position 30,126 of record JAFRPC010000003.1, on the reverse strand, counting down.
CGGACGGAATGGACCCCTCCACCGGCCTTGAGGCCGGTCCCCCTCCCCTGCAAGCAGGGGAGGTTTTGTCGTCCCCGGCAAGCTTCCGGTGCCATTTGAGGCTGTCCGCCGGGTCGTCGGTGGTGCAGATGACTTCCACCTTGGAGCGGAGGAGCAGATTGCGGGCGGAGAACTCCGGCTTGGCAAGCTGGGCATTGCAGAGGGTCCAGACGGCCTCCGCGTTCTCCGGGGTCAGAGGGCCCTCGAAGCCAAAGTAGTTTTTGAGCTCCAGGTGGGTCCAATGGTAGAGGGGGTTGCCGACGGCCAGGGCCAGGGTCTCGGCCCAGGCCTGGAACTTCTCCCGGTCCGTGGCGTCGCCGGTGATATACTTCTCTTCGATCCCAAAGGAGCGCATGAGCCGCCATTTGTAGTGGTCGCCGCCCAGCCAGACCTGGGTGATGTTCTCAAAGCGCCGGTCCTCGTATATTTCCCGCGGGTCCAGGTGGCAGTGGTAGTCAAGGATGGGCAGTTGTTCCGCAATTTCGTGGTACAGCTTCTTCGCCGTTTCCGTGCTGAGCAGGAAATCCTTGTCCAGAAAGGGTCTCATAGGTCGCTCCTTTTTCGTATTTGAGGGTGTCTCCGTGGCGCACACTGTGCGCCGCTACCGGGGTGCGGTACAGGCAGCGGCGGCCAGGGGTCTGGCCGCCCTACGCATGATGGAAAGTTATCGTTGGATCCGACCGGAGCCGTCGCCGCTGGCCAGCTTCTCCACCTCGGCGACGGAGACCAGGTTGTAGTCGCCCTCAATGCTGTGCTTGAGGGCGGAGGCCGCCGCCGCGAACTCCACCGCCGCCTGGCTGCTCTTGCCGCTCAGCAGGGCGTAGATCAGGCCGCCGCTGAAGCTGTCGCCGCCGCCCACGCGATCAACGACGTGCAGCTCGTACTTTTTGGAGAAGCAGTATTCGTCAGAGGCCGCGTCGCAGAGCAGGGCGGACCAGCCGTTGTCGGAGGCGGAGCGGGACTCCCGCAGGGTGACGGCGACCTTCTCAAAGCCGAAGCGGTCAGCCAGCTGCCGGGCCACGGACTTGTAGCCCTCGCGGTTCAGGGTGCCGCCGCGGACGTCGCTGGCCTCGGCCTCGATGCCGAAGACGTCCTTGGCGTCCTCCTCGTTGGCGATGCAGACATCCACATACCGGCACAGCTCGGTCATGACCTCCCGGGCCTGGGCGCGAGTCCAGAGCTTGGCTCGATAGTTCAGGTCGCAGGAGACCCTGATGCCCCTGGCCTTGGCGGCCTTGCAGGCCCGGCGGCAGATCTCCGCCACGTTGGGGCCCAGAGCCGGGGTGATGCCGGTGAAGTGAAACCAGTCGGCGCCCTCGAAGATCTTGTCCCAGTCAAACTCTTCGGGCTGGGCAAGCTGGATCGCGGAATTGGCCCGGTCATAGATGCAGACGCTTCCCCGCTGGGAGGCGCCTTTTTCGTTGTAGTAGATGCCCACGCGGTCGCCGCCCCGGACGATCTTCGAGGTGTCCACGCCGTAGCGGCGCAGGCTGTTGACCGCCGCCTGACCGATGGCGTGGGCGGGGAGCTTGGTGACAAAGGCCGCGTCCAGGCCGTAGTTGGCCAGGGAGACCGCCACGTTTGCCTCGGCGCCGCCGAAGCTGAATTCCAGGGTGTTGGCCTGGACGAAGCGCTCATAGTGGAAGGGCTGGAGGCGAACCATGAGTTCGCCGAAGGTGATAATTCTTGCCATTTCGATCCTCCTCCGTTATCCTCTCACTCTGTCAACGATTTCTCTTGTCTGACGACACAGATTCATGATCCTGTCCCAATTCCCGGCGTCGATGTCGGCGGGCTTGACCATATAGGAGCCGCCGCAGGCCGCGACGACGGGGCAGGACAGGTACGCCTCCAGGTTCTTCAGATTGATGCCGCCGGTGGGCATGACCTTGAACATGGGGAAGGGGGCGCTCATAGCCTTGATCCGCGCCAGGCCGCCGCTCTGCTCCGCCGGGAAGAACTTGACGAGCTCATAGCCGTAGGGCAGGACCATCTGGTACTCGGTGGGGGTGATGACGCCGGGGATGTATTGGACGTTCAGCGCCTCGCAGGCCTCCGCCAGCAGGCAGGAGAAGCCGGGAGAGACGATGAACTCCGCGCCTGCCTCCACGGCAGCCCGGGCCTGCTCCGCGCTCAGCACGGTCCCGGCGCCCACGAGCATCTCGGGGCAGGCCTCCTTTATGGCCCGGATGGCCCGGTCAGCCCCGGCAGCCCGGAAGGTGATCTCCGCCACGGGCAGCCCGCCCGCGCACAGCGCCCGCGCCAGCGGGGCTGCGTCGCGCTCGGGGTCGTTGATTTTGATAACAGGAACAACGCCGATTTGGGAAATTCTGGTATTTAACTCATTCATGGGTTTTCTCCTGTATAACCTATTACTTCTTACCTATTACTTCTTACCTATTACTTCTTACCTGCCCTACACGCCGGAATAGGCGGAAAAGCCGCCGTCGATGGGCAGGGTGACGCCGGTGATGAAGCTGGCGGCCTCATTGTTCAGCAGGAAGAGGACAGCGCCGGAGAGCTCCTTCTCGCTGTCGCCGAGGCGGCCCATGGGGGTGGCCGCCAAAATCTTGCCCGTTCTTGCCGTAGGGCTGCCGTCGGGCTTGAAGAGCAGGGCCGCGTTCTGCTTGGTGGCGAAGAAGCCGGGGGCGATGGCGTTGACCCGGATGCCGACCTTGGAGAAGTGGACGGCCAGCCACTGGGTAAAGTTGGAAACGGCGGCCTTCGCCCCGGAGTAGGCGGGGATCTTGGTCAGGGGCGTGTAGGCGTTCATGGAGGAGATGTTCAGGATGCTGCAGCCCTCCCGGCCCAGCATCTGCCGGGCGAAGGCCTGGGTGGGGATCAGAGTGCCCAGGAAGTTCAAGCCGAAGACAAACTCCACGCCGGACTTGTCCAGGTCGAAGAAGCTCTTGACCTCGGCGTCAAGGTCGCCGGGCTCGTAGTATTCCTTGTCGGTGGTGGCACGGGGGTTGTTGCCGCCCGCGCCGTTGAGCAGGATGTCGCAGGGGCCCAGCTCGGCCAGGACCTGATCGGCCACGGCACAGCAGAGCGCCTTGTCCAGCACGTCGCAGGCGTAGGCCCTGGCGACGAGGCCCTCGTCCCGGATCTCCCGGGCGAAGGCTTCTGCGGCGGCGAGGTCGATGTCCAGCAGGGCGACCTTCGCGCCTGCACGGGCCAGCACCTTGGAAAAAGCGGAGCAGAGCACACCGCCCGCGCCGGTGACAACGGCGACCTTGCCGGATAAATCAGTGTTCAGAACGTTCTTTTCCAAGTTATTTGTTCTCCTTTTCCATCAAATCCCAGGCTCCGAGCATATACATGATGCCCAGGGCGCGGTCGTACAGGCCGTAGCCGGGGCGCACGCTGCCCGGCTTTTCGTCCCAGAGGTGGCGGCCGTGGTCGGGGCGGATATAGCCCTTCCAACCGCAGTCGTGATAGGCGCGGAGGATATCAAGAATGCCGGTGTCGCCGTCGCAGTCCCGATGGCTGGCCTCGGAGAAGTCGCCGTTGGGATAGTGCCGGACGTTGCGGATGTGAGCGAAGGCGATGCGGTCCCAGTGCCTGCGGACGATCTCGGCCACGTTGTTCTCCGGGTTCGCGTTCAGGCTGCCGGAGCAGAGGGTCAGGCAGTTGTGGGGGTCGTCCACCATCTTCAGGAAGCGGTCGATGCTCTCTGAGTCCACCAAAAGCCGTGGCAGGCCGAAGATGTCCCAGGGGGGATCGTCCATGTGGACGGCCATCCTGATGCCGGTCTCATGGCAGACGGGCATGAGCTTTTCCAGAAAGTATTGGAAGTTGGCCCAAAGGCGCTCCTTCGTCACGGGCTTGTACTTCTCAAAGAGCTCGTCCAGCTTCGCCATACGCTCGGGCTCCCAGCCGGGGAAGCTCATGTGGTACTTTTCGGTGAAGCTCATCACGTAGTCCGCCATCTTTTTGGGGTCGTCCTGGATCATGTCTTTCTGGTAGAACAGGGCCGTGGAGCCGTCCTCCAGGGGGTGGAAGAGCTCGCTGCGGGTCCAGTCAAAGACGGGCATGAAGTTGTAGCAGATCACCTTTACGCCGAAGGGGGCCAGGTTGCGGAGGGTCTGTATGTAATTGGCGATGTATTGGTCTCGGGTGGGCAGGCCGATCTTGATGTCGTCGTGGACGTTGACGGACTCCACCACGTCGGCGTTGAAGCCGGCGGCCTTGATCTGGGAGACCACCTTTTCGATTTCCGCGCTCTGCCAGACCTCCCCCGGCAGCTTGTCGTGCAGGGCCCAGACGATGGTCTGCACGCCGGGGATCTGCCGAATGTCGCTCAGCCTGATCCTGTCGTTGCCCTCGCCGTACCAGCGAAAGCCCATTTGCATTGGCATTTTTGTACCTCCTCGCGTTGTTGTCTTCCTTCATTATAGCAGAAAAAACCAGGAAAACGATTGCTTTAATTGTTGCAAACATTGTAAATGTTGCTATAATGGAGATGAGAAGGCAAAAAAGGAGCGCGATCCGTATGGCACGACAGCGCAGCGTGCAGTTCAATTCCCGGCAGTACATGCTCTCGAAGGACTATGAGATCTACTATTACAGCGACCTGCACTTTCAGAGCGTCGGCAGTCACAGCCACGACTACTATGAGTTCTATTTCTTCGTGGAAGGCGCCGTCACCATGGAGCTCGGCGGCAAGCGCTGTCCGCTTGCTGTGGGGGACGTGGTCATCGTGCCCCCCGGCGTGCCCCACCGGGCGGTGCTGACCGACTCCGCCGTGCCCTACCGCCGCTTCGTCCTCTGGCTCAGCCGGGAATACGCCGAAGCCCTGGCCGCGCAGGCAAAAGATTCCGTCTTCTGCCTGCGCCGCGCCGAGACAGGGCGGTATCACTGGCATTTCGACGTTCTGAGCTTCAACTCCCTGCGGGCTTCCCTCTTTGACCTGCTGGACGAGCTCCACGCGGAGCGCTTCGGCAAGGAGGCCCAGGTCGATTTGAATCTCCGTCAGCTCCTGCTGCGGCTCAGCCGCCTGATCCACGAGCAGACCGACAAGCGCAGCCATACGGAAAGCGTTTCCAAATACGAGGCCATCACGGCCTTCATCGACGCGCATTTGGAGGAGGACCTGTCTCTGGATCGGCTGGCGCGGGAATTCTTCCTGAGCAAATACTACATCGCCCACCTGTTCCAGGACAGCGTGGGCCTGTCCGTCCATCAATCCCTCATCAAAAAACGCCTCGCCGCCTGCTGCGGCGCCATCCAGAGCGGCGCAAAGCTCAGCGAGCTTTATCTAAGCTATGGGTTCCGGGACTATTCCAGCTTTTACCGTGCCTTCCGGAAGGAATACGGCATGTCGCCCTCCGAATACCGGGATACAGCGCCTCATGCGGAACTCGCGGGATCCTCATGAAATGGATCCCGCGCTCTTGCGGCTTCCCGCGATCCATGATACAATACAGACGAATCCAAAAAAGGAAGAGATTAAGATGGACCCTGAAAACAAGCACCCTGAAACTGGAAGCGCCGCCTCCTGCATTCTGCTGGACACCGCCTGCGGTCCGCTGCGCGGGCTGGACAACGGACGCTGCCGGGAGTTTCGCGGCCTGCGCTTTGCCCGGGCGGAGCGCTTTGCCTACGCAGAGCCGGTGGAGCACTGGGAGGGCGTGTATGACGCCACCTCCTTCGGTCCCGGCTGCCCCCAGAACCGGGCGGTCCACGAGCATTTGGAGCACCCCACCCGCCGCTTCTACAAGCGGGAGTACCGGGAGGGTCTGGAATTTACCTACGACGAGGACTGCCTGAATTTGAACATCTACGCGCCTTACAACGCAAAAAACGCGCCGGTCCTCCTCTATTTCTATGGCGGCGGCTTCGACTCGGGCCTCAACTGGGAGAGCCCCTTCGACGGCTCCGCCCTGGCGGAGCGGGGCGTCATTGCCGTCTTCGCCAACTACCGGGTGGGCGTTCTGGGCTATCTGACCCACGCCGATGTCAAAGCCCGGTACGGCAGGGAGGGCAACTTCGGGCTGGACGACCAGCTCACCGCCCTCCGCTGGGTGAAGGCCCACATTGGGGACTTCGGCGGCGACCCGGAGATGCTCACCCTGATGGGCCAGAGCGCCGGGGCTATGTCCATTCAGTATCTCTGCGTCAATCCCGCCAACGCCGGGCTGTTCCGGCGGGTCGTCATGCTCTCCGGCGCGGGCAAATTCCCGAAGATCGGCCTGCCCCGACCCGCGGAGCAGACCCGGGAATACTGGGCGCAGTTCCTGGAGACCGCAGGCTGCCGAAGCCTGGAAGAGCTGAAGGCCGCACCCCTCAGCCTCCTCTTCGACACGGTGGAGAAAATGCGGAGCCTGCGGAAGGACAATACCTGCTGCACCATGCCCGTGATAGACGGGGTGCTGATCCCCGACCGGGTGGACAAGCTGATCCGCGCTCCCCTGCCCGTGGACACCCTCATCGGCTACACCAACGCAGACATGTTCGCCCCGATCATGGCCTGGATCGGCAATCGCTACGGGCGGAAGATGAACGCCTTTGTGTATTTCTTCGACCTGGACGCGCCGGGCGACGACAACCGGGCCTTCCACTCCTCGGACCTGCACTATGTCTTCGGCACCCTGGACCGGAGCTGGCGGCCCTACGGGGAGCGGGACCGTGAGGCGTCCTCGCAGATGCTCGCGTACCTGGCGAACTTTGCCCGCTCCGGCAATCCCAGCGGCCCAGCGCTGCCGGAATGGAAGCAGGCCGGGCACAGGCTGCGGACCCGGGTCCTGCGCATCGGGCCGGAGGGGACGAAAATGGGCCGCGCTGCCTATGGGAAGCTGCTGCGGAACTTCCTGCGGAGGAGGGACCCTGTATGAAATTCGACCACCGCTTCCGGCTGAAGGAGGCCGCACCCTCCCGCCGCGTCTACGCCGCGGACGGCGTGACGGTCCGGCTGGACTTCTTCGACCATATCCTGCGCGTCTGCGTCCTCCGAGACGGCTCGACGCCTGTTCCCACCTGGAGCGTCTGCCCGGACGGGAAGATGCCCCTGGAGGGACGGGACAAGCTAACGACCGAGGGCTTCCGGCTTGTCTCCCCCGTGGTCACAGAGGAGGACGGCGTTCTGCGCTTCTCCCAGGACGGGGTACGCTTTGCCGTGGAGCTGCGGAACTTCCGCATCTCCGCCGAGACGGACAAGGGCCTGCTCTACCGGGACCGCAGCGGCCTCAGCTACAACTTCGACGGCGAGCTGGGCCGGGGCAGCGTCCACTTTACGGACCGCTTCAAGGGCCAGCGGATCTTCGGCCTGGGGGACAAGAGCGGCCCGGTCAACAAGTCGGGCCGCCGGTATCAGCTGGCGGCAACGGACTCCATGGGCTTCCGGGCGGCCTGGAGCGACCCCCTTTATAAGCAGATCCCCTTTTATCTCTGTCAGCACGCCGTCGGAGCCTACGGCCTGTACTACGACACCTACAGCAACGGCAGCGTCAATTTCGGCGTGGAGCACGACAACTATTTCGAGCCCTTCAACTCCGTCCGCTTCGAGGAGGAGGACCTGGTCTTTTACCTGATCCTCGGGACCCCCGCGGAGATCGTCCGCCGCTTCGGGGCCCTCTGCGGGCCCGTCGCCCCGACGCCGGAATGGGCCTTCCGCTACTGCGGCTCCACCATGGAGTACACCGACGCCCCGGATGCCGACGCCCGGCTGCGGGATTTCGTGCGCAAGTGCGAGGAAAACGGCCTCCCCTGCGGCGGCTTTTACCTCTCCAGCGGCTATACCCAGATCGGGGACCGGCGCTGCGTCTTCCACTGGAACCGAGACAAGGTCCCCTCCCCGGAGGGCCTGGCGGCACACTTCGCCGCCCACGGTCTGCGGCTCATCCCCAACGTGAAGCCCGCCTTCCTGCTGGTGCACCCCCTGTATGACGAGATCGCCTCCCACGGCTGGTTCCTGCACTACGCCGACGGGAGCCCCGCCGTCTTCCCCTTCTGGGGCGGTATGGCGAGCTATCTGGACTTCACGAATCCCGGCGCCTATGCCTTCTGGAAGGGCTGCGTGCGCCGAGAGCTGGCAGACCGGGGCTATCGAGACATCTGGAACGACAACAATGAGTACGACGTGACCGACGAGGCCGTGCTGGCGGATGGCTTCGGCAGACCTGTCCCGGCCTGCCGCATCCGGCCCCTGTTCTCCTATTTGATGGCCCGGGCCAGCCGGGAGGCCTGCCTGGAGGCCGGGGAGGAGACGCCCTTCAACGTCTCCCGCTGTGCCGTTGCCGGGACCCAGCGGGTGGCCTCCACCTGGACCGGGGACAACTTCACGGACTTTGCGGAGCTGCGCTGGAACCACAAGCAGGCTATGACGATGGCCCTGACAGGCTTTTGCTTCTTCGGGCCGGATATCGGCGGCTTCGCGGGGCCGAAGACCACGTCGGAGCTCTTCCTGCGCTGGCTCCAGTACGGGCTCTTCCTGCCCCGCTTTGTCCTCCACTCCTGGAAGCCGGGCGAGGAATCCACCATGCCCTGGCTCTACCCGGAGCTGCTGCCCACCGTGCGGCGGCTCTTCGCCCTGCGGGAGAAGCTGGTGCCCTACCTGTACGCTGAAGCCAAGCGCTGCCGGGAGACCCACGATCCGCTGATCCTTCCCGTTTTCCTGCGGGATGCGGACTACGACCCCGAGAGCGACTGCTTTCTCTGCGGCCCCAGCGTCCTGGCCTGCCCCGTCTTCGACGAAGGCGCAGCGTCCGTCACCGTCAAGCTGCCCAACTTTGCGGACGGCTGGCGGCTCCGGGGCGAGGGGGAGGTCTTCTCTCCCGGCGAGACCGTGACCCTCCCCTGCCTGCCCACCGACCTGCCCGTGTGGTTCACAGCACAGCGTTGATCACGCTGTAGGGGCCGGCGCCTTCGACGGCCCGCATGTTCGTTTCGACACGCTGGCACGGGGCGTCCAGGGGCCGCCCCCTACAAACTGATCGGAACGTCTCTGCATATACAACAGGAAAACCGGCCTGAATGGGCCGGTTTTCTCGTTGTTTTCGTCAAATCTCAGATGTCGATCACTTGATTCTCATAGGAGGTTTTCAGCGCAGCTTCCTTCTGCTCCTGCAGCTCCGCCACCTTCTTTTTCGACAAAAGTCAATCAAAGTATCTAAAAACGATTTCTGGTGACGATCAACGAAAGCCAAAAAAGGACTGTTGACATCCACATGTTTCTGTAGTAAAATTCTGATGTTGAACAAAGGCGTTCAGATAGGGACTGGTGTCCCCAAATGAGCGTCTTTTCTGTTTGAAGGAAGAAACAACCACATCTTAGCAATTCTGAAAAGCGACAGATTTGGAGGAACAAAGATGGCAAACTGTGCAATCGTTGGGATCAATTGGGGCGACGAGGGAAAGGGCCGCATGGTCGATTTGCTGACGGAGCGGTATGACTACGTCGTCCGCTATCAGGGAGGCGGAAATGCCGGGCATACCGTCGTCAACGAGCTGGGCAAATTCGCCCTGCATCTGCTTCCTTCCGGCATCTTCCGGGAGGGCGTCGTCAACATTCTGGGCAGCGACGTCGCCCTCGATCTGGAAAACCTGTGGAAGGAGATCGAAACCCTGCGCGAGGCGGGCGTGGAGGTCACGCCCCGGAATCTGAAAATCAGCGCCCGTGCGTCCATCCTCCTGCCCTGGCATCGGGAGCTGGATGCGCTGGAGGAGGCGCGGCTCAAGGACAAAAAATATGGCTCGACCAAGCAGGGGATCGCCCCGTTCTATTCGGACAAAGCCCAGAAGAAGACCCTCCTTGCCGGAGAGCTGCTCTATCCGGAGCATCTGCGCGAGCATCTTAGCGAGCTGCTGGAGTGGAAAAACCTGATCCTCACCGGCGTCTACGGAGCAGAGCCCTTCCCGCAGGAGGCCCTGCTGAACTGGCTGAACGACTACGGCAAGAAGCTCAAGCCCTTCCTCTGCGACGTCGCCGCGGAGCTGCATCAGGCGCAGAATGTCGGCAAACGCATCCTCTTTGAGGCCCAGCTCGGCGCCCTGCGGGACCTGGACTGCGGCATCTACCCCTACACGACCTCCTCCCATACCCTTGCCGCCTACGCGCCGGTAGGCGCGGGCGCCCCGTGGCTGAGGGTAGACGAGGTGCTGGGGATCGTCAAGGCCTATTCCACCTGCGTGGGCGAGGGACCCTTTCCCTGTGAACTCTTCGGGCCGGAGGCAGTGGCCCTGCGGGAGGCCGGTGCGGAATACGGCGCGAAAACCGGCCGTCCGCGCCGCGTCGGTCCCATCGACCTGGTTGCCACCCGCTACGGCGTGCGGATGCAGGGCGCGACCGCCCTTGCCCTGACGAAGCTGGATGTGCTGAGCTATCTGAACCGCATTCCGCTGTGTGTGCAGTATGAGCTGGACGGCCTTCGGACAGATGAGTTCCCCTTCCCCGCGGCCCTGCCGGACGCGAAGCCGGTGATCGAGTACATGGACGGCTGGCACTGCGATATTTCGAGCGTCCGTACCTGGGCAGAGCTTCCCGCACAAGCGCGGGATTACGTCGAGCGCATTGAGAGCGCCGTGGGCTGCCACATCCGATACGTATCCGTCGGCGCGGAGCGAAACGCCTTCATCGAACGATAAAGGGAGGGAACAACATGCAAAAACTGGAAATGATCTACGAGGGCAAGGCCAAGCGGGTCTACGCCACCGACGAGGCGGAGCTTTTGATCGTGGACTACAAGGACGACGCCACGGCCTTCAACGGGGAAAAGAGAGGGACCATCGCCGGAAAGGGCGTCATCAACAACCAAATGAGCAACCGTCTGATGCGTCGGCTGGAACAGGCGGGCGTCCCGACCCATTTCGTCAAGGAACTCTCCGAGCGGGAAACGCTGGTCAGGCGGGTGGAGATCGTTCCGCTGGAGGTCATCGTGCGCAATCGTTCGGCAGGCTCCTTCTCCAAGCGGTACGGCGTGGAAGAGGGACGCGTCTTCGACGCGCCGACGATTGAGTTTTCCTACAAAAACGACGCGCTTGGCGATCCGCTGATCAATTCCTCTCATGTGATCGCGCTGGGTCTGGCCGCCCCGGAGGAGCTGGAGCTTATCCGTCGCTATGCCTTCCGCGTCAACGAGGTCCTTAGCGCGCTCTGGGCTTCTCGCGGCATCACGCTGGTGGACTTTAAGCTGGAATTTGGCAGGCTGGCCGACGGAACGATCGTTCTGGCTGACGAGATCAGTCCCGATACCTGCCGCCTCTGGGACAGCGCGACCGGGAAAAAGCTGGACAAGGATCGCTTCCGCCGCGACCTCGGCGGCGTAGAGGACGCCTACGCGGAGGTCATGCGCCGCCTGTGTGAGCACGATGAATAAGCAGGGTATGGACCGCGGCATCCACGAGGAATGCGGCGTATTCGGGATTTATTCCCCTGTTCCCGCGGACCTTGCGCCGCTTGCCCGCTTCGGCCTTTATGCGCTGCAGCATCGGGGACAGGAAAGCGCGGGGATCGCGCTGAACGACGACGGCGTATTTCGCGCCTGCCGGGGCGTGGGTCTGGTGAACGAGGTGTTCAGCCGCGAAAAGCTGGAGGCGCTGGGGCAGGGCAATATCGCCGTCGCCCACGTGCGCTACGCCACGACCGGCGCGGACAATCTTCGCAACGTCCAGCCCCTGATCATCAACCACCACAAGGGCAGCATGGCGCTGGCCCACAACGGGAATCTAACCAACGCCTATGAACTACGCACCGCGTTGGAGCAGCGCGGCTCCATCTTTCACACCACGACGGATTCTGAGGTCATTGCCTACGTGATCGTGGGGCAGCGGCTGCGCTGCGGCAGCATCGAAGCCGCTGTATGTGCCGCCATGGACGTGATACACGGGGCATACTCCCTTGTGATCTCTTCCCCGACCAAGCTGATCGCCGCCCGTGATCCGCACGGCTTCCGGCCGCTCTGCCTCGGCAGGCGTGCGGACGGGTCTGTCGTGGCGGCGTCGGAAAGCTGCGCGCTGGACGCGGTCGGCGCAGCCTTCCTGCGGGACGTGGAGCCCGGAGAGGTGGTTATGGTGGACGGGAACGGTCTGCATTCGGACCGAAGCCACTGCGGCGGATCCAGACGCAGCCTGTGCGTCTTTGAATACATCTATTTTGCCCGGCCGGATTCGGTGCTGGACGGGAAAAGCGTGTGTCTGGCCAGACAGCGGGCGGGCGAGTTTCTTGCGCAGGAGCACCCGGTCGAGGCCGACGTGGTAGTAGGCGTGCCGGATTCCGGCCTGGACGCCGCCATCGGCTATGCCCGAGCTTCCGGGATCCCATATGCCATCGGCTTGACCAAAAACAAATACGTCGGGCGTACCTTTATCGCGCCGACGCAGAGGGAGCGGGAGACGGGCGTCAACCTCAAGCTCAACCCGATCCGCAGCGTGATCGAAGGCAAGCGCGTGGTCCTCATTGACGATTCGATCGTCCGCGGTACGACCTGCCGCCGCACGGTGGAGCTGCTGCGCCGCGCCGGTGCAAAGGAGGTCCACATGCGGATCAGCGCTCCACCCTTTATTGCCCCCTGCTTCTACGGCACCGACATCGACAGCGCAGACGGACTGATCGCAAATCACCACACGGTGCCGGAGATCGCAGACCTGATCGGAGCGGACTCCCTGGGCTATCTCAGCCTCGAACACGCCGGATTGCTGACCGGGGAGGACGGCGGCTTCTGCATGGCCTGCTTCAGCGGAGATTATCCCACGGAGATTCCGGCGCCCGGCAGCAAATCCCGCTTTGAGCGGCGTATCCACAAACAATAGACAGGAGAGAATACGATGTACGACAAATATGAGTCCCCCTTATCCTCCCGCTATGCTTCCGACTACATGCTGAAGCTGTTCTCCCAGCGGACCCGCATCGAGACCTGGCGGCGGCTCTGGACGGAGCTGGCCGCCGCGGAGCACGAGCTGGGCCTGCCCGTGACCGAGGAGCAGGTCGAAGCCCTGCGCACCCATATCCCGGACATCGACTTCGACGTGGCTGCCGCGCAGGAGAAAAAAGTGCGCCACGACGTGATGGCGCACGTCTACGCCTACGGACAGGCCGCGCCCTGCGCCGCCGGGATCATCCACCTCGGCGCGACGAGCTGCTTTGTCACCGACAACGCCGACCTGATCCTCTACCGGGACGGCCTGCGCTATCTGCGGGGCGAGCTGGTCAAGGTCCTTGCGAATCTTGCGGACTTCGCTGAACGCTATAAGGCCCTGCCGACCCTCGGCTATACCCACTATCAACCGGCCCAGCCGACCACGGTGGGCAAACGGGCAGCGCTTTGGATGCAGGACCTCCTTTCTGACGTGGAGGAAGTGGACTTTGCCCTCGGCATGTTCCGCTTCCTCGGCTGCCGCGGCGCCACCGGGACGGAAGCCAGTCTTTTGGACCTGTTCGAGGGCGACGGGGAAAAGGTGGACGAACTGAATCGACGCTTGGCCGCTGCCTTTGGCTTCGAGAGATGCTTCGAGGTCTGCGGCCAGACCTACCCCCGCAAGCTGGACAGTCGAATCCTGAACGCCCTGTCCGCCGTCGCGCAGAGCTGCTGCCGGATGGCAAACGACATCCGCCTGCTCCAGCATGACCGGCAGCTCCAGGAGCCCTTCGAGGATGCCCAAATCGGCTCCTCCGCCATGCCCTACAAGCGGAACCCCATGCGCAGCGAGCGGCTCTGCTCCCTGGCCCGCTATCTGATGACCGACGCCGCCAACGCGCCTATGACCGCCTCGACCCAGTGGCTCGAGCGAACCCTGGACGATTCGGCGAACCGCCGTATCTCCATGCCGGAGGGCTTCCTCTGCGCCGACGCAATTTTGCGGCTGGCCCAGAATATCACGGCGGGGCTGCGCGTCAACGAGGCCATCGTGGACAGGAGCCTCCGGGAATCCCTGCCCTTCCTGGCGACCGAAAACCTGATGATGGAGGCCGTCAAGCGCGGCGGAGACCGGCAGGCTCTCCATGAAGTGATTCGCCGCTGCTCCATGGAAGCGGCGCAGAGGCTGCAAAACGGCGAGCCCTCCGACCTGATCCCGCGCCTGGCCGCGACCGGGGAGTTCGGCATGACCGAGGCGGAGATGCGCGAGCTGCTTTCCCCCGAGAACTACATTGGCCGATGCAGGGAACAGGTCGAAACCTTCTTAGCGCGAACCCGCGGCGTCTATGAGGCTGCCGCAGGCGGCAGTGCGGAGCTGAATGTGTAAGGAGGCGTCCGACATGGAATACCGTACAGAGCATGACAGCATGGGCGAGATGCAGGTCCCAGCCTGGGCGCTTTGGGGGGCGCAGACGGAGCGTTCCCGCCGCAACTTTCCCATCGGCGTCGGTCTGGAGACCATGCCGGTGGAGATCATCCGGGCCTTTGCCCAAATCAAAAAGGCCGCGGCCCTGACGAACCGCGCCCTGCTGCCCGAAAAAATGACGGCGGAGAAATGTGCGGCCATCTGCGAAGCCGCGGATGCGATTTTGGAGGGCGCCCTCGCGGAGCATTTCCCGCTGGTGGTCTGGCAGACCGGCTCCGGGACCCAGTCCAATATGAACGTCAACGAGGTCATTGCCAACCGGGGCAATATGCAGGCCGGGAAAGCACTGCTCCACCCGAACGACGACGTGAACCTATCCCAGTCCTCCAACGACACCTTCCCCACCGCGCTGCGGGTCGCGGCGGCCCTTTCTGTGGAGGACAGACTGCTCCCCGCCGTGGAGGGGCTTATCGACGCCCTGCGCCGCCTGGAGTCCGAAAACGAGGACGTCCTCAAGATCGGACGCACCCATTTACAGGACGCGACCCCGCTGCGCTTCTCCCAGGAAATCTCGGGCTGGCGCGGGAGCCTGGAACAGGACCGCCGGATGCTGCTGCTCTCCCTGCCGCCCCTTCGGGAGATCGCCCTGGGCGGGACCGCCGTGGGGACCGGGCTGAACGCCCCGAAGGGCTTCGACCTGCTGGCGGCGGAAAAGCTGTCCGAGCTGACCGGGACCGCTTTTGTCTCCGCCCCGAACAAATTTCACGCCCTGACCAGCCTCGACGAGCTTGTGTTTGCCCACGGCGCCATAAAGGCCCTCGCGGCCGACCTGATGAAGCTCGCCAACGACCTGCGCCTGCTGGCCTCCGGGCCCCGCTGCGGTCTGGGAGAGCTCACGCTCCCTGCCAACGAGCCCGGCTCCTCCATCATGCCCGGCAAGGTCAATCCGACCCAGTGCGAGCAGCTCACCATGGTCGCGGTCCAGGTCCTCGGCAACGACGCGGCCATTGGCGTCGCGGCGTCCCAGGGCAATCTGGAACTGAACGTCTTCCTCCCGGTCTGCGCCTACAATTTCTTGCAGTCCTCCCGGCTGCTTGCAGAATCCGTCGCCTCCTTTACCGAGCGCTGTGTCCGCGGCATCCGGGCGGATCGGGACCGGATGGCGCGGAATGTGGAGCGCTCCCTGATGCTGGCAACGGCCTTGTCGCCCCACATCGGCTATGAAAAGGCGGCGCTGGCGGCGCAGGCCGCGGCCCAGCGTGGGATCTCCCTGCGGGAGGCCTGCGTCGAGCTGGGCTTCCTCAGCCCGGAGCAGTTCGATGAGGTCGTCCGCCCGGAGCAGATGGTATAAGCAGGGCGGCCTGACCCCAGGCCGCCGTGCCCCCCGGTTATGAGGCGTCTCCGGCGGCCAGAGGTCTGGCCGCCCTACGCCATCCATCATTAAAAGGAGAATACTATGGACTACGCAAAAGGATCCTTGAAGCTCCACTATGAGCTGCGGGGAAAGTTGGAGATCCAGCCCCGGGTCAAGGTCGATTCCAGGGAAGCCCTCAGCCTTGCCTATACCCCCGGCGTGGCGGAGCCCTGTCTGGAGATCCAACGGCATCCGGAAAAGAGCTTTGCGCTCACCCGGAGATGGAACACCGTGGCCGTCGTCACCGACGGTACCGCGATCCTGGGCCTGGGGGACATCGGCCCCGAGGCGGGAATGCCGGTCATGGAGGGAAAGTGCGTTCTGTTCAAGGCCTTCGGCGGCGTGGACGCCATCCCGCTCTGCGTCCGCAGCAAGGACGTGGACGAGATCGTCCGGACCATCTGGCTGCTCTCCGGTTCCTTCGGCGGGGTGAATCTGGAGGACATCTCCGCGCCGCGATGCTTCGAGATCGAGCGCCGTTTGCAGGAGCTCTGCGACATCCCGATCTTCCATGACGACCAGCACGGGACCGCCGTCGTGGTAGGCGCCGCCCTGATCAACGCCCTGAAGGTGGTCGGCAAGCGGATGGAGGAGGTGCGGGTCGTCATCAACGGCGCGGGCTCCGCCGGCATCGCCATCGGCAAGCATCTGCTGAACCTGGGTGTGAAGCATCTGAAATTAGTGGACCGCTGCGGCATCCTCTGCGAGGGCGTGGACATGAACCCCGCCCAGCGGGAAATGGCGGAGCGGACCAACCCCGAGCATATGCGCGGCACTCTGGCGGAGGCCCTGCGCGGCGCGGACGTCTTCGTGGGCGTCAGCGCCCCGGGCGTCGTCTCGGAGGAGATGATCCACTCTATGGCAAAGGACCCCATCGTCTTCCCCATGGCGAATCCCGTCCCCGAGATCGCCCCGGAGCTGGCAAAGGCCGCCGGGGCCGCGGTGGTGGGCACCGGGCGCAGCGACCATCCGAACCAGATCAACAACGTGCTGGTCTTCCCCGGCCTGTTCCGGGGCGCCCTGGATGTCCGGGCCAGCCGCATCAACGAGGCGATGAAGCAGGCCGCCTCCTACGCCCTTGCAGACCTCATCCCGGAGGAAGAGCTGAACGCTGAAAACATCATTCCCGCCGCCTTCGACCCCCGGGTGGGCCCAGCCGTCGCCGAGGCGGTCAAAAAGGCCGCCATCGAAAGCGGCGCGGCGCGGAAATTGGACGACTGAGAGATCGGACAGATGCGATCCTCGAGAATGAAATGACACGCGGGCAAGCGCTGATTTCGCGCTTGCCCGTGTGTCGTTGTTTTTCCATGACTGCATTGGGGCTCTTCCCCTGGATACGCCGCCTCAGCCGTAGATCTGTTTCAACGCGGCGCAGTCCCGCATGATCCGCTGTACGAGCTCTTTCGCGGCTTTCGGATTCTGGAATTCAACGACAATATACTGCGACGCTCGCCGCAGGTCTTCCCGGGCCTCCGGTGAATAGCGCAGCCTCATAGATCGACCCCGAATTCGGCGGCGAGGGCCTCCTCGGAAATCCAATCGGCCTCCGTTTTAACAGAATCCTCGCCCTTTTTTAGCTCCTGCATCAGCATGGCGACGGCCTGCTGGCGCAGGGCTTCTTTGCTGTTCTGCGTGACCAAGAAGGGCAGGCCGCCCACGTTGATGGACTGCTGCAAAAAGGTGTTGATGGCGTCCGTCAGGGTCATGCCGCAGTTGGCGTAGATGCGTTCCACCCGGTCCTTGATCTCCGGGTTGATCCGCATCTGGAAGGTCCCGCTCTTCGGGGCGGTCGCTACATTCAGTTCTGGCATTGTTATCATCTCCTCGGTCATAGTATACCACAAATCCTGCGTTTGTCAATACAATGTTATCACATTCAATCGCTCGTCCGGTCGGCAATTCAGGCGCATACCCATTTTTCGGTTCTCGACTCACACGGGAAGGGGACGGTTCTCTGGCGTTCGTTCCAAAAGCGTCATACCATATCCACGTCCAGTAGGAAGTCCAGGATGCCGATGTTCAGGATGCCGTTGTCGTCGTACCAGCGCTTGCGGATGTCGTGGCGGACGATGATCTTGGGGAAGGAATCGCCGGTGAGGGCGAAAGGCTTCTTTTCGGTCTCCGCTTTCGCTTCGGTATCCAGGGCGTAGGCCGACTGGATATAGGTTTTCCTGCCGCCCCGGGCGGCAACGAAGTCGATCTCCCGGGCGGTCTGAACGATCTGCCCGGATTTGTTTTTTTCTGCCCCGTAGACGATGCCGATATCGACCTCGCAGCCCCGGATGCGCAGATCGTTATACAGGATGTTTTCCATGATGTGGGTCATTTCCTGCTGACGGAAGCCGATCCTGGCATTGCGCAGTCCCAGGTCCTCGCAGTAATACTTGTTCGGATAGTCAAAATAATCTTTGCCCTTCACATCAAAGCGGCGGCATTCCTCAAACAGATAAGCGTCCGCCAGGTGGCCCAGGTAGGACTTGACCGTATTGGCGGCGACAGTCTCCGCTCCAGCCAGCTTCTGCCGGGTGTTCAGAGCGTTGGCAATGTTGTTCGGATTGGTGAGAGAGCCGACCGAGGAGCAGAGCAGGTCCAGCGTCGCGGAGAGAACGTCCTCACGGCGGACCTTTTTTCGCTCGACGATATCCTTCAGATAGACCTCGGAGAACAGGGATTTCAGATAGTTCATCTTTGCGGCGTCGTCCGGCCTTGACAGGATCAGCGGCAGACCGCCGTAGAAGGCGTAGTTCTCGAAGGCCTCCGCTTTATCGCCGCCCACCGCGGCGTAGTACTCCGCAAAGCTCAGGGGATGTACCCGGATCTCGTCGCTGCGGCCCCGGAATTCAGTCAGGATGTCGCTGGACAGCATTTTGGAGTTGCTGCCGGTGACGTAGATGTCCAGGTTGTCCAGGGAGTTCAGGTCGTTCAGCGCGTCATAGAAGGTAATCCGTTTCCCTTCCGGGTTGTAGGGATTTGGAATCTCGTCGGACATCTGAATCTCATCCACAAACAGATAGAACCGCTCCGACTGTCCCTCTACACGATCCCGCACCGTTTTCGCAAGCTCCAGTGGGTTCCGGTATCGAATGTCCTTCGCCAGATCCAGTTCATAGGTGAGGATGCGATCCGCGGGGACTCCCTGCTCTGCCAGGTACTGCCGGAAAATGGTGCGCAGCAAATAGGACTTTCCGCATCTGCGGATACCGGTAATCACCTTTACCTGCCCGTCCCACATATAGGAAACAAGTTTTTTCAGATATTGGTCACGTTGAATATGCAAAGCGATCGCCTCCATTGAGAACATGGCTAAAGGATTATGCTGCTTCTCAATAGGAAGTATACCGCAAAAGGTGGCGCTTGTCAATCTTTCCGCTGAGAACTTGGCTAATTTTTTAGGCAAGTTCTCAACGGACATCTCCGGAATTGGCTGGGGCGGCCTTCAGCGCGGCGCGGAGGAAGCCGAGGAAGAGGGGGTGGGGTTTGTTGGGGCGGGATTTGAATTCGGGGTGGTACTGGACGCCCAGGAAGAAGGGGTGCTCTGTGATCTCCACGGCCTCGATGAGCAGGTCGTCGGGGGAGCGGCCGCAGAGGGTCATCCCGGCGGCCTGAAGGGCTTCCCGGTAGTCGTTGTTGAGCTCGTAGCGGTGGCGGTGCCGCTCGGAGATCTGATCCGCACCGTAGCATTCCGCCAGCTTCGTGCCCGGGGTGATGACACAGGGGCAGGCGCCCAGGCGCAGGGTGCCGCCCTTGTCCACCTCGTCGCTCTGGCCCGGCATGAAGTCGATGAGCTTGTGGGGACTGTCCGGGGCGAACTCGCCGGAGTTGGCGTCGGCCAGGCCCAAGTTGCTGCGGGCGAACTCGATGACCGCGATCTGCATCCCCAGGCAGAGGCCCAGGTAGGGGACCCGGTGGGTCCGGGCGTAGTTGGCCGCGAAGATCATGCCCTCGATCCCCCGGCTGCCGAAGCCGCCGGGCACCAGGATGCCGTCCAGCTTTGCCAGCTGCGCCTCCGTCACAGTTTCAGAGTCTATCCAATCAATCGAAACGTGGACGCCGCAGGCGTAGCCCGCGTGGCGCAGGGCTTCGGCCACGGAGAGATAGGCGTCGTGGAGCTGGACGTACTTGCCCACCAAGCCGATCCGCACGTCGCCCCGCAGGGCCTTGATCCGCGCCACCAGTGCAGTCCACTCCTGGAGCTCCGGAGCGGGAGCGTCGATGCCCAGCTCCCGGCAGACCACGCCGGAGAAGCTCGCCTGCTCCAGCATCAGCGGCGCCTCGTAGAGGACGTCCAGGGTCCGGTTCTCGATGACGCAGTCCGGCTTGACGTTGCAGAACATGGAGATCTTCTGGAAAATGCTCTCCTCCAAGGGCTCGTCGCAGCGGAGCACGATGATGTCGGGCCGAATGCCCATGCCCTGGAGCTCCTTGACGGAGTGCTGGGTGGGCTTGGACTTGTGCTCCTCGGAGCCGTGGAGGTAGGGCACTAAGGTCACGTGGATGAAGAGACTGTTTTCCCGCCCGACCTCCAGGGCGATCTGACGCACCGCCTCTAAGAAGGGCTGGGATTCGATGTCGCCGATGGTGCCGCCGATCTCGGTGATGACCACGTCGGCGTCAGTCTGGCGGCCCACCCGGTAGACGAATTCCTTGATCTCGTTGGTGATGTGGGGGATGACCTGGACCGTCGCGCCAAGGTACTCGCCCCGGCGCTCCTTGTTCAGGACGTTCCAGTAGACCTTGCCGGAGGTCAGGTTGGACCAGCGGTTCAAGTCCTCGTCGATGAAGCGCTCATAGTGCCCCAGGTCCAGGTCGGTCTCAGCCCCGTCCTCGGTGACGTAGACCTCCCCGTGCTGATAGGGGCTCATGGTGCCGGGGTCCACGTTGATGTAGGGGTCCAGCTTCTGGGCGGCGACCTTCAGGCCCCGGGCCTTCAGCAGACGGCCCAGAGAAGCCGCCGTGATGCCCTTGCCCAGGCCGGAGACCACGCCGCCGGTCACGAAGATATACTTTGTCATAGTCAGCTTCTCCTTATCATTCCCACTCCACCGTTGCAGGCGGCTTGGATGAAATATCATAGACCACTCTCGTAACGCCCGGGACCTCGTTGGTGATCCGGGAGCTGGCCCGCTCCAGGAGCTCGTAGGGCAGACGGGTCCAGGCGGCAGTCATGAAGTCGTCGGTGGACACAGCCCGCAGGGCCACGGTGTCGCCGTAGCTCCTGCCGTCCCCTTGGACGCCTACGCTCCGGGCGTCGGTGAGTACGGCGAAGTACTGGTCCGGCATGGGGTCGGGTCTCGCCGCCGCGATCTCCTCCCGGAAGATGGCGTCCGCCTCCCGCAGCCTGGACAAGCGCTCCTCCGTGACCTCGCCCAGGACCCGGACCGCCAGGCCGGGACCGGGGAAGGGCTGCCGCCACACCAGTTCATGGGGCAGGCCAAGGGCCTCGCCCAGCCGCCGCACTTCGTCCTTGAAGAGCTCCCGCAGAGGCTCCGCCAGCTCGTCGAAGTCGATGACAGCCGGAAGGCCGCCCACGTTGTGGTGGCTCTTGATGACGGCGGAATCGCCCCTGCCGCTCTCGATGACGTCCGGGTAGATGGTGCCCTGGGCCAGGGCGTTCACGTGTCCCAGCTTCTTTGCCTCGGCCTCGAAGACCCGGATGAAGGCCTCGCCGATGATCTTTCGCTTGCGCTCCGGCTCCGTGACCCCGGCCAGGGCGGTGAGGAAGCGTTCTCTCGCGTCCACGCAGATCAATTTTTCCCCGAAGAGGGGGCGGAAGGTCCGCTCCACCAGGGCGGCCTCGCCCTTGCGGAGCAGGCCGTGGTCCACGAAGACGCAGCGCAGCCGCTCCCCCACAGCCCGGTGCAGCAGCAGAGCCGCCACGGAGGAGTCCACGCCGCCGGAGAGGGCCAGGAGCACGGTCTTGTCCCGCAGCCGCTCCCGAAGGCCTTCCACGGCCCGCTCCGCGTAGTCCTCCATGCTCCAATCGCCCCGACAGCCGCAAATATCGTAGAGGAAGTTGTGCAGGATCGTGCCGCCGTACTCCGTGTGGGTGACTTCCGGGTGGAACTGTACGCCGTAGAGCTTTCGCCTGTCGTCGCCCATGGCGGCGCAGGGGCAGTGGTCTGTCACGGCCAGGGTACAAAAACCGGGAGGCGTGCGGCTGATATAGTCCCGGTGGCTCATCCAGCAGACGCTTTTCCTGGGAACGCCGCGAAAGAGAGGATGCTCCTCTGCCGTCAGTTCCGTCTTTCCGTATTCCCCGGCCTGGGCGGCGGGGCTGACCTCGCCGCCGGACATCCAGGCCAGGAGCTGGTCGCCGTAGCAGATCCCCAGGATCGGGATGCCCAGCTCCAACACGGCGGGGTCGTAATGGGGGGAGGCGGAGTCGTAAACGCTGTTTGGTCCGCCGGTGAAGATGACGCCCCGGTAGCCCTCCTCCAGGATCTGCGCCGGGGCGATGCGATCGTATGCCTTGATCTCCGCGAACACGTGCAGCTCTCTCACCCGCCGGGCAATCAGTTGGTTGTACTGCCCGCCGAAATCCAATACCAGAATCTTTTCCATGCCGTGTCTCCTTCCGATGCTTCCACTCCGGATAATTCTTTGTCAGCTCCGTTTGTCAGGAACAAAAAGGGCAATGGGGGCACTGGGACCGTGGCCCCAAAGACTCCATTGCCTTTTACCGAAGTATTATATAAAATGAGTTTTTATTTGTCAAGCCCCTTTTCTTTTGGTCTTTTCTGTAGTATAATACGAAAAAATCGGATCGGGAGGAATTCTTATGCGGTATTCCAGAGAAGACGTGCAGGCCTTCGTGCAGGAGGAAGACGTCCGATTTATCCATCTTTCCTTCTGCGATGTCTTCGGACGGCAGAAGAATCTTGCGATTTTGCCGACAGAGCTGCCCCGCGCCTTTTCCGGCGGGATTGCCATCGACGCCTCTGCCATCCGGGGCTTCGGCGGGGAGGTCCACTCGGACCTGTTCCTGCATCCGATCCCGGACAGCCTGACCCTCCTGCCCTGGCGGCCCGAGCAGGGAAAGCTAATAGAGCTGCGCTGCAGCGTGACCTATCCGGACGGGCGCCGCTTTGAAAACGATACCCGTGCGATCTTGGCGGACGCAGTCGAGAGGGCCAAACAGGCAGGGCTGCAATTCTCTTTCGGCGCGGAGCTGGAATTCTATCTGTTCCAGCTCGACGACCGGGGCGAGCCCACCAGGCAGCCCTACGACCGGGCTTCCTATATGGACGCCGCGCCGGAGGACAAGGGCGAGGGCATCCGGCGGGAAATCTGTATGCTGCTGCAGGCGCTGAATATCACACCGGAGGGCGCCCACCATGAGGAGGGCCCCGGCCAGAATGAGATCGATTTCCGCTACTCCGACGCCCTCACCGCCGCGGACAACGCCATGACCTTCCGCACGGTCGTCAAGACCGTCGCGGCCAGGAATGGCCTGTTCGCCGATTTCTCGCCCCGTCCGCTGGACGACGCACCGGGCAGCGGCTTCCACATGAATATGTCGGTCAAGGCGGCGTCCGGAGCGGATCTGCTGCCCCATATGATCGCCGGGATTCTGGAGTTTGTCCCCGATATCACCGTGTTTCTGAATCCCACGGAAGCTTCCTATGCGCGTCTGGGGCGGGACAAGGCGCCGAAATACGTCTCCTGGTCCAGCGAGAACCGCTCCCAGCTGGTGCGGGTCCCGGCGGCGGAGGGAGAATTCCGGCGTGCGGAGCTGCGCTCCCCCGATCCCGGCGCAAATCCCTATCTGTCGTTTGCCCTGCTGATCCACGCCGCCATGGACGGTATGGAGGCCGGATTGACCCTGCCCCCCGCAACGGACCGGAATCTCTATGCCGCGGAGGCGAGTGTGCTCAGACAGCTCAAACGCCTGCCGCAGGATCACGCGGAAGCTGCACAGCTGGCCCGGGACAGCGCCTTTGTCCGCAGGCATCTGCCGCAGATGCTGATCGACGCCTACTGCGCAAGATAACGGCGCGTAAACCGCATTTCAAGGAGAGGAGGGGCGATCTATGGTTTTCTCTCAGCAATGCTACAGCGTTTTGCTGGTGTCTGATTCCGACCGGTTCAATCAGGCGATCACCGGTCTGCTTCCGGCGTCTGCCTACGGACCCATTCGGACCGTGCCCTCCGTCAGCGCGGCGAAGCGTGCCGCCCTGGAGCGGGTCTACGACCTGGTCATCGTCAACGCGCCTCTGCCGGACGACTTCGGCACCGCCTTTTCCATTGCGCAATGCGGAAATCAGCAGACGGTGGTCCTGATGCTGGTCCGGGCGGCCCTACAGGAGGAGATCCACAGCCAGGTGGTGGATCGCGGCGTTTTTACCCTGCCGAAGCCCACGACGCAGCAAGCCCTGACCAGGGCTCTGGAATGGATGACCGCGGCAAGAGAGCGCCTTCGCAGGATGGAAGAGAGCACGCAGACCGTGGAACAGAAGATGCAGGAGATCCATCTTTTGAATCGCGCCAAATGGCTGCTCATCGAGCAGCGAGGCATGAGCGAGCCGGAGGCGCACCGCTTCCTGGAGAAACAGGCTATGGACCGCTGCGTCAGCAAACGCCGGATCGCCGAGGAACTCCTCGGAACGGCCTCTTTGAGGAACTGATACTAAGCTCCCATTGTCGGCGCTACAGGCGGGGGACGGCGGGCAGGTTGCCCGCACCGCGAATCGGTAGCGCCGATTATCAATCGGCCTGGGCCGACAGATTGTCAGCGCTACAGGCGGGGGACGGCGGGCAGGTTGCCCGCACCGCAAATCGGTAGCGCCGATCATCAATCGGCCTGGGCCGACAGATTGTCGGCGCTACAGGCAGGGGACGGCGGACAGGTTGCCCGCACCGCAAATCGGTAGCGCCGATTATCAATCGGCCTGGGCCGACAGATTGTCGGCGCTACAGAAAGGTGTGCAGCGTCCAGGGTCTGGCCGCCCTCCGGCGTGGGACGGCGGGCGGCCAATGACCGCCCCTACGAAGAAAGGGGTGACTGAATCGATACACAGAAACGGGAGAAGGTCGTCCCCGTGGCCTTAGCGCAGTTTCTCTCCGATCATCCGTCTGTCAAAACCGTCTTCCTGCATCTGGACTACAGCTACAAGGTGCGCTCCGCCCAGGCCCTCGAGGGAATCCTTTCCGGTTCAGAATAGGCCTCCGCATCCTCTGACACAGCAGATTCCCGAAGCTTAAAAAAACAGAAAATTGGCACATCCGAGGGAGGCGCTGATGGAAGGGCTATACAAAAAAAGAAGCCAGCCTCCAACAAGGGAAACAGGCTTGATTATCACGCTGACGAATGCTATATCGCTGACGCGATAGGATATACTTGCGCTGCAAGTATGATAGTTTGCTCCGCAGGAGTAAAATGATATGATACCCGTTCCGTATCTATTCAGTAGCCCCCTTCGTCGTAGGGGCGGATGCCCACATCCGCCCTCGCTTGCAGGCAAAAATCGGTAGGTAGGGCCGATGTAGGCATCGGCCCCTACGGGCGACTGAACAATTACCCCGTTCCTTATCATACGCTGAAGGCGTATATCACCACCCGAAGGGCGATATCATGCCGAAGACATATCTCCGGCATGGACGGATATCATTGCAAAAAGCACTTGCTTTCGCAAGTGCCTTTTGCTGGTGCCGCTGACCGGACTCGAACCGGTACGGTATCGCTACCGGCGGATTTTAAGTCCGCTTTGTCTACCTATTCCAACACAGCGGCGTGCGGGAGTATTGTATCACGTTTCTCCCGTTTCGTCAAGAGCCTCATTTTTTTACGTTTGCGCATACATTCATTTTTGCGTTTCCGCATACACATTCCTGCGTTTCTGCATATACTCATTTTTGCGTTTCTGCATACAAATTCACTCCGCAGCAAGCGTCTGGTATGCGGCGATGACGCAGCGGCCTTCGGCCTCGGCGACATGGAGCTCTGCGGTCCACAGCTCGCGGCTCCCGTCCTCGTTGCAGGAATAGACCTCCGCGAGGTATTCGCCCTCCGTGCCTTCCCGGGGCGTCAGGCTGCCGAGCTCATAGGCTCCGCCGGTGGCGCCGGCTTCATAGAAGCACAGCCAGCCGTCCTCTTCCTTGAAGACAGAATCGCCCAGGCCCTTGCCGTCAAACTGGAAGCTCCCTTCCAGCCAGTCCTCCGTCATGATTTGAAGCATTTTTTCCCGATATTCCGCATAGGGGATGTCGGTCTTTCGGTAGTTGTTGGGCAGCAGCTCCGCCTCCCGGTCAAAGCTCCACAGCCCCAGCTCGACCAGCATCCCCTCCGGGGAGCCCTCCAGTGCGCCTTTCAGCCGCAGGTATTCTTGCAGGACCGCTCTGACCTCCTCCTCGGAGAAGCGGAGCGCTGCCGTCTCGGGCTCCGGCGCTGCGGGGAGGGCCGTCGTTTCGACAGGCTGCGTCGTCGGCGCGGCAGTCTCCGGCTGGGCGGTAGTATCCGGCTGGGCGCTGCTTTCCGGCTGGGCGGTACTGTCCACGGTGGGAGCGGCGGTCTGGGTCTGCGGCTCGGAAACCGGCTCGGAGGGGGGCGTTTTACCCGGTCCGAAGGCGTTCCAAAGGGCCACCGCGACGATGGCGGTGACAAGTACGAGGATGACGATCGGCAGGACCCGCATCCAGAGCGGTGGTTGATAGCGTTTTTTCATGCTTTGTTCTCCTTTTTTGTCGGTGGGCGGAGGCATCAGGGGATGCCTCCCTACATTTTTCCCGACGGCGGAGCGGGGCGTCCGGGGGCCGCCCCCTACGGGCGGAAACGGCGGGCGGCCAATGACCGCCCCTACAGGCGGGGGCAGGGTACGGCAGGCGGCCAATGACCGCCCCTACAGGCGGGGGCAGGGTACGGCGGGCGGCCAATGACCGCCCCTACAGGCGGGCCTGTTGCCTGTTGCCCGTTGCCTGTTGCCTCGTCCGGGCGGGGAACGGCGGGCGGCCAATGACCGCCCCTACAGGCGGGAGCAAGGTACGGCGGGCCGTCGAGGCGCCGGCCCCTACGGGGCGGGTACGGCGGGCCGTCGAGGCGTCGGCCCCTACGGGGTGGGGAACAGGTAGGCCTCCAGGTCCGCGGGGTCCTCGAAGGACAGGGCGCAGTTGGCCTCCATGAAGGCCCGGATCTCGGGCACGTCGTAAGCCCAGCAGGCGGCGGCGAAGGGGACGCCCAGGGCCTGGGCCATCTCGTAGCCGGGCTTCAGGTCGTCCACCACAAGGCAGTCCTCCGGCGCCAGGGCGAAGCGCTCCAGCACCTGCCGCAGGGCCCAGGGGTCGGGCTTGCGAAGCGCCGGGGGCAGCTCCCAGCCGTAGACCGCGTCGGGCGCGGGCAGGCCGTTGGCCTCGTAGTCCCGGCGGATGTTGTAGTCGAAGGAGTGGGAGATCACGCAGACCAGGCCCTCTGCCTCCTTCTGGCGGCGGATGATGCGGGCCATGCCGGGGTAGACCGCGGGGACGTGGTCCCGGACGTATTCCTTCCACATCTCCACCTCCCGGGCCAGCTCTGCCTCGGTGAAGCCCAAAACGTCCCGGCAGTATTCCACGAAGCCCGGGTGGAAGTTCACCCGGAAATAGTCCTCCAGCGTGATGGTGTGCCCCGGGCGAAGCTCCGCCAGGGAGACCAGGAAGGCCGGATGGTGGACGTGGGCCGTGGAGTCCATGACCGTGTCGTCATGGTCCAAAATCAGGCATTTGTATCTGAGCATACTGTCGGTCCCTCTATTCGGTCCGCCGGAGCGCATCGGCAGGGGTCAAGCTGCCGGAGCTCCGTGCAGGTCCCGCTTTCATTGAAATCGAGCTCCACGATCCAGGGCATCACGGGCTCGATTTGCTCGAACTCCCTGTACCCGAAGGAGCTGTCGTAGTAGTTCACGACGGCGCTGATGGCTGTTCCGTGGCTGCCGATAGCGACGGTCTTTCCGGCGTACTGCCGCAGCACCGCTTCCAGGGCGGCGATACATCGGCGCTGGGCCTGCCGCAGGCTCTCGCACCCGGGCCGCCGGTAGTCGAAGTCCTCCCACTGCCGTTTGACGAAGGCGGCGTAGTCTTCGAGCCAGCCGGAGACCTCCCGCTCCCGGAAGCCGTCTGCGAGCTCGATCTTAACGCCGTACCGCTGCGCGAAGTCTGCGACGGTATCCACGGCCCTTCGGTAGGGGCTCGACAGCACGGCGTCGATCCCCTTTCCGGCCAGGTACTCCGTGACGCGCTTCCGGTCCTCCATCCCCTTGGGCGACAGCTCCCGGAGCAGCTCGTCGTGGTTCCGGCGGTTGGAATCCGCGTGGCGGACGAAAATGATCGTTGTCATAGGTCATTGTCCTCAACACACTCAACACACGTAGAGGACGGTTCTATGTGTTCGGCAACACACAGAACCGTCCCCTACTGTGTTCTGGTGTGCCCCGGGCGAAGCTCCGCCAGGGAGACCAGGAAGGCCGGATGGTGGACGTGGGCCGTGGAGTCCATGACCGTGTCGTCATGGTCTAAGATCAAGCATTTGTATCTGAGCATACGAACTCCCAAAAAGCGAAAAGCGCGGCGGCCAGAGGTCTGGCCGCCCTACTACGCATTTTTCACGGATATTTATAGCGGCAAAAACAGGTTCGCCACGCCGAAGTAGACCAGCAGGGAGAGGGCGTCCACGATGGTGGTGATGAAGGGGCTCGCCATGACCGCCGGGTCGAAGCCCAGCTTCTTGGCGAAGAGGGGCAGGGAGCAGCCCACGATCTTGGCGAAGAGCACCGTGATGGACAGGGTGATGCAGATAACGCCGATGATCAGGAAGGGGCTGGACATGGTGACTTCGGCGAAGCTGCCCAGGATCAGATAGTCCACCAAAAGGATCTTGCCGAAGCAGGCCACCCCCAGGCTCAGGCCGCAGAGGACCGCCACGCGGACCTCCTTCCAGATGATTTGGAGGATGTCGCCGAATTCCAGCTCATTCAGGCTCAGACCGCGGATGATGGTGACGGAGGCCTGGGAGCCGGAGTTGCCGGCGGTGTCCATCAGCATGGGGATGAAGGCGGTCAGAATGACCAGCTTGGCCAGGGCGTCCTCGAAGTGGGAGATGATGATGCCGGTGAAGGTGGCCGACACCATGAGGAGCATCAGCCAGGGGATGCGCTTTTTCCAGATCTCGAAGGGGCTCATGCTCATGTAGGGCTTCTCCGAGGGGATGATGGCGGCCATCTTTTCGATATCCTCGGTGGCCTCTTCTTCCATGACGTCCATGGCGTCGTCGAAGGTGACGATACCGACCAGGCGGTTTTCGCCGTCCACCACGGGCAGGGCCATGAAGTTGTACTTGGAGAACATCTGGGCGACCTCTTCCTGGTCGTCGTGGGTATTGACCGAAATGACCTTGTCGATCATGATGTCGGCGATCTGCTTGTCGTCGTCGCTGCACAGCAGCAGATCCTTCACCGTGACCACGCCGATCAGGGTGCGGTCCTTGGTGACGTAGCAGGTGTAGATGGTCTCCTTGTCGATTCCGGTGCGGCGGATGCGGGTGATGGCCTCGGCGACGGTCATCTGGGGCCGCAGGGAGATGTACTCGGTGGTCATGATGGAGCCGGCGGAGCTCTCGGGATAGCGCAGGATCTCGTTGATGGACTTGCGCATCTCGGGGTCGGCCTGGCTCAGTATACGGCGGACCACCGTGGCGGGCATCTCCTCGATGATGTCCACGGCGTCGTCCACGAAGAGCTCGTCGATGACGGCCTTCAGTTCGGAGTCCGAGAAGCCGCGGATCAGGAGCTCCTGGGCCTCCTGGTCCATTTCGACAAAGACGTCCGCCGCCAGCTCCTTGGGGAGCAGACGGTAGAGCAGAGGAAGCCGGTCCTCCTCCAGCTCGTTGAAGATGGCGGCAATGTCCGCCGGGTTCATGGTGATCAGGATCTCCCGCAGGGTGCTGTACTTCTTCTCCGCCAGCAGCTTGCGCAGGGTATTCTCCATGATCACGGTATGTTCTGCCATTGGAATTCCTCCTTTTCAGTTTTTGTTTGACAGCTTCCGGTCGTTTTTCAGCTTCCGGCAGCGGCGCACATTGTGCGCCACGGTACAGTCGTCATTCAGGGAACGTGAAAAGCAGGCACGTTGGCCGAGGTTAAGGGAACTCCCTGGCACACAAGGGAATTCCGTCGGTGGGACTTCGGCCTGATGTGCCGCCGCTACTCCCCGCGTCCATGGATGTTCACTTCCTTTTTCTTGTATTTGGTGATACCTCACCAAAATTTATGATATATGAAAAAGGAGAAAAAGTCAAGAAAAATGCTTTCATAGTATTCATTTGTTTCTTTGTTTCTTTACAGCTTTTTTCAAGTATTATGGCTCAATCACTTTTCTTGTGGGATGAGCAAAGTTGACAATTGAATAAAACGAAACCTCGAAGTAGGATAAAGAAGCATCTTGCCGGATGTACTTACTTAATCAAACCCGAGGTTTCACCATGGATTATACAACAG